>SPJM01000213.1 GCA_006844585.1 Methylococcaceae bacterium | reverse complement strand
TTTGCGGCGCGCCTTTGCCGTCATTTCTCGGTTGCGCCTCATGCCAATAGCGCATCACATACTTCTTGAAATTGCCGTCGGCATCCAGTTCAGTGTCGCGCACCACTGTCGGCCTACCCAAGAAATCAAGGCCGACCACCGGATCGGCCAATAACAGTTCAGGAAACGGGCTGCCTTTTTCGGTTTTTACCACTTGCGCCAAGATGGAGTTATAAGGCGGCAACACACAGCAATAAGAGAACTCAAAACCGGTACAATGCATGCCCAACTCATAATTCATCAATATATTAAAGGCGTTCTTGGGTTTTGCGCCATCATTGGAACCCTCGTCGTCCTCTTCATCCTGATGTCCGCTGCCTTCCTGATCACAATCTGACGGCGTATTATTCACTGACTTTTCCACCGTTTGTCCATCCGATTGTTGAGCCTGAATTTGACAGGGCGCTATCGGCAAACCCTTTTTCTCCAACTCCCACTCTTTTTCTTTTACCGTCAAGCTTGCGAAAAGTTCTTGGGTGACCGGAT
>SPJM01000212.1 GCA_006844585.1 Methylococcaceae bacterium | reverse complement strand
TTACTGCTGAATACGGCATGTTGCCGCGTTCCACTCATGAACGTATGATGCGAGAAGCCAATAAGGGTAAGCAAGGCGGCAGGACCTTGGAAATTCAGCGTTTAATCGGTCGTTCTTTACGCGCTGCTGCAGATCTGACTTTATTGGGCGAAAACTGCATTACGATAGATTGTGATGTTATTCAAGCCGATGGCGGAACCCGAACGGCATCAATTACCGGTGGTTATGTCGCCTTAGCGATGGCGGTTCAACATTTATTGGATAATAAAAAAATCAAAAAAAATCCTTTGCATAGTCAAATAGCCTCGGTATCGGTTGGCGTTTTTGAAGGCGTTCCGGTTTTGGATTTAGATTATGATGAAGATAGTCAGGCGGAAACCGATATGAATGTAGTGATGAATCAGCAAAGCGGTTTTATCGAAATACAGGGAACAGCGGAGGCGGAGCCATTTGATAGAGATGAATTGAATAGTTTGCTGAACTTGGCGGAGCAGGGTATTCAGCAATTGCTGGAAAAACAGA
>SPJM01000211.1 GCA_006844585.1 Methylococcaceae bacterium | reverse complement strand
CGGCATCAGCTTCAATACCCGCATCAGTTTGATCGGCTTTGACCACGGTATCGCCATGTACTTGATTCAACCAAACCGGATCGCCGGGCAATTGTAATGACGCTTTTAATTGTTTACGATTAGCGGCGACATGTTCTGCTTTATCATTGACATGTTTGGCCAAATTAAAGCTCTGATAAGGGGCCGAACTGTTCCCGCCAGACCTCAGAGTCGCAGCGGCGTGAATGCCCGGCGGAACAGGCCAGTCCGCTTCAATCCAATTCTTCACGTTGTAAAATACCTACTAACTGTTGCATATCATCCGGCATAGCTTGCTCCCATTGGCAATATTCGCCGCTCACAGGATGCTCCAATCCCAAAAGAGCGGCATGCAAAGCTTGACGTTTAAATCCACGCAAAGCTTGTTCTAAACCGGGACTGCAATCGGCAGGCATTTGAAAGCGTCCGCCATAAACCGGGTCGCCGACCAGCGGGTAATGAATATGCGCCATATGCACGCGGATTTGATGAGTGCGACCGGTTTCCAGTT
>SPJM01000210.1 GCA_006844585.1 Methylococcaceae bacterium | reverse complement strand
TCCCTCGGCGGCTCCGGCATTTGGGAAATTTTCATTCCAGGGCTGGACTTCGGTTGTTTATATAAATTTGAGCTGCTCAATCGTCACAGCGGCGAAATCTTGGTAAAAGCCGACCCCTATGGGCAATTTTTTGAGTTTCGCCCGCAAACTGCGGCGATCGTTTGCGAAGAAAACCACTACCCTTGGCAAGATGAAGACTGGATGGAGCAACGCGCCCAACAAAATTGGCTGCATGAACCGATGTCCATCTATGAAGTCCATTTAGGCTCCTGGAAGCGCGACGCCCAGGGAAATTTCATGAACTACCGGGTGTTAGCCAAAGAATTGGTTGACTATGTTCAACAAACCGGCTTTACCCATATTGAACTATTACCCATCACCGAACACCCTTTAGACGCCTCTTGGGGTTATCAAACCACCGGTTATTTCGCCCCCACCAGCCGTTTCGGCACGCCGGATGATTTCCGCTATTTCGTGGATCTCTGCCACTTGAACAACATCGGCGTTATTCTTGATTGGGTGCCTG
>SPJM01000021.1 GCA_006844585.1 Methylococcaceae bacterium | reverse complement strand
GCGTTCGGCTTCCTTGAGTTTGCAGTGGGTTAATAATAAGCCGAATTCATCGCCGCCCAGCCGCGCTAAAATATCCTGTTTCCTGATCACAGAAAGCATTAAACTGCTGATCTGCTTTAACAGCTCGTCTCCGGCCATATGTCCGCAGCTATCGTTAACAATTTTGAACTGATCCAGGTCCAGATAACAAAGCGCATGCCTTGTGTTAACAGATGTAGAAAAGTTGAGAAGTTGATCCAATTGGATTTCAAATTGGCGACGATTTATTAATTGCGTTAAAGGATCGTGACTGGCCTGAAAATTTAATTTTTCTGAAAGAGCATGTGCTCGGGTAATATCTCGAAAGCTCCAAACCAGGCCTTGAATCTGCTCATCAATTTTATAGGGTCGGCAGGAAACTTCAAGAATGTTCCCGTTTTTAAGCTTGACGATTTGATGTCTCGGGTCTTCATAAAATGGTCTATCACTGATAGACCAGCGTTTTTCTTCCGCCGCTAAAATTTTTTCGTCGATTTTATGTTGAAAAAAATGTGCGTCTGTATCGTCTAGGGCGTCTTCCTCCAGCTCCCATATTGTCAAAAATTTATGATTGAAGCGAATGATTTTAAGCGTATTGCTGACCACTAAAATGCCGTCAGCCGTCGCTTCCATAATCCCTCTTTGTATGGAGAGGTTTTTCTGTTGTTTGCGTTCAGTTTCCTTGCGAAAGGTGATGTCGCGGACACTGGTCAAGGCGGCTTTTTGTCCGTGGTACTGAATTAACGAGGCATGTATTTCAAGCTCTAAAAGAGTCAGGTCTTTGTGCCGAAATTGTACTTCACATTGAAAGTTTTGGCCGCCAAAGAGGCTTTGAAAAAGTGAGGCGATTTGCTTTTTTGAATTGGCGTGTACCTTATCTAAAAATCTGGAAGATAATGCCTGCTTTTGAGTTAATCCGCTCAGGCGGCAAAAAGACTGGTTGACCAGTAGCGATTTTCCTTGTTCATCGATAATGATCAGTCCATCGTGGCTAAATTCAAACAGGATTCGATATTGCGCCTCGTTTTGTTTATGATCATAAAATAAAAGATAATTAGTCAGCGTGTCGGCTATTTTATAGGCTATGTCGGTAAACAGTTTTTTTTCCGCCTGTTTCCAATAACGCGGATAAGCGCATTGGTGAATGCCGAAAAGCCAAGGCTGGCCTATAACGGGCGTAATAGCAATAACGAGTTGGGATTGGATGGCGAACTCAATATTCAATCCCGTTAATAAAGGATCGCCGGGGTCAAAAGCAACAGCCGTTGGTTGACTAAGCGCCTTTTGCATGATTTCGCTAACCAGAGGCGTCATCGGCACGGTTAAATTTTTTGCCGCCGCACCGGGGTATTTTGGTTTGGTCACTTCTTTTATCGCCCGGTAGTTTTTTGCGGTTGGGTCGCAGGGATATACAAGCCAGGCGCGATCAGCGTTAAATGAGTCTAGCACTGTCTGTAACAGGTTTTCCAGTCTAAGGTCGGGATTATGGCCTCGGGTCAGCGCCTCATTGATTAGATCCAGCTTTGTGTTAGCAGCCATCACTTTTTATCTCATTGACTTGTGTACACTACAATTGTTGTCATCGGGCTTTTCTTGACGTTGATGATGGCTGTTTTAAACGACTGCGGACAATTTTTGACTGAGT
This sequence comes from Methylococcaceae bacterium, assembly GCA_006844585.1. Taxonomy (GTDB): domain Bacteria; phylum Pseudomonadota; class Gammaproteobacteria; order Methylococcales; family Methylomonadaceae; genus Methylomarinum. The sequence continues at coordinate 321 of SPJM01000021.1, read as the reverse complement.
TATAGTGTAGACTGCTTTAAAATATTGTGAGAAATATTTTCAATTTTTGCGTGCTTGATTGTGTTTCGAGTTTTATTTTATCCTCAGTCCTAAATCGCTGTTTTGGGCGTGGAAACAGCGATTTTGGGAGGAAGGTATTGGTGAGTGTCTATTGCGTTATATTATCTTCAATAATTTCAAAACTATGAGTGATATCGACGGCTTTGCTTAGCATAATGGATGCGGAGCAATACTTTTCGGCTGATAATTTTACCGCTCGTTCGACTGCCGAGGCCTTCAGGTTTTCGCCCAGTACTTTAAAATGTAGGTGTATTTTGCTAA
>SPJM01000209.1 GCA_006844585.1 Methylococcaceae bacterium | reverse complement strand
AAAGCTATTCCCCCAACACCCGGCTCACCGGCAACTGGGAGCAAGCCGAAGCCGCCCGGAAAGCTTATCAACTGAGAAAGCAATGGCAGAGCTACCAAATTAGCCGTATTGTGGATGAAACCCCCGGGGTTAAATCTTTATACCTCAAACCACCCTCGGCTCAACAACCGCAATTCAAAGCCGGACAGTATTTAACCCTGAAAGCGATGATCAACGGCAAACAACAGATCAGAACCTACACCCTATCCAGTGCGCCGGACGATGACTTTTATCGCATCAGCGTTAAACTGGAAAACGGCAGTGGAGATCATCCGCCGGGCGTTTTCTCCGGTTTTTTACATAAACACAGCCAAAGCGGCGATACAATTCTGGCCAAAGCTCCAGACGGCGCCTTTGTATTCGCCACTCCGCCCGAACGCCCCGCCGTATTGATCGCCGCCGGGATAGGCATTACCCCCATGTTATCGATGATTCGACAGGCTTTACATGAAGCAGTACGTCATCGCAATCAGCCCAAGCTGACTC
>SPJM01000208.1 GCA_006844585.1 Methylococcaceae bacterium | reverse complement strand
ATACTACCGGTATACTCATTCTACATCCTTACCCTGTCTACCCTGAAAATTATGCAGAGGTTGGCGTCAATATACGGTTTTGCGATTTGCGTTTAGGCTGCAATCCACGCTTGGCCGGGGTCAAACACTTGAATCGATTGGAGCAGGTGTTGGCGAGAGCGGAATGGAATGATGCTGATATTCAAGAAGGACTGTTATTGGATTTTCAAGATAACGTCATCGAAGGTACAATGAGCAACATTTTTATCGTGAAGAGTGGGCGTTTAATGACGCCGTTGCTCAATATGGCCGGTGTTGACGGAGTTGTGCGGCAAGTGATTCGAAAACTCTGTGAGCAACTATCGATGAGCTGCTTGGAAGAAAATCTGTCTAAGCAAGCCTTATTAAGCGCTGATGAGTTGTTTATCACCAATTCTGTCATAGGCATATGGCCAGTCAAAAAGTTGCAACATCAAGATTACAAAATCGGTTCGGTTACTCGGCAATTACAAGCTCAATATCAACAATTATTATAACGTTAAATGATTAAGCGGCTGTTTTTTATAACTTTATTCTTGGTCCTGCTGGCTACCGGTTGGTTATGGC
>SPJM01000207.1 GCA_006844585.1 Methylococcaceae bacterium | reverse complement strand
GCACTGTTTCAATTTCATTCAGTAAATCCTTTTTTTCGGCAGGCGTTAAAAAACATTCAAAAACGGACTTTTGACCGCCGGATGCATATTGGCGCACCACTTTTAATGCCCGACGCAAACGTTTGGCGTGACGAATATCATAAGCGGCGATATAAAGATTTCGTTTTTTCATAACTCAGCATCCTAACGGAAAAAGCGAATTTATGAGGAGTTGGCAAGCTTGTCAGCAATAAAACAAGCCAGTGGAAAAACAGACTGCTCATCGTTCCCACGCTCTGCGTGGGAATGCCTGTACTGACGCTCTGCGCCTTGATTTGAGACGCGGAGCCTCAGTGGAAAACAGACGGCTCATCGTTCCCACGCTCTGCGTGGGAATGCCTGTACTGACGCTCTGCGTCTTGTTTCGAGACGCTGAGCCTCAATGGAAAATAGACGGCTCATCGTTCCCATGCTCTGCGTGGGAATGCCTGTACTGACGCTCTGCGCCTTGATTTGAGACGCGGAGCCTCAGTGGAAAATAGACGGCTCATCGTTCCCACGCTCTGCGTGGGAATGCCTGGGATGACGCTCTGCGTCTTGATTCGAG
>SPJM01000206.1 GCA_006844585.1 Methylococcaceae bacterium | reverse complement strand
TGAGTGACAAGGTAAAGCCACACCGTCGGGCGCTATCGTCAAAAAGGTGGTTCCCCAGCCATTCATGCAGGCTTTTGGACGGTCCTCATAAAAATCAGGTATCACATAATAGATTTTCATTTTACCGGCTACTTTTTCCTTGTAAGCCTGAGCAATTTCTTCCGCTTCCAGAAATTGTTCGCGAGTCGGCAACAATTGATCGCGGTTGACATGCGCCCAGCCATAATACTGGGTGTTGGCTACTTCCAAATAATCGGCGCCTAACTCTTCCGCCATTTCCAGAATCTGCTGCATTTGGTGGATATTTTCCCGGTGAATCACCACGCACAGCACCATTGGGTAGTCGTGTTTTTTGACTAACCGCGCTACTTCTCGTTTATGTAAATAAGATTCCGTACCGGCCAAATGATCATTCAATTCCTGGGTGCTGGCTTGAATGCTCACTTGAATATGATCCAATCCAGCCTCTTTCAAGGCAATGATTTTATCTTCATTCAAGCCGTAACCGGAAGTAATCAGATTAGAGTAATAACCTAATTCACGCGCATGTTGCACAATCTCCGGCAAATCCTGCCGAGTTAACGGTTCGC
>SPJM01000205.1 GCA_006844585.1 Methylococcaceae bacterium | reverse complement strand
GGAAATAATTAATGATTGGGTGGAAGGTGTTTGGGTGTCTTGATTGCTCATATTAGCTGGCGATGAAATAGCCTGTCATTTGATAACCGAATAAAATGAAGCCGCCCGCCATTAATCCGGTATTGGTCGTGGTTGAAAATCGGTAAAAGCTGGGCGAGCGGCGCCAGACATTTAGGGCGATAACGATAAATAATAAAGCGAAAAATTGCCCTAGTTCAACGCCGATATTAAAGGCGAGCAGATTTTTCCATAAGCCTTGATCCGGAAGCTGAAAATCCAAAAGTTTGGTTGCTAAGCCGAAACCATGAAATAAACCGAAAATCATCACCGCGACGCGGGTGTTGGGTTGGAAGCCGAAAATTTTTTTAAAGCCTCCCAGGTTATCGAAACCTTTATAAACAATCGATAAACCGATAATGGCGTCGATTAAATATGCATTGATGCTGATATGCGCTAAAACGCCGGTTAACAGCGTCAAACTATGGCCTAGCGTGAACAGGCTGACATAGACCAAAACATCGCGGGTTCGGTACAGAAAGAAAATGACGCCCACTAAAAAAAGCAAATGATCATAGCCGG
>SPJM01000204.1 GCA_006844585.1 Methylococcaceae bacterium | reverse complement strand
GGCAATAGCCGCCGTCTTCGACAGGCGCTATGCAGCAGTCATTGCTGTTTTGTAGAGCCTTAATAGCTTGCTCAATTAAAGGCTTGGATAAACCCGGGCAGTCAGTTCCAATTAACACCGCTTGTCGATAGTCTTTCAAGCCGGTTTGCATGGCATAGCTCATGCGCGCGCCCAAATCGCCTTCGCACTGCTGTTTCAAGGTAATTGCATAGCGACTTTCAATTTCCTGAAAAAAATGATGATCGGTTTTCGGCGCACACCATAGTTCTATTTCGTAGTGAGCGGAATTGCTGATTTCTTGCAGTGTGCGTAAGGACAACTGCTGATGAAGTCGGGCGGCCTGTTCGGCGCTCAATTGCGGCTGAGTGCGGGTTTTAACCTCACCGGCTATCGGCGCTTTGCAAAAAACCTGAACAACGGATGATGGGCGCGACATAAGCTCTATTTTTCGGTTATCGCGCCGCCGCAACTACTGCCTTGACCCGCTGTGCAGCCATAGCAATGTTGCAAGGTTTTGATGCTTTGATGGTTGGCTATGTCATCAGCTTGAGTAATATGGGTTTTTCGACCGGATAAGGGCA
>SPJM01000203.1 GCA_006844585.1 Methylococcaceae bacterium | reverse complement strand
TAAGGGATTTAGCGCGCAGTTTGAAAAAAGAGATTCGCCTAGAATTGGTCGGTGAGGATACTGATCTCGACAAAAACCTGGTTGAAGCATTGGCTGACCCTTTAGTGCATTTGGTGCGCAATGCGGTCGATCACGGCGTCGAATCCCCTGAAGATCGGGTGATGGTTGGCAAGCCCAGAGAAGGCGTAGTGGTGTTGACGGCCTCGCAGGAAGGCGACCATATCTTGTTGTCAATTAAGGATGATGGGAAAGGTATGGATCCTGACGCTTTGAGGCAAAAAGTGATCGAAAAAGGTTTGATGGATGAAGAGAGCGCCGCCCGTCTGGATGATAAAGAGTGTTTTAATTTGATTTTTATGCCCGGATTTTCCACCAAGACTGAAATTTCTGATGTTTCCGGTCGCGGAGTGGGGATGGATGTGGTGAAAACTCGCATTTCCCAAATGAACGGCATTGTGGAAATTGATTCGGAAGAGGGTAAGGGCAGCACCATTATTATCAAAGTGCCGTTAACCCTGGCGATTATGCCGACCTTAATGGTGAAGCTGGGTGGCCAAGCATTCGCCTTGCCGTTGGCTAGCG
>SPJM01000202.1 GCA_006844585.1 Methylococcaceae bacterium | reverse complement strand
TCGAGGCTTTCCTCCGGCACGCCGTCGCCCTGATCTGAAATCGTTACCACAATTTCATCATCGCTCAATTCAATGCTCACTTCAACCTGGGTATCGACAGGGGTGTAGTTCACCGCGTTGCGCAGCAGATTCTCCAAAGCGCTGAGCATTAAGGTAGAATCGCCGAGGATGGTGCATTGCGCCGACTCCGCCAGCACGACTCGACATTGTTTTTCCTGAGCTTCGTAATCCGCATTTAATACCGCCTGTTTTAGAATTTCATTCAAATTCAGTGGTTTTTTTTCCGCCAATTGAATCTGATTGTTCAAACGCGCCAAGGATAATGATTGGCCGACCAAATCATTCAGCCGCTCAACCTCAAGCTCAATTCTATCCAATTCCGGCTCAATCAAGCCATTGGAGCGCTGATGCGCTAACCCCAATGCAATTTGCAATCGCGCCAACGGCGAGCGCAGCTCATGGGAAACATCCCTCAATAAGCGTTGTTGCGACAATAAAGCGCTTTCTATACGCTTTGCCATATATTCAAAATCTCGGCCCAGGTCACCGATTTCATCTTTACGCGCAATAATCTCAGCCTGAA
>SPJM01000201.1 GCA_006844585.1 Methylococcaceae bacterium | reverse complement strand
GGCACCGGCTCCCGGGAAACTGAACAATTAGTTAAAGACCTGCTAAAACTACACCCGCAGTTAAAATGCGAGCGGATTATGGTTTCCGAAGCCGGGGCATCGGTTTATTCAGCCTCGGAGCTGGCCGCCAAGGAATTTCCCGATTTGGATGTATCCTTGCGCGGCGCCGTTTCCATCGCCAGACGCTTGCAAGACCCGCTGGCGGAATTGGTCAAAATCGAACCCAAATCCATCGGCGTTGGTCAGTATCAGCACGACGTTAATCAGGTTCAATTAGCTCGCGGTCTGGACAACGTGGTGGAAGACTGTGTAAACGCCGTCGGCGTAGACGTGAATACCGCATCGGCGGCCTTGTTAGCGCAAGTTTCCGGTTTAAGCGCCGGGGTCGGCAACAATATTGTCCAATACCGCAATGAAAACGGCCCTTTCAACAACAGAAAGCAACTGAAAAAAGTGTCTCGATTAGGCGAAAAAGCCTTCGAACAAGCCGCCGGTTTTTTAAGAGTGATGAACGGCGATAATCCCTTGGACGCCTCGGCGGTGCATCCGGAAGCCTACCCGGTCATTAACGCTATCATCGAAAATACCGGCAAATCCATTCACCAATTAATCGGTCAGAGCGCTTTTTTACGCAGCTTGAACGCCGCCAATTTTACCGACGAACATTTCGGATTGCCCACCGTCACCGATATTCTGCAAGAACTGGAAAAACCGGGACGCGACCCGCGGCCAGAATTTAAAAGCGTACAGTTTAAAGAAGGCGTAGAGAAGATTACCGACCTGGAAGCCGGAATGACGCTGGAGGGCGTAGTCACCAATGTCGCCAACTTCGGCGCTTTTGTTGATATCGGCGTACACCAGGACGGCTTAGTGCATATCTCCCATTTAGCCGACCAGTTTGTCAAAGATCCCAGAGATATAGTTAAAACCGGCGATATGGTGAAAGTGAAAGTACTGGAAGTGGACATTGCCCGTAAGCGCATCAGCTTGAGTATGCGCAAAGACGCCGAGACAAGTCCTAAACCTTCAAAAAATGCTGACCCGGTCAGGAAAAAATCGGAAAACTCGCCTAAAATAAAGCGTAATAAACCAGCAGCCGCCAATCAGGGCGCAATGGCTAATGCGCTGGCTGCGGCATTGAAGAAATAGTTTCAGGAGTGCAGACGAAGAAACGGGAGTTAATCCCGTTTCCAGCTTATTGCAAATGCGATAAACTGAACCGCAACCGACTCACGCTGTCATTGATGCTGACGGCTTTACAACTTAGGACTCAACATGAAAAAACACACTCAAACCTTAACCGGCGTAGTTTTCAGTCTTAGCTTATTCAGCGCCAGCCCTCTATTAGCAGCCGAAGAAGCCCATCAAAGCTACGGCGCTAAAGTCGGCTGTAAAGCGACCAACGGTTTAGCTAATATGGTCACCGCACCCTTGGAAATCCCCAAAAACATGATCAACTCTGTCAATGACAGCAACATAGTCTATGGAACCATCGGCGGACTGGCGAAAGGCATCTTGAATACGGTCGGTAGAATCACCACCGGCGCGACTGATTTTGTCACCGCCCCGATTCCCACCAAACCCATCGTTAAACCCCGCTATATCTGGCAGGACTTTGATGCCGACACCACTTATGATGACGCGTTTCGTTTACAAAATTAACTTATACCCCGCCGCCTTCTTCAGATAACGGTCTCATTTCAAAAGGATAATTTATTTCACTGCTTGTGTTCAGCGTAATTATATTACGGTTAGGTTTGAATTTTTTGATTGCAGGGGTGAATAATTGTTTTGGAGTAATTAACGGTAAGGACGGGATGAATATCCCGTCCAGTGACCAAGATCAGGATTTTTGCTTACGTCTATTCCAACCAGTCATTGCCAGGGCGGAAAGCCCGAATAATGCAAAAGCGCTGGGCTCAGGCACGGCATGAGAAGTTTCAATATCAAATGTAAAATTATGATTTACTGGAGGATTAGTCAAGTTAGCCAGATTAACCGTGACCGAATCATCAGTAAATGACGTGGAAATTACATCAGCTACATTACCGGAGCTTAAAGTGAGACCGGTTACAATACCCGGATTCGGAACCCAATCGAGATCTGAAATAATAGCGGTTAAGGGTAAACCCACAGATCCAAAACCCGTTAAATCAATTAGAATATCAAATGAGTCCGCATGTACATCTACCAATATCGGATTAGAAGCTGGAACTGAAAACTCAACTCCAGGGTCTGAAACAATAGCTGTGCCATCAAAAACTGTCCCCAATCCTACTGCAATGAATTGTAGGCGAACCTCATCGGTTAAAAGGCTTGCCTGCGCGGCTGGCAACGTCAGCAATAAAGATGCTCCGGCAACTAAATTTCTTATCTGTTTAAACATAAAAGTTTTTTCCTAAAATAAATACAAATTACTAGAGGTATTATTATATAAAAAAATTACAACAAAACCTAATTAGCAAAGCGCCTGTTAAACTTATTCTTTTTTTAGGGTTACTCTGTGCAGGACGGGGTATTTACCCCGTTCCAGACGTTTCAGCTTGTGTTCAGCGGGATTATATTGCGTTCAGGTTTGAATTTTTTAAAATAATTTCTTAGCCATATCCATCAAATCATCAGTGACTTCGCCATCATTATCGGCATCTAAAAAAGAGCTGATCAAATCCATTGGCGATCCCCCACCGCCATTCAGCATAGCGCCCAAATCGCCGCCCTGTAGTCCTTGCGTTTTATTGCCCAAAACGCCCATCACCGTGGTCGCCAACATCGGCAATAATTTCTTGATGACATCGCTATCAACACCGGTCGCCTCGGCCGCCTGACTGGCGACATTGCGGCTGACTTCCTTGCTGCCCAACACTTGCCCTAACACGGCGTTGCCTTCTTCAACCGCCTCCGGATCCGCCAGTTTTTCAGGATGCTCCAAATAACTTTGCGCCCCACCGCTGTTCATCATATTCAATAAATCGCCCAAACCGTTGCCGGAACTCATATTCTGCTTCACGCCTTGGGAAAGCGCGGGCGCCACTTTGCCGATCACATTTTGTAAATCAGCGCTATCCAGGCCGACATTTTGCGCCAGTTGATTGATCAGTTGTTCGTTTTCGCCGCTCAACAATGTATCAAGTAAACCCATTGTATTTCTCCATATTGATTGAAAAATAATCAGTGTAAAATAGAAAAGATAAATTTAACCTTAACCCGGTTTTGTCATTGAAGCGCTGTGAGTTATTTAAAATCATCGACAAGGCTGGGTTAACTGACTGTACATACTTAATTTAATGGCGTCAAACAACAGAAAAATTATTCATATCGATATGGATGCTTTTTATGCCGCCGTCGAACAACGTGATTTCCCGCGCTATCGCAACAAAGCCATTATCGTTGGCGGCTCACCGCAATCGCGGGGCGTGGTGGCGACTTGCAGTTATGAAGCGCGCCAATTCGGCGTACATTCCGCGATGCCTTCGGCGCGCGCCTATCAACTCTGCCCGCAAGCCGTTTTTATCAAACCCCGATTTGACGCCTACCGGGAAGCCTCCGCTGAAATTCGCAAGATATTCGCCCAATTCACCGATTGCTTTGAACCGGTTTCACTGGATGAAGCTTATCTGGATGTCAGCAACAGCTCGCATTGCCAAGGCTCGGCAACGCTAATCGCTCAGGCCATCAAGCAGCAAATCCAAACACAAACCGAATTAATCGCTTCCGCCGGGATTTCCTACAATAAATTTCTGGCGAAAATCGCTTCTGATATGGATAAGCCTGACGGACTCTATCTGATCACCCCGGCACAAGGCATGCAGTTTATTGAACAATTGCCGATAGGCCGCTTTCACGGCATCGGCCAGGCCACGGAAAGGAAAATGCACAATTTGGATATCCGCAACGGTAAGGATTTGCAACAAAAGTCGTTGACGTTTTTAAAACAACAGTTCGGAAAAGCCGGACAACATTATTACAATATCGCCCGAGGCATTGATAATCGCCCGGTGAACAATCACCGGGAAAGCAAATCGGTGGGCGTGGAAACCACTTTTGCAGTGGATATTCAAGATAAACAAGTGATCTTGGAGAACTTGAACAGTCTATTTCAAAAAGCGCTGCATAAACTGGACAACAAAAAAATGTCCGCCCAGACCATCACCATCAAGGTTAAATATCAAAACTTTGTGCAAATCACCCGCAGCCGAACCCTCGCCGATATTATCACCGCCGATTCGCCGGTCAGCCATGTGATGGAAGAATTGCTTTCCGACACCCAAATCGAAACCCAAAAAGTCAGACTGCTGGGGGTGACTTTATCTACGTTGAAAAAACCGGAATTGAATGCTTATCGGCAATTGGATTTATTTAGCAATATATTCCTTTAAATAATGATAAATCAAGCGCGCTGATTTCGGCGACTTTTCCGCTTTAATTTCTTTCAAGGCGTTACGCTGCAACTGCCTTAAATGCTGTCTATCCATGTGTGGAAATTCAGCTAATAATTTCGTAAGCGCCTCATGTCCCTGCTCGCCTAATAATTGATCGCGCCAGCGTTCGGCCTGATGATGTTCACGGGTCGCATGGGCGCTTTGGCTGCTCAAACGATCCAGTTTATCGATAATCGGCGCCAACTCAATTTTGCGCAATTGACCGGTAATAAATTTCAATAAGCGCTTACGCGCCGATTTGGCGGGCATTTTGGCGACATCCATCACCGCGCCATGAATACTATCCGGCAATTCCAATGAGGCAATATGGGTTTCCGACAATTCGCAAATTTTTTCAGCGATAGCGGCAACCTCGGCAATTTCCTGTTTTATGCGGGTTTTATTCGGCCTGACCGCATATTCTGTCTGTTCTTCCTCATCGTCATAATACTCTTCAATCATCTTATACCATCGCGATTAAAAAAATGACGAACATAATAACAAAGGCGATCGGGAACAAAAAACCCGGCCAATCTTTTTCCGCCTCGCGGCTGATGCGTATCGTCTCCTTAATACCTGGAAAAATCCAGAATATCACTAACAACGCCAGCGCCCCGGCAACTAACATTTCCCATGTTTCCATCGTTATTTAAATCTCTTTGTCATGTTCCCAAAATAGCCAAAATTGTAGGTCTGACTTCAGTCAGACAGATGCGCTACAAATGACTTTCGCAACCAAAGCCTGTCAGACTAAAGTCTGACCTACTCATTATTAATAGAAAATAATAATAGCCCACTTCACAGCGGATCACCACCGTTTGCTTGTATTCATCGATACAATCGCCCACAAATTCTATGTCATCTTTCCAACAAAACCCGGCCAAACAATGCCCAACAGGATATATAACAGATAATAATCAATGACTTAAAACACCTCTAAAAACTGGCACAGGCCATGCTTAGTAGCTGTTAACCGAACATTAGAGGGACAATCATGGAATTGCCAGTACTAAACGAAACGTCTCAAAGCGAAGGCGGTTGTTCAGCCGGATCATGCGGATCAACCGATGACCAATTATCGCATTTATCTGATGATATCCGCGATAAAGTACAAAACCACCCTTGCTATTCCGAAGACGCCCATCATTATTTTGCCCGCATGCATGTGGCGGTGGCGCCGGCTTGTAATATTCAATGCCATTACTGCAACCGTAAATACGATTGCGCTAATGAATCGCGTCCGGGCGTGGTCTCCGAATTATTATCCCCGGAACAAGCCGTTAAGAAAACCATGGCGGTGGCGGCCAATATTCCGCAAATGACGGTATTAGGCATTGCAGGTCCGGGCGATCCGCTGGCTAATCCTGAGCGTACTTTCGCCACTTTCCAAGCCTTGAGCGAACAAGCGCCGGATATTAAGCTCTGTGTTTCCACCAATGGTTTAGCCCTGCCCGCTGCAGTGGAAGAATTATCTAAGCATAATATTGATCACGTCACCATCACCATTAATACCTTAGACGCTGAAATCGGCGCTAAAATTTACCCTTGGGTGTTTTGGAATAATCGCCGCATCAAAGGCAAAAAAGGCGCGCAAATCCTGATCGACCAGCAACAAAAAGGCCTGGAAATGCTGGTTGAAAAAGGCATTCTAGTTAAAGTCAATTCGGTGATGATCCCCGGCGTCAATGACAAACATCTGGCTGAAGTCAGTAAGGTGGTCAAAGCCAAAGGCGCATTTCTGCATAATGTAATGCCTTTAATTGCCGAAGCCGAACACGGAACTTTCTATGGGGTGATGGGACAACGCGGTCCCAGCAACGATGAATTGCAAACTCTGCAAGATGAATGTTCCGGCGATATGAACATGATGCGACATTGCCGTCAATGCCGCGCCGATGCGGTGGGTATGCTGGGCGAAGATCGCGGCGACGAATTCACTTTAGACAAAATTGAAGATATGGAAATCGACTATCAAGCGGCTATGGAAAAACGCAAAGTCATTCACCAAGCCATTGAGGCGGAAATGAATGAAAAACGCGCCGCCAGCGAACAATCGCAACAACAAGCACTGGCGGCCCCGAAGCTAAATACCCGACCTGTGCTAATGGCGGTCGCCACCAGCGGGCAAAACGTCATCAACATGCATTTCGGTCACGCCAAAGAATTTTTGGTTTATGAAGCTTCGCCCGACGGCGTGCGCTTTATCAGCCATCGTAAAACCGAACTCTATTGCAGCGGCGATGATACCTGCGGCGATGCCGAAACCGCCTTACAACGCAATATCAGAACCCTGGAAGGCTGCGAAGTCGTGCTGTGCTCCAAAATCGGCTATGAGCCATGGGAGCAATTGGAGCAAGCCGGTATTCAACCAAACGGCGAACATGCCATGGAGAATATCGAGGACGCGGTCATGGCCGTCTACCGGGAAATGGCGGAGAACGGCAAACTGGAAGAATCCAACGACGATCAACGGATAAGCGCTTAAAGGAAACATTATGGCTTTAAAAATTATCGAATCCTGCGTCAATTGTTACGCTTGTGAACCTTTGTGCCCCAGTGATGCAATTTATGAGGCGAAACCGCATTTTTTAATCGACGCCAAGAAATGCAGCGAATGCGACGGTGATTATACCGATCCTCAGTGCGCCAGTATTTGCCCGATTGAAGGCGCTATTTTAGACGCCCTTAATGTACCGTTAAACCCGCCTGGCTCCTTAACCGGCATTCCGCCGGAAAAAATGGCCGAAGCCATGGCGGAACTACAGTCGCATTAATATGACTGAAGTCGTTTTTTACCAAAAACCGGGCTGCGCGGGCAACGCCAGACAAAAAAAGCTGCTAAAGCAGTCCGGACATAAAGTGATAGAAAAAGACCTGCTGACAGAAAATTGGCGCGACAAGCCTGATTTTCTGCGCCAGTTCTTTGCGCAATTGCCGGTGGCTGATTGGTTTAACCGCAATGCGCCGACGATTAAAAACGGAGCAATAAAACCGGAAACGGTCAGCGCTGAACAAGCCATTGAATTAATGTTGGAACAACCATTATTGATTCGTCGCCCCCTGATGCAAGTCGGCGAAGACAAAGTCGCCGGATTCGATCAACAACAAGTCAATGAATGGATAGGTCTGGCGGATTACTCCGAACAGACAGATATGGAAGCCTGCCGCCAAGCCGACGCCTCCCAATGCCGTCATGACTGATCAACGCATGCCTTATCCGGATATAGTCGGCAATCAACAAGCGGTTGCATTATCCGAACGGGTTTTTTGGATAGGCGCGCTGGACCCGAATCTTAGAACCTTCGATATTATTCTGAAAACCGCCAACGGCACGACTTACAACGCTTACCTGGTGCGCGGCAGCGAGGGCGTGGCGGTGATTGATACGGTAAAAGAAGGTTTCTCCGATGAATTTTTCGCGCGTCTGGAATCGGTCGCCGATTATTCAGAAATCAAAGCGATTGTTTTAAATCATCTGGAGCCGGATCATACCGGCGCTTTGCCGGAACTCATGCGGCGCGCGCCGCAAGCTCGTTTGTATATTTCCCAGAAAGCGCAATCCATGCTGAAAGCGCTATTGAAGCAAGACGAACTCAATTATACGCCGGTGCTGACCAATGATACCGTCAATATCGGCGACAGAACCTTACAGTTTTTACACACGCCTTATTTGCATTGGCCAGATACCCAATGCACTTTTCTGGTCGAAGAAAAAATTTTATTTTCCGGCGATGTTTTCGGCTGTCATTTTTGCGATAACCGCCTGTTTAACGATTTGGCCGGTGATTTTCGGTTTTCCTTTGAATACTACTACGCGCATATCATGCGCCCGTTTAAAGAATACGTGATCAAAGCGTTGAAATTAATCGACCCTTTGCAGCCGAAGTTAATTGCGCCCACCCACGGCCCTATTTTAAGAGACCAGCCTTTACGCTATATCCAACGTTATCACCAACTATCACGCCCTTCCCTATCGATCAAAGGCCCGCAGGGCGAAAAAACCCTGCTGATTTTTTATATCAGCTCCTACGGCAATACCCGCCGCATGGCGGAAGCCGTTTACGAAGGCGCAATGTCCATCCAAGGCATACGCGCCTCTTTATACGATATGGAAGGCGGTGAAGTGGCGCCGTTTGTCGATTTAATCGAAGATGCCGACGCCTTGATTCTAGGCACCCCGACTATCAACGGCGATTCCGTGAAACCGATCTGGGATTTATTGTCTTCACTCACTGTGGTCAATCTGAAAAACAAGCTGGGCGGCGTATTCGGTTCTTATGGCTGGACCGGCGAAGCCGTGCGCCTAGTTGAAGATCGCTTACGAGGACTGAAATTACGGGTGCCGATTCCGGGTATGCGGATAAAACTCATCCCAAATGAAGAAGAAATTCTGGAGTGCAAACAATTTGGAGAAGATTTGGCAAAAGAATTAATGGGCTTACGCAAACCCAAGGTAATCGACTTTACCGAACTAACTTA
>SPJM01000200.1 GCA_006844585.1 Methylococcaceae bacterium | reverse complement strand
TGGTGACCGCCCATTTATTAGCGTCAATTTGCGCCACATCTAAACCGGGCGCTAAACGCAAAGCCTCCGGAATGGATGTTGCCCCTGATCGGCGAATATCTTCGGCGCTGATAACGGAAACCGCCGCAGGCGCATCGTTAAGCGTTTGCGCTTTTTTGGAAACCGTTGTTACTTGCACATTCAGTAAGTCTTCTACACTGAGTTGTTGTAACGGGTTGGATTCGGCGAAAACAGTTTGAGGCAATATCGAAATGAATAACGCGCATAGGCATATAGGGCATTTCCTTGGAAATTTAATTAAACTCATGCAAGACAAATGTTATCGGGGGAAAAAGGATTTTGATTAAGTTTATCTTAAATTAAAAGGTTTAGAAAATACCATTCAAGTATCTTGTTTCTCAACAGCAAGATGTAACGGGGTATTTTTGATATTATAGTCAACGCTGATCAACCACGGCGGCATTCATCCAAACCCAGCCGTAGTTGAATTTCGGTAAAATAAATAAGCTTAAACAGGATTGATCGTGTCGAAAAATAATGAAGCGTATGAAGCGGCGGCCTTTAGAAAACTGCTGG
>SPJM01000020.1 GCA_006844585.1 Methylococcaceae bacterium | reverse complement strand
GTTTTGCGCCAACATGTTCCGAATAGACTCTTTTCCGATCCTCAGTCTTAGAAATATAGCATGAAAAAAATTTTTAAAGACATCAAAAAACCGCGACCATGGCCACGCAAGGTTTAACAATCTTTTAAAAGTTTACCGTAATCACAACCTGATCTGAATAAACGCCGGGAGGCGCTTTTTGTCCCGCCGGAATTCTACCGTAAATTATCAGCGATTGCCTGACGCCATTGCCTACGCCATGTCTGACGCCGGTTCCGGAATGACCATCAGCCCATATTTGCGCATAACCCGCATCAATATACAAATTATAATAAAGCGTTTCAGCCCTTTCATTTTGCATTTTACGTAATGCGTAACCGCTTCCGCCGCTCGTTAACATTACTTTATAAAGGATGCCGTCAGCGCATTTCAAATCAATACCAGCCGTTGTATAGCTATCGGTATAGCGCTGATAATTGCCGAAGTTCAAACCGCCGGTCCAAACCGCGCATTGAGCAATGGTCTGCTCGGGCAACATAGAAAAACAACACAACAGCATCCTTAAAACATCTAAACAATGTTCACGACAAAAAAGACGATTTACTTCAATAAGGGACGTGCGCGAAATAACTTGACCATCTGACTTGTCTTTTTTCTCGTCTTCGGCGTTGCACAAACAGTTACATAGCTTGCTATGCGCCCGTTTGTGCGCATTGAATACGAAAAAAAATACTGCGCCATATCGCCAAGTTATTGCGTGCACGTCCCTAAGCATTGTAAAGCTGGATAATTTCAACGGCATATAATATGTCCTAAATCTGGTAACAAACCCATCTCGTCGCTCATGGTTATGCTAAATGAACAATCACCCATCCCGGTATCGGCATTAAATTGTATGTTACCGACACTGAGCTTTTCTATATAAGCACGCCCTGCCGATGCGACTCGCCCCATACCACTGCCGTTTCGGGCGCTCAGCAAAGTTCCCGCCGGTAACGCTTTGCCACGACTATCTACTATAGTAGCGGTGACGCTCAAGGATCGAATGATTGGAAATTGAACTACAGCGCCGCTACGAAAATAAGGCGCAATCCGGATTTTTTCCTGCTCAACCGTAGCATCAAAAGGAATTGCAACCGGATCAAGACGCAGTCTATTGCTCGTATACGGATTGAGATCGGGAATCAACAACTGACCGGCGACATCTGTTTTCCCGGCAAAACGGTTTTCAGAATAAATAGATAGATCAGCTATGCCGCCGGTTTCTACAACGGCGAAGCTGCGCTCTATCGGCCGGGAAAAAAATAACTCGTCGCCAACCCAGGCAATACTACTATCGATACCGGCTCGTAAACTGTTAACGCCGTCATTACTTTGCCCGGAAATCGAAAAACGGTTATAGCGTGTTTGACTACGCATACCGGCTTCAAACCGATGCCTGACATGATCAGTAGCAGCGCGTAATCGATAACTGTTGCCTAAATCAGTGTTATTCCGATTTTTCTGGAATTCCAACAACTCGCTTAACTTGTCATTTTGCCTGGAAACACCCACTATAGCTACATAATCTTGACTGAACGGCACAACCAAGCTGGCGGAGACGACTGAAGCAGATTCCGGCGCCAAGGTTTGAGAAAAATTGATAATCAACGAACTGAATCCTAAACTAATCCGATAACTGCCCCCCAAGGAAGTATTAGTCGGTAGTCCACTGCTTTTCCGATGCTGAAAATGTAATCCGACGCTCCCATATCGATTCAGGCTCAACCCCAACCGAGCAGTATCAATCCTTTGCTCCAAAGGCTTTGTAAAAACGTCGCCTAATTGACGAAAATACCTGCTTTTATAATGCGTTCCAAAACCGAAATTAAAACGAGAGGCCGTATAATCATAATTTAATTGTAACTACTCAGCGTAAATAAGTTAAAAAAGTGCTTGACAAGGCTTTAGCCTGATTTTTGTAATTTTTAGTGAACCTTCCAGCAGT
>SPJM01000002.1 GCA_006844585.1 Methylococcaceae bacterium | reverse complement strand
GACTAAAAAACAGCTATTAATAAAATTACAGCCTTATTTATACCAAATCCATGCCAGCCATAAAGTCGATTTTGACTCGGTCGTTAACACCGTTAGCCGTGGCGAATATTTAGCAAACATCCCCAAAAAACCACTAAAAACGCCACAAATGCCTCTGCATATTATTGATGATCGCAGTCGTCATTTAACGTGTTACGCGCAAGACCATTATTTTGTCAGCGAGACTTTATTACAGCACTATACCCAGGCCAATATCAGCCTGTCCGTGTTAGCTGATAACCAGATGCAACCTCAGCAAATAACCACCACAGGGCTAGCCGACTGGCAAGTTGCAGCACATAGTACTGTGCTGATATTAAGTGACTTAGGGCGGTTACACAGCTATCCACAACGTGGCGCAAGTCGCTGGCTGGCGATTAGCCGAGTGTTGCAGCGCAAACAATGCCGCATCATTGTGTTACTGCCATATGCGACAGCGGCGGTGGATCATCGCTTTAAAGCACACTTGCAACTACTCAGATGGGCGCATAAAGACTGTGCCGATGAACTAGCACAGTCAGCCATACAAGGCGCCATAGACAAACTGTTTACCGCCTTATCACCCTGTATCCGAATAGAACCGGGTCTTTTACGCGCTATGCGCCTGGCCATGCAACAGTGCGGTCAAGCATGGCAACTGCCAGTGGCAATCGAAGCGTACTGCTGGCAACATGAGGCCATTCAAGAGCCGCACCGAGTCGCCGCCTCCTGGGCAGTTGATAAGCGTAAAGCGTATTTACATGCGTTTGAAGCACTTACCGATACTGAGAAACAGACCGCATTAAACACCATTCGTCTATGGCGCGGCGAATTATCCGAAAAAATATGGTACGAAGAAATTATCAGTTTAGACCCGCAAAGCCAGCAGCTGCATTGTATTCAAGCCGATATGCAACAGGCTAAAGACTATTTTGTCCAATTAGGCCAAGACCTGCAACAGGATGACTTTTTAGCCGATAATAAAAACACCCAATCCTGGTTTAAGCGTTTATATCACC
>SPJM01000199.1 GCA_006844585.1 Methylococcaceae bacterium | reverse complement strand
GCTATACGCCGGAAAGCTTCCCCGAAGACTTGCGTTTACAAGAAACCGGCGATAAACAAAATTTTCAAGGTCGTTATGTGTTGCGCCACGCTTGGCAAGGCAAACCTGAACAATGTGACGCGGCCCGACAATATTTGGACAATTTGCCCATACGCCATCAACAAGAAGCAAGAAACCTGGCTAAATTAACCGGCTGGAGCCTGACGGAAATTCACCGGCAAATGGATCTACCTAAATTGGAGAAAAAACCCGAAGAAATATGGTGGAAAGGGTTATGGTAATTTTTCACTGATTTTCACCGGAAAAGCACTATAATAACAGTTTGAATCATTCTCAGATATAATATAAGTAGTTCTAAGACGTTGAAAAAGCCAACAGAAACAAACCATCAACTTATTAAAACATCGTGCCCCAAATTTCAAAAAATAGTTCTCTCAATCCATATCGCGTTTTTTTCCTACTCATCATCTTTTTGTTATGGCCGATAATCAGTCAAGCCCAATGCGTATTTAATCAACCGCAAGACCGTATCGCTTTAGTGATTGGCAACAATCATTACGAACATGTAACGAGTTTGA
>SPJM01000198.1 GCA_006844585.1 Methylococcaceae bacterium | reverse complement strand
CCAATGAAACTTTTTCCGAAATAATATCCGTCATATGCACATCAATGGCTTGAAACCCGGCGCGATCAAAAGCCGCCGCCATTTCCACATGACCGTTAACGCCCTGCTCTCTCAATATGGCGACTTTAGGGCGCGCAGCATCTGCAAACGGCGCCAACACATCTTGATCAATCTCGAAGCTTAATTGAGCCGTCAAACCCGGATCATTATCATCTTTAATCGCCGCAAATTGTTGTTCCGCACAGTGCGGATTATCTCTCAACGCCTGCATCCGATAACTGACTTCCGACCAACATTGCTGCAACTCCGCGCGCGGCGCGCTGTAAAGCAATTGATCACCCAAGGTGATGTTCAAGTTTTGGTTGTTGCTATCGATTTCGCCGATTAAATTGGCGCAACAACGCCTCAATCCCGCATTTTCCAATTCATGCATGACCGCCTGATAATCATCTTTATGAATTTGCAGAACTGCGCCTAACTCTTCTGCAAACAAAGCGCCCAAAACATCTTCGCCCAACTCATCCAATTTCAAGTTAACGCCGATCCGCGATGCAAACAGCATCTCCGTAACCGTTGCCAGCAGACCGCCGTCGGAACGATCATGATAAGCTAACAGGCGTTGTTGTTGATTGAGTCTTTGAATCACATTGAAAAAAGCTTTCAGTAATACCGGATCATCGACATCCGGCGCTTGATCACCTAATTGATTATAAGCTTGCGCCAATACTGAACCGCCTAATCGATTTTGCCCCGCGCCTAAATCAATTAAGATCAACAAACTATCTTGTCGCTTTAACTCAGGCGTCAAAGTCTTGGCGATATCTTTAACCGGCGCAAAGGCGGTAATAATCAAAGATAAAGGCGAACTCATCTTGTGGTCGCCCTGCTCATCCCGCCAAATGCTTTTCATTGAAAGCGAGTCTTTACCCACTGGAATGGCTATGCCTAATTCGGGGCAAATCTCCATGCCGACTGTTTTTACAGTATCGAACAGAGCGGCATCCTCGCCCGGCTCGCCGCAAGCCGCCATCCAGTTAGCCGATAATTTAACCTGACGCAAGGAATCAATTCGACTGGCGGCCAAATTGGTTAAGGCCTCGCCTATCGCCATGCGCCCGGAAGCCGGGGCGTCAATCAAGGCCAATGGCGTTCTTTCGCCCATCGCCATCGCTTCGCCTGTCAGCGCATAAAAACCGGAGGCGGTCACCGCTACATCAGCCACCGGTATCTGCCAAGGCCCGACCATTTGATCTCGCGCCACCAAACCGGTCACCGAACGGTCGCCGATATGAATGAGAAAGCTTTTATCCGCCACCGCCGGAAATGACAATACCCGCTCAACCGCCTCAGCTAACTCAACCGCCGACAAATCCAATGCAGCTAAGTCTTTAACCACATGGTCAACATTTTTATGCATTTTCGGCGGCTTGCCGAATAATACCGACATCGGCAAGTCCACTGGCTTTCCGCCCAACCAACTGTCGCTCAAGGTTAAATGCTGTTCATCACTGGCTTCGCCAATGACCGCGTATAAACAATGTTCGCGTTCACAAAAAGATTCAAAAAGTCCCAGACTATTCGGCTTAATCGCCACCACATAACGTTCCTGCGCTTCATTACACCAAATCTGCATCGGCGACATACCCTTGTCTGCATTTTGCACATCCCGCAATTGAAAACGACCGCCCATCTCGCAATCATGAATAATTTCAGGCACGGCATTAGACAGGCCGCCCGCGCCTATATCATGAATAGACACTATCGGCGTTTGCTCACCCATGGCATTACAATGATTGATGACTTCCTGGCAACGCCTTTCCATTTCCGGGTTTTCCCGTTGCACAGAAGCAAAATCCAGCTCGGCTGCGCTTTCGCCTGAAGTCTGTGAAGACGCCGCGCCGCCGCCCAAGCCGATCAACATTGCCGGGCCGCCTAGGATAATGATCAAGGAACCTGCCGGAATCGGATGCTTATCGACCAGCATCGGGCGAATATTCCCCATTCCACCGGCAATCATAATCGGTTTGTGGTAGCCGCGATATTCTCTTGCAACGCCGGTTTCAGACGCTTGTTCGAAATTACGAAAATAACCGGCGATATTCGGACGCCCGAATTCATTATTAAAAGCCGCCCCGCCTATCGGCCCTTCCAACATGATATCAAGAGCCGAAGCAATCCGTTCAGGTTTACCGAAATCTTGCTCCCAAGGTTGGCGATAATCCGGAATATTCAAATGGGAAACGGAAAAACCGGTCAACCCGGCTTTGGTCGCGGAACCTCGACCGGTCGCGCCTTCATCGCGGATTTCACCGCCGGAACCCGTCGCCGCGCCGGGATGCGGGGAAATTGCGGTCGGATGGTTATGGGTCTCGACTTTCATCAATAAATGCGCCGATTCATTGACATAACGATATTCGCCGTTTTCGGCATGCCGAATAAAAACTTCAGCTTCCGAACCTTCGACCACCGAAGCATTATCGCTGTACGCGGATAAAATACCGTGATTATTTTTTTCCGCGGTATTGCGAATCATTTTAAACAGCGAAGCCGCCTGTTGTTCGCCGTCTATTGTCCAATCGGCATTGAAAATCTTATGTCGGCAATGTTCCGAATTAGCCTGCGCGAACATCATTAATTCAACATCGGTCGGATTACGCTTGAGTTGCGTAAAAGCCTCTGTCAAATAGTCAATTTCATCTTCCGATAAAGCCAATCCCAAACTTACATTTGCATCGACTAAGGCTTGCCGACCTTTTTTAATGACAGCCACGGAAGCCAAAGGCTGAGGCTTTTGTTCGCTAAATAAATTCGGGATTTTTTTAGCATCAATCACGGTTTGCATCATCCGATCATGCAGTAAAGGTTTGATTTGCTCGAGCACCGCCTTCGGCCAGCGCATCATCCCGCTTAGCGAAAACGCCACGCCTCGTTCAAGGCGTTTTATTTTTTGCAGACCACAGCGCTGAGCAATTTCCGTCGCCTTACTAGACCAAGGCGTAATACTGCCCAGTCGGGGAATAACCGTCAGTGTTTTTTGTTTGCCCTTGCTTTCAACGATTTGATGGTCGCCGTAATCAAGCAAATTATTCAGAATTTGTTGCTCTTGCTCATCCAGTGCAGTTTCAACATCTACAAAATGCACATAGTGGGCGGAAACCGTTTTGATGCGGCTGTCGATGGCTTGCAGTTCGTTAAGCAGTTTTTCGAGGCGGAAATGGGACAGTGCGGATGTACCGGGAATAATCAACATGCGTCACTCACAGTGAAATATTAAGTAATGTATTATTTAGCGAAATCTTTATTTAATTCAGTTTGAATTAAATTCAACAATTGTCTGCTGTCGCTATGTTTATGCGGCGCGTCGTTTTCATCGACCACCATGATTTCGGTCAGCGTAGGGGTTCTTTCCTGTAAGCGGATACGATATTGTTGTTCTTGGGCAGGGTCATCGCCAAACAGAAATAAAACTTCATCCCATAAAGAACCGTCTTCTATATTTTGAGCGCCCGCTTGGTATTGAACTTCATAAAGCAATTGCGACTCATCTCGACGAATAATTTCAATGGAATTTCTGGATAAGGCTTTACCCACATAACGCCAAGCGGAAAGCGCTGACTGTTCCAACCGTAAACGCGGCGCGCCCCCAGCATACTCGACTAATTCGACAATATTGCGTTTAACCGCCGTTGAAGCCCTTACCGTTTTAATCTGAGACTTCGACTGTCGCATATTGTCGCGCTCTGCGGCATATATCG
The DNA here is from genome assembly GCA_006844585.1 of Methylococcaceae bacterium. GTDB lineage: Bacteria > Pseudomonadota > Gammaproteobacteria > Methylococcales > Methylomonadaceae > Methylomarinum. The sequence continues at coordinate 8,944 of SPJM01000198.1, read as the reverse complement.
GTTTACGCTTAATTGTATGTTGATTTTGCAAATCCGACGGCACAATCAATTCGGGAATTTCCGAAGAAAACTGATATTCTCGCGTTTTATCCGGAAAATGTTTCTGCACTGTGCTGCAGGCGACAAGCGCAAAAGCGAAGAAAAAAATGAACAAACGACTGCTAATTTTCATTTCAAACCATCGACGTTATGAGAAAACGTCGGCTTTTTGCATCGCTGCGCGTACCGACTCGTAACAATCTTCAGTCAACCAGGTTAACGGCAAGCGAATGCCTTTCGACATCAATCCTAACTCAGCCACCGCCCATTTCACCGGAATCGGATTCGATTGGATAAACAAAGCTTGGTGCAAACCGGATAGTTTTTCATCTAGCTGCGCCGCCTTTTCTTGCTCGCCGTTAATGGCAGCCGTTATCATTTGATGTAAAATCGAGGGCGCCACATTACCGGTCACAGTAATCGTACCATTGCCGCCCAACAGGCAGAATTCGCGACTGCTGGCGTCATCGCCGGAATACAACGCAAAATCAGCGCCACACAAATCTCTGATTTGCTTAACTCTGGCTAGATCGCCGGTCGCTTCTTTAACGCCGACAATATTATCGATTTTGGCTAAGCGCCCGATGGTCTCCGGCAACATATCGCAAGCCGTACGACCGGGCACATTGTATAGAATTTGCGGAATATCCACCGCTTCGGCAATCGCAGTAAAATGTTGAACCAAACCCTCTTGGGTAGGTTTGTTGTAATAAGGGGTCACTAGCAAACAAGCATCCGCCCCCACTTGTTTAGCGCGACGGCTTAAAACAATCGCTTCGCTGGTGGAGTTTGCGCCGGTTCCGGCGATCACAGGAATGCGACCCTGCGCAAATTCGACAACCGCTTTGATGACATCACAATGTTCTTCTTCGTTTAGAGTCGCCGACTCTCCGGTCGTGCCGACCGCTACAATGCCGTCTGTCCCTTGCTCCACATGAAACTCGATTAGTTTTCTTAAACTATCGAAATCAACCGCGCCCTCTTCATTCATCGGCGTAACCAAAGCAACCAAACTACCTTGAATCATGAAATATCTCATCCGCAATTAAAAATAATCGAATATTATATACTTTTCAGTTAGGAACGTGAATTTTATAACATCCGCAACTGACTGGTCTTTCTGTCCATCTTCGGCGTTGCGGAAACAGTTACATAGCTTGCTATGCGCCTGTTTCCGCGCCTTGAATATGAACAGAAATCCTGCGCCAGTTGCGGATGTTATTTTATCCCCGTTCCTTAGAGGTTTCCGCCCTTTGAATCAATCAATCTTTATTAGTATGTCCTACCCGCCTGACACAAACTCATTTAACCGATAAACGCTCCTCTAAAAAGCTTAATACGCGCTGTAATGCCTGCTGAGTTGGGTGGCCCTGTTCATTAATCAAATTCAAGGTCAACACCGAATGCGCCCACCAGGGATTATGGTAGGGATTGCCCGGGCTGGAATCGATTTCGATTCTTTCAAAACCATCGCCTAACTCGGCGCTTAAGCGATCAAATCGTTGTTCCGGCGAACTTCGATCATTGCTAAACCGCAAACCCAACACCGACCCATCTTCTTTCACCCGTTGCTTGACAACGCACAGGGTCTCATCATCGACATGTAAAGCGCTTTTCAAACATGGCGTCAAAGGAAACGGCAAACCGGGTTCGCTTAACACCGGCGCCTTCACAAATGACTCCAACATCATAGAAAGGGCAAAATTACCCGTAATACACAATCCGATAACGCCGACGCCGGAACCGCGGATTTCAGCATGAACTTCCCGAGACAAAGCGCGTAACCAATCGGCAATCGGACTGGAATGATTCCCGGCCAAAACATGGAATTCGCGGCTGATGCATAATTTACCCAACTCCTTTACAACATAGGCAATACTTGGTTTTTTTCCGACTTCCCCGAATAAACGCGGCATAAATACCGTATATCCGTGATCGACTATGCAGTTTGCTAATTCGATCACTTGCGAATAAATGCCGGGCACTTCATGCATGAGTATCACTCCCGGCCCATTGCCGCGCCGGTAAACCATATGCTCTACATTTTGATAACTAAATTCGTATAGCTTAAATCCGGGTAATTCTTTAGCCTCTTTACTATTCAACATAGATCAAATATCTTTTAACAAAACATTTCTATCGCTATTCATCAATAAATTCATCCAATCCTGAGTGATATTATTGAATTGTCCAGCGTTTTTGCCGGCCTCTATGTCATTAACGCCGACTTTCTCCAAGGCGTCAATGACAGAAGCAACCGTTAAAACATGAATATCATAAGCCGGGAAATAAAGTTTGTTTTCTTCATCCTCCACTTTTAATTCCACGATCAATTTGCTATCCAGCAATACCCCCAGAGTGTCCTGAACCACGACCAGCGGCAATTTTAAATTGTCGGCAATCTTTTCCGCAGTCAGGGTTTTATCGCCTCTGACAAAACCGTAAATCAATAAATGCATGAGCTGTAAAGCGATGACTTTCTTGGCCTTATTGCTCAGCCCTGAAAAGCGATCATTATGCTGATAACTGGCGTAATTTTGTATATAAAAAGAAATTTCGCAACCGAATAAAACGATAAACCATACAATTTGCAGCCAGATTAAAAATAATGGCAAAGCCGCGAAACTGCCGTAAATTGCATTGTAGCTGGAAGCGCCGATTTGCAAGGTTAAATAAGCCCATTGAGCCAATTGGAAAGCCACAGCCGAAATCAGACCGGCAAGCAAACCAGCCTTAAAGTTAATTTTTCGGTTCGGCATAAAAATAAAAATGAAACTGAATAACAGCATCATTAAAATGACCGGCGAAAAACTCAACGCAAACAATACTAAACGGGCGCCGAATTCCGGTAACTGAATGACTGTCAACAACCAGGTAATTTGGGTTTTCACAAAAACAGTAATACTACTGGAAGCAATCAATAAAATCGGCGCCAACATCATTATCGATAAATAATCGCTGAATTTACGAGGCAAAGTACGGGCCTGTTTTATTTTCCAAATATAATTAAAAGACTCTTCAATATTGCCCAACACCTTAATCACCGTCCAAAACAGAATAGCAACCCCTACCCCGGCCACTATGCCGCCTTTGGTATTAATCAACATATTTTCAGCAAATTCAATAATTTGCAGCATAACGGCATTTTGTTCCGCGCTTTGCTCCAACAAGCGCTCTTTCAAATTCTGTTCAAAACCAAACCCTTTGGCTACGCCGAATAACAAGGCAATTATCGGCACAATGGACAGCAATGTGTATAGAGTCAGCGCCGAAGCTCTCAGTAGACATAAATCCTTAACAAACCCCTGAGCGGAAAGCAAAAAGATTCTTAAGGTTTTATTCATTAAAATTTGCGAGCCGGTTAAACCCTGTTCTTCAAGCGACCAAACTTCGTCTTTAATATAATGTGAAATTTTCTGGATCATGAGTGACGATTAATAAAATTTGTTTTTTAAATATCTAATAAGAACGTAGACGGTTAATTGTAAGTAATATGAAAATTTCCGCGTAATTTAGCTTACTTGTTCTATAATCCATTTAGCTGTGATGACAATCTCGTTTGTTTTAAAATTCACCTTCCTTAACAGCTAAAACATACAAACAACTTTTGGCTTTCCGGATGATTGGCGGCGCTTAATGCAGAAAAAACCAAGGCCAGCAACAGAGTTTGCACGGAGTATTGTAAAATGAGATTAAGGCGACTACAAAGAAATTTAGGAATGGGAATCAAATAATCTGCATCCCCATAGACACGCACTCCTATAAACCAACGCTATCATAAACTATGTTGTTTAAAGCCAACCCATCAAAAATAGCTTATACGCCGCTACTCATCATTCTGGTTGCCATCAGTTATTTTATACTGGGTTTCCTCGGTTTACAGCTCGCTGTTCCTCCCAGCCAGGCCGGCGCCATTTGGCCGCCGTCAGGGGTCGCGTTAGCTTTCGGCCTGATATTCGGCTACTCCGTGTTGCCGGGGATATTCATTGGCAATTTTTGCATCAGCGCCTGGGCATTCGGGTTTAGCGACGATTCCTGGATAATCTATTGCGCCACCGGCCTCGGCGCCACCCTGAATACCGCATTAGCCGTCAAATTAATCCGCCTCTACGTGCGCCAGCCTCTAGAATTGATAGACGACAAAGACATCTTCAGCTTTCTGTTTATCGGCGGCCCCTTATGCTGCCTGATACCTGCCAGCGTGGGGATCGGCAGTATGTTTTTAGCCGACATGATAGGCTCTTCGGAAGTCTTCATTAATTGGGTGACCTGGTGGGTAGGCGACAGTATCGGCGTAGTGATTTTCAGCCCGATACTGATCAGTTTTTTTCATCCGAACAGCCCGATCTGGCGGCGCAGACGCGTAACCCTGACCTTTCCCTTATTAATCACCTTTTCGCTGATCTTAAGCTTTTTCATTTACGTTCAAAAACTGGATCTTAATCGAAGACAACAACAATTCGTCGACCAATCCAAACAAATCACCCAAGCTATCAATAGCAGGCTACAAAACCATCTTTGGAATATTCAGTCGATACACAGTTTTTATATCAGTACGGAATTCATAGATGAAAACGAATTTCATTTGTTTACCGACTCTGCTTTAATCCAATTTTCTGAACTACAGTTGATTCGCTGGATTCAATATCAAGACGCTAAATTACAGCCGCTTTATCATACTTCAAAAGAAAACAGTCAAGTGTCTATTGACTATCTACCCAAAAAACTTTTAGAAAGTTTTTCCAAAAAACTGGTTTTATCCTCTACGCTCTTCCATTTAAGACCGGATCATAATATTTTAGAACTATACATTCCGGTCTATAAAAATCTGGAAAATAACGCCTTTCAATTATTCGGCGTGATTTCCTTATCCCTAGACATTGATAAATTAATCAGCGATATCATCAACAACCAGCGCCATAATCTCATATCGCTTAAAGTGACTAATTCACAAACCGGAGTCATTCTATACAATAGGGAAAAAAGCCATCAAAATAATTTTGTTAGACATTATTCACTGAATTTGGGCAATCAAAACTGGCTGGCCAGTTTCAGCTTTATCAACACCACCGACAATCAAACTCACTGGTCTATGTGGTGGCTGTTAATCAGCGGCTTTTTATTCACCAGTTTATTGGGAACCGGTTTATTATTACTCACCGGTCGTTATTTTGAAACCGAAACCATTATTCGAAAAAGAACCAATGAATTAGTCACCGCCAAAAACAACGCCGAAGCAGCCAGTCAAGCTAAATCGCGATTTTTATCCAATATTTCCCATGAATTGCGTACGCCGTTAAACGGTCTGCTGGGTTTTGCACAACTATTAAAAACCAAAGAAGAACAATCCGAACAAGATCGTAAGTATATCGGCATCATCGAACAATGCGGTCATGATTTACTGGCGTTAATCAATGATCTGCTGGATATTTCGCGGATAGAATCAAACAAAATCAACATCAGCTATAACAACATCAATCTGGATGATTTCCTGGATGATATTATTTCCTTATTCGACCTTAAAGCAACTGAAAAAAGCCTGACCTTTATTGTTAAAAAAAACCAACATGCCGATAACATCAAAACGGATGAAAAAAGACTCAAACAAATTATTGTCAATTTATTAAACAACGCCGTAAAATTCACCAATGCAGGGCATATCATTCTCACCATCAGCAATGATGATAAATATCTTTGTTTTGAAATTGTCGATTCCGGTTGCGGCATTTCCAAACATAATTTAGATATTATATTTTCGCCTTTCGTACAAATTGACGAGGGCGATTTCTCCCGCGACGGCGTTGGTTTGGGATTAGCCATCACCCAAGAATTGATCCGCTTACTCAACGGTACCATTACCGTCAGCAGCGAATTGGAATGGGGCACCACGTTTACCGTTAAAATCCCTTTAATTGCGCAGCCCAAAACGGCGCCCAAACTCGAAAACGATATTCCAGCTCTTAACAGCAATACCTTCAACTGTCGGGTATTAGTCGTCGATGATAATGAAATCAATATGCTATTGTTCTGCGACATTCTCAATCGCCTTAACTGTCAATACGATACCGCTGTAGACGGTCGTCAGGCTTTAACGCTATTACAACAAAATATCTATGACTTAGCCCTTATCGACTTGAACATGCCTGTGATGTCCGGTATTGAATTAATCGGCCACATCAAAGAAGAGAAAATGTCCCTAAAAACCATTGCGGTCAGCGCCTTTGCCGAAGAGGATAAAATTAATCAAGCCATAAAAGCCGGTTTTGATCTATATTTAACCAAACCTTTTAAAATTGAAGACATCAAAGAAATTATCGACGACCTGGCGAATGAAAAAACCTGATTTCTCTCTCTCCCAAGCAGCCCTGATTTTGAGTTTAACACTTGGCTGTGCCCAAACGGCAGCCGCTTTTGACTGGACCAGCAGCAATATTCAATTACTTTACGGCAAAGACTTTGAGCTAGGCGATGATGACCGCGCCACCGTCACTATCGAACACGCCAACGGCTGGCAATACGGCGGCAACTTCTTTTTTGTCGACATTATCCCCCGCAACGACATCGGCGTAGAAGTCTATGCAGAAGTGTACACTTATCTCAGCTTTAAAAAAATCAGCGGTTTTGATGTCGAATTAGGCCCTATAAAAGACATTTCATTAATGGCCGGACTCAATATCAGCAACAAACCGGAAGATCATCATTTCCAAGCGTATGTCGCAGGCATCAGCTTTGATTTAGCCAACCCATATTTTGATTATTTGCAATTGGATGTCGCCGCTTATAAAACCGATAATGTCTCCGGTAAATACGGCGTTCAAATCACCCCGGTCTGGAGCGTCCCTTTCAGCATCGGCGAAGTTAAATTCAAATTCCGCGGTTTTACCGATTTCCGCACCGGCAACACCAATCTCTCCGGCAACTTCAATATTCTCTCACAACCTCAATTGCTGGTTGACATCGGCGATTTAGCCGGTTGGAAAAGCGACAAACTCTATTTCGGAACCGAATATTTTTATTGGTATCGAAAATTCGGCATTGATAAAGTTGAAGAATCGGCTGTTCAAGCCATGTTTCTGGCGAATTTTTAAAAACATAATCAACGCATGGAAAACGCTCAGCACAGTCTGTAAAATACGCCCTTTTGCAAACATGAGATCGAAATGCGCACATCCCAATTTCCATTAAGCACTGTTAAAGAAATTCCGGCAGATGCCGAAATAGCCAGTCATAAACTCATGATCCGCGCCGGCCTGATTCGCAAATTGGCCGCCGGTCTGTATACCTGGTTACCATTGGGCTTAAGAGTTTTACGCAAAGTCGAAAAAATCACCCGCGAAGAAATGGAAAAAGCTGGCGCTCTGGAAGTTTTGATGCCAACTCTGCAACCTGCCGAACTATGGCAAGAGACCGGACGCTGGGAACAGTACGGTCCTGAACTAGCGCGCCTGCAAGACCGCCATGAACGCGATTTCTGTTTAGGCCCGACCCATGAAGAAATCATCACAGACCTGGCGCGTAACGAACTGAAAAGTTACAAACAACTGCCCATCACCTACTATCAAATCCAAACCAAAATTCGCGATGAAATACGTCCGCGCTTCGGCATCATGCGCTCCCGCGAATTTATCATGAAAGACGCTTACTCTTTTCATATGGACCAAGCCTCTTTGCAGGAAACCTATGACGTGATGTATCAGGCATACAGCAATATCTTCAACCGTTTCGGGCTGAAGTTCAGAGCGGTCATTGCCGATTCCGGCTCCATCGGCGGCGCCGTTTCTCATGAATTTCATGTTCTGGCCGAGACCGGCGAAGACGCCATCGCCTTCTCAACAGAAAGCGACTATGCCGCCAATGTCGAAAAAGCCGAAGCGATTGCGCCGGACCCGTCGCGACCGGCAGCTCAAGGCGAAATGACCTTAACGGATACGCCCGACCAACACAGCATCGAAGAAGTCAGCCAATTTTTCGGCATTAACCAACAACAATGCCTAAAAACATTAATCGTTAAAGCGGAAGATGAATCATTAATCGCCTTATTATTGCGCGGCGACCATGAATTAAACACCTTAAAAGCGGAAAAACTGGAAGGCGTCGCCTCGCCTTTACAATTCGCCGAAGATGAAGAAATCATTAAAGCTTGCGGCTGTAAACCCGGCTCCATCGGACCTCTCGGTTTAACCATGCCGGTAATAGCAGATCACAGCGTCATCAACATGGGTGATTTCGTCTGCGGCGCCAACCAAGACGGTAAACATTACCAAAACGTCAATTGGGAACGCGACTTAGCGTTACCCGCACAAATCGCCGACCTCAGAATGGTTGTTGAAGGCGACCCTAGCCCGGACGGAAAAGGCGCGCTCACTATCGCCCGCGGTATTGAAGTCGGCCATATTTTCCAATTAGGCGATAAATACAGCAGCGCCATGAACGCAGGCGTCACCAATGAAGCCGGTAAAAACCATATCATGACCATGGGCTGTTACGGCATCGGCATCAGCCGAGTAGTCGCCGCCGCCATTGAACAAGGCCATGATGAAAACGGCATTATCTGGCCGAATGAATTAGCGCCTTTCCAGGTCGCCTTATGCCCGATGAATATGCATAAATCCGACCGTCTGCGCGATGCTGTGGAAGAGCTTTATCAACAACTCACCGAAGCAGGCATTGATGTGCTGATGGATGACCGCAAAGTACGCGCTGGCTTTATGTTCTCAGACATGGAACTGATCGGCATTCCACACCGCATTGTCCTGGGCGATAGAGGTCTGGATAAAGGCACAGTAGAATACCGCGCCCGTACTGACGACAGCAATCGCGACATTCCCGCCTCGGAAATTGTTGATTTCATCAAGCAACAATTGAAACTGTAATCTATATGATCCCTTTAATAGTAGAATTTGAC
>SPJM01000197.1 GCA_006844585.1 Methylococcaceae bacterium | reverse complement strand
ATCCGTAATTTTGATAATTTCGCCAAGGATACCTTGGATCAGTGGATTTATTTTCTAAAGAATGAGGAAATAAAAGACGACTTTACCGCCAAAGGCCTAAAACAAGCTAAAGATACATTGGATGTCTTAAAAATGAACGATCAGGAAAGAGTAGCTTATGAACAGCATCAAAAACAACTGCATCATGAAGCAAGTTTATATGAGTCCAGTTATGTGTTAGGCAAGCTGGATGGCATCACAGACATGGCGAAAAAGATGAAACAAAAAAACATACCGGCCGCAACCATTTCGGAAGTGACCGGCTTATCTTTGCAGGAAATTGAGCGCTTATAAAACCCTCAGTCCTAAGGACTATGACAAAGCTGGGTTAAATATAACCGCTATCCAAAACCGGCATGACCCAATATTGTATTCCGGAACCAGCAAAACGCTCTCTTAACATTTGCAATAACACATCTAACTCCGACTGCGGCAGATACATTTGAAAGCGAATCTTCGCCTGTCTGCCGGTTACTTGTTCAGACAAAGACAATCCCTCATGCCTTTCGGAGTGCGCAGACACCGGCAAACTGCTGAAGCCGTCAGCGGACGGTAAAGACAATAAGCAATCTACCACCGCCTCTTCTAAAATCGGCGGCGCATTGAGGGTGACCAAAAACTCTTGACCGTTCATACTGACTCCTGCCTGGTTTCACCGAATAATTGATACAAAATCGGTAACAACACTAAGGTTAAAAAAGTGGATGAAATCAATCCGCCGATGACGACAATCGCTAACGGTTTTTGTATCTCCGAACCGGCCCCGGAAGCGAATAACATCGGCAACAAGCCGAAAGCCGTCAAGCTGGCGGTCATCAACACCGGTCGTAAACGTCGTTCCGAACCGACTCTTATCACTTGCTCCATAGGCATTCCCGTTGCCCGCAATTGATTAAAATAGCTCACCAACACCACGCTGTTCGGCACCGCAATACCCAATAAGGCGATAAAGCCGATTGAAGCCGGCACCGATAAATATTCGCCCGATAACCATAATGCGAACACCCCGCCGATCATCGCCAAGGGGATATTGGAAAATACCAGGGTTGCTTGTCTTAACGAAGCAAAAGTGCTGAATAACAATAAATAGATCAATAATAAGGAGACAGGCACCACTACCGCCAAACGATTGGCCGCGCGTTGCTGGTTCTCAAACTGGCCGCCCCAAGTGACAAAATAACCGGCGGGTAAAGCCAATTGCTCTTGAATAACTTGTTTGGCTTCATCGACAAAACCTACCAAATCGCGACCGCTGACATTGCTTCTCACCAACACGAACCGTTGACTGTGTTCGCGCTGAATAGACACTTTGCCTTCCACTTTTTCCAGCTTGGCTACCGATGACAAGGGAATATTGACGCCGGACGGCAAACTGATCTGAATACTTTCAAAATGCGCGCTGCTGCTATTGCCGCGCAGTACTAGCGGCGTTCTGCGTATGCCTTCCTGGACAATGCCTACCCGCAGTCCCTCAATTTGCGCTCGCAACAAAGATTCTATTTCATCAACCGTTAAGCCCAAGCGACCGGCGGCGATGCGATCTATGGTTAACTGCAAATACTGCATGCCTTCATTCTGACTGGTAAACACATCAATCGCACCGGGTATCTTGCTGATAATCGCGGCGATTTCATCGGCTTTTTGATTGAGTAAATCCAGATCATGACCGAATAACTTAATCGCCACATCGCCTCTGGCGCCGGTCAGCATTTCCGACACCCGCATTTCAATAGGTTGGGTAAAGCCGTAGGCGATGCCGGGTATTTCATCCATCGCCTGACGAATGTGTTCAATCAACTCTGCTTTCGTTTCCATACGCCACTCGGACTTGGGCATTAATTCCAAAAAAGTATCGGTTTCATTCAAACTCATCGGATCCAGACCGATTTCATCAGAGCCGACCCGGGCGATTATATTTTTGATTTCCGGCACTTGTCGCAATAGTGCTTTTTGTACCTGCATGTCCAATCGAATTGAATCTTCCAGAGTAATCGACGGCAGCTTCTCCAATTGCACAACTATATCGCCTTCATCCATCGCCGGCATAAAGGCGCTGCCGATTTGTAAAAATACGATCAAGGTAACGGCCAGGGTAAACCCGGCTGCGCTGAATAACAGATTGCGATGGTGAATGCCCCATTCCAATAGCGGCATGTAACAACGATGCACCTGGCGCACCAGCCAGGGTTCTTCATTATTTTGGTGTTTGAGTAAATACGATGCAAATACCGGAATCACGGTTAATGACAGTATTAAAGAACCCGCCAATGCGAAAACAATAGTCAACGCCACCGGCGAAAATAATTTACCTTCCAAGCCCTGCAAAGATAATAACGGTAAAAACACAATGATGATAATCAAACTGCCGGAAATCACCGGCGCCGCGACTTCCCGCGCCGCTCGATAAATAATATGCAGGCGCGGCAGTCGTTTGGATCGCTCCTGATCGGAAAACTGGGTCAACACGTTTTCCACTACCACCACGCTGGCGTCCACCAACATGCCGATGGCGATGGTTAAGCCGCCTAGACTCATTAAATTGGCCGTCATCCCGATAGTTTGCATAGCGATAAAAGTAATCAAAGCCGCCAACGGCAAAACCAACGCCACAACTAAAGCGGCTCGAATATTGCCGAGAAACAGCACCAACAAAATCATTACCAGAGCGATGGCCTGTAATAATGCGTTGGTCACTGATGACAAGGCGGAATCAACCAGGTCGCCGCGATTATAAAATACATCAATGTAGACATCTTCAGGTAAAGCGACGCTGATTTCATCCAGTTTTGCCTGTATATCACTCACCGTTTGTCCGGCATTCGCGCCGCGTAAACTCAATACCAAACCTTCAACCGCTTCACCTTCGCCATTACGACTCACCGCTCCATAACGGGTTAAAGAACCGATTTTGACTTGCGCAATATCGCCAACTAATACCGGCGAGCCGTTAATGGTATCGACCACAATACTCGCTACATCCTGCAAGGTTTTAATGCGACCTTCAGCCCTGACTAATAAAGCCTCCTCACCTTCATTCAAACGTCCTGCGCCGTCATTACGATTATTACTCTGCAAGGCCGATAAAATTTGCGACATACTGATATTACGGGCGCTCATTAATGAATTATCCGGCTCCACCACAAAGGTTCTCGCCAAACCGCCTAAGGCATTAACGTCCGCCACCCCTTTCACGGTTCGCAGCGCAGGACGAATCACCCAATCCAATAAGGTGCGCCGCTCCATCAAAGAGAGATCGCCGCCCTCAATGGTAAACATGAACATTTCGCCTAACGGCGTCGTCATCGGAGCAATGCCGCCTTCAACGCCTTCAGGAAGGTCATCCCAGATGGTATTCAAGCGTTCGGCGATTTGTTGTCTGGCCCAATAAATATCGGTGCCTTCTTCAAAGTCAATGGTAATATCGGTCAGGGAGTACTTGGTCATTGAGCGCAACATGGTTTGACCGGGTATGCCCAGCAATTCAATTTCAATCGGCGAGGTAATGCGAGCTTCCACTTCCTCCGGCGGCATACCGGCCATTTTAGCAATCACCTTGACTTGAGTTGGCGATACATCCGGAAAGGCGTCAATCGGCAGATCCTTAAAGGCGCTATAGCCCATGCCGATCAACAATAACGTTAACAGCAGCATCAGCAAGCGCTGGGTTAAAGCAAAACGAATTAAAGCGGCCACTATTCTCCTTCTCCCAAGCCTAAATGAAGGCCTTTTAAAGCAACTGCGCCTCTAATCGCCCAGCGATCCGTTTCAGCAATGTTTCCTTGAATAAAACTCGCTCCGTTATCCCTACCGATAATGTGCACCGGAATCAAACTAAAGCCTTCCGCTATTTGCTTGAAAACATAGGCCTGTCTCTCAATTTGGGCAATTGCTGAATTGGGTGCTTTGAAAATCGAACCATCAAACGGGTCGGAAATGCTGATATTCAAAGTCTGCCCCAAACGTATTCCGGCATTAGCTTGATCCAATTCAGCCCTAACCAACACCGTTTGGTTCTGCGGGTTCACGTATTGACCTAATAAGAAAACAGTTGCCGTCGCCGCACTGCCTTCAATAGCGACTTGTTGGCCGTTTTTCAACAAAGCCGTTTTTTGTTGCGGTGCATGAATATCCAGCCAAAGGGTTTGCAAATTCACTAAGCGAAACAATGGCGCCGCCGCATCTATGCGCTCGCCGATGGAAACCCGGCGCTCGATAATGACGCCGTTATCCGGCGCATAAACATTCAAGCGCGGCTTCAAGGTTCGGTTTTTTTCTAATCGCCGAATAGCCGCTTTATTCATACCCGCCAAACTCAACATTTGCCCGGTTTCGCTATAACGCGCCAGACTCACTTGATAATGGATCTGGCTTTGTTGGCGGCGGCGTTCGGCAATCAAACCTTCTTGATGCAATTGTTTAACGCGCATATATTCCGCTTTATCCAGATGCAAATCATTTAATGCGCTCAAATGCTGTTGTTGCAAGCTCAGCAGTTCAGGACTGTTAATCACAGCCAACAACTGATTTTTTACTACTGAATCGCCAGGATTAACTTTGACAGATTGAAGCAATCCCGGATAAGCCGCGCTGACCAAATGATCATTAGCGGGGGGTACGGTCACCGTCGCCGCCGCTCTCAGCAAAGGCGCGGCAGCGGCAGTTTGAGGAACGGCCAGCTCTATCCCTAGCGTTTGCTGTTGTTGCGCCGATATTTTAATCAACGACTCTGCGCAGACCGTTATTGAACTCAGGCTGATCATCAAACCAAATAAGGTTTTCATTTTCATGGCATGACTCCGACGGTTTGGTTATAAAGCGCAATATGTTGCTGCAAACGAATTTCCAATAATTGGGTGTTTTTCAGCGCCTGTTGGGTTTGTTTGCGGGTGCGTAGAAAACGCACCAAATCTATCTCACCCAATGAGAAACTGAGTTCAGCCATTTTCAAGCGTTGCTGAGCGTTGGCTTGTATTTTTCGGGTAATTTGCAAACGACTTTGATCGACCTGAATGGCGTGTTTAATCTCATGCAATTGCTGTATTAAGGATCGCAACAAATGATCCCGCGCCACTTTGGCGCTAATAAAAGCCTTATGCGCTGCGGCAATTTCCGGCGCGGCAAATCGCTCTCCGCCAAAAGGCGCCGAAATAGATAACATCATGCTGTTTACCGAAGCTTCCGCGCGACTGCCGCGTTCGGTAACGCCGCCGATAGCAAACGTCGGTTGCCCCGAACCTTGTTTTTTCACCCATTCAACTTCGGCCTGCAAAGTTTCCATTTCAGCCGTCTTTGCCGCCAACAATGGATGGTTTTCATTGATTTCCGCCGCCTCAGTTTGTTGCTCGCTAAATTCTGCGGGTATTTTTTCAATTTGGGTCAAAAAAGAGTAATCTTTACGCGCATGCATCAATTCCGCTTCCCATTCCATTACATCGGTTTTCAGCGTCAATAACTCGTTTTCCATCAACAACAAATCCGCCTGCGCCAAATCGCCTAACTGCACGCGTCTTTGGATGGTGTTAAAGAGTTTCTCGGTGAGCTGATAATCCACTTTTCCCATCTCATATTTCAGCTCGGTAGCTTTTAATCGCCACAAGGCTTCACGCACCAAACCGGCGACGGTTAAGCGTATCGCCGTTAATTGATGCTCACCGCTACGATGACTTTGTTCGGCCAGCATTTGCGCCGCCTCCCTTTGCCCCCAATTCCATAATGGGATTTCTATAGCGCCTTCAAATTCATGAAAGCCGCTGTCATCGCTGACCTCATCGCCTTTATAAAAAGCGGTGACTTGCGGCGCGCCGGATATCCAGGCGCGACCGCGACTTTGCAGAGCATTGCTTTCTTGCTGCAAAGCGGCAATCAGAGCATGTTCAGGGTAGCGTTGTAATGTGTGTTCGACTAATTGAGGCAAGCTTAATTGCCGGTCAACCTCAATCTTATCCAGGTGTTGTACAATCAGGTTTTGCTCGGCTTTCAGCGCAACAGCATAAAAAAAGCTGATCAAAAAACAAATTAAAAGTTTTGAAGACATAGTAATGGTCAATAGTGAGCATGAATCGCTCGGACAAATGAAAACGTTATCGATTAATGAATCAAACAATAACTCATTATAGGCGGAAAACAATCAGACAAACGCGTGATGGCGATGCCTAAAAGATTAGACAGGAAAAGCGGGAGGCGCCCTGGGTGCTATTGTATCAAGAAGGGTGTTTTGCTTATTACTATAAAAAGGCGGCGAGAAGCCAACCCAATAATAATACAACCCTGATGTTTGAATTTTAAGAATATCGTTGTGCGGAACCACTGAATCGCCGACATCATCCAAAATCAATTTATTGATGCGGGAAATCGCTTGCCCCATATCAATAATCGCATCATGATGATGTTCAATCAACAGTGATTGAAATGCATGTTCAAGCGCAACAGATTGTTGCCAACCATGAATATGCAAACCTTCAACAGCAAAATTATCCTCATGCGCATGAGCATGCAGCAAGGGCGCTATGCTCTGTAAGCCTATCAGCATTAAGATAATTATCTGTCGAATAGAAAATTTCATACTATGGATCTTATGCCAAAAACACAGATAAGTAAATAAAATTAATTTATAAATATATTCTAATGTTTGGTGGACATTAAACTGTTCTATAAGAAAACGCCTACCTTGACACAGTTGTTTGTGTGTATTAATGTGTGAATTAGGAGGTGCGATATGGCAACTAATCTAGCTATTGATGACAAACTACTTGAAGAGGCGCTTTCAATTAGCGGCTTAAAAACCAAAAAGGATACCGTAAATTATGCGCTTAAAGAATTTATCAACCGCCGCAAACAGTTGGAAATTATTGAGTTATTCGGCAAACTGGATCCCGATTCCGATTATGATTATAAAAAGGCGCGAGAACGTTGAAAGTCATTGTTGACACGCCGATATGGTCTTATGCTTTACGCTCAAAAAGAAATGGATTTGAGAATCACGAAAAAGAATTAGAAGCATTAATATCTGATCAAAGAATCATTATGCTTGGGCCTGTAAAGCAGGAGGTTTTATCCGGTTATAGCGACCTGTCTAAATTTGAAAAACTAAAAAATAAATTAAAGTATTTTGAAAATACCTTAATCATTGGTGAAGATTATACCCAGGCAGCAAAATTTTCAAATTTATGCCGTTCCAAAGGTATTCAGGGTTCGCATATAGACTTCCTTATTTGCGCTGTCGCTGATCGTTTGAAATCAGAGATTTTTACAACAGATAAAGACTTTAATCACTATTCCAAACATATTCCGATTTTGCTCTATAAAATTTAGCTGGAGTGTGTAAATGTTGAGCTATCTGCTTCAATTTGCCTTAGGACTATTAGTCGCCAATGCCGGAGAATGGGCGATGCATCGTTATCTGCTACATGCATTAGGGCGTAGAAAAAACAGTTGGTGGGCTTATCATTTACATCAACACCATGCGGTGAGCAGCCAATCAGCCATGATAGATGCAGGCTATCGGCAACGCCCCAAATGGCACAATACCCAAGGCAAAGAATTAGTCGTGCTCAGTGTGATACTGATTGTGCATAGCCCGTTGTTATTTTGGGCGCCGGGCTATGCGGCGGCGGTTTATTGCTCGGTGGCGGCGTATTACTGCTTGCACCGCTGCTCACATGTTTATCCGGGGTGGGCAAAGAAATATCTGCCTTGGCATTATGATCATCATTTTTACGATTGCAATGCTAATTGGTGCGTAACATGCCCACTATTTGATTATCTGGCGGGTACAAGACGCAAACAGCCTCAGTAAAATTCTCAGTCCTTATTATTTTAACCGCTCCAACCAATCGAGAAATGTGTCCCAGGCGGGTCTGGATATGCCGTCTTGATATTGAATCAAACCAGTGGTTTCCAATGATTCGGCGAAACGATCAATAAACCCTTGATCCAACCCTGCTTCAATAAACGGTTGCGTATAGAAAGTATTCACCAAAGCCGGATCCCAATCCACTAATTGAAACACAAAAGCCGCTTTAAACCGCGAATGTCGGGCAAGCTTGGCGAATACCTGGTCAAAAAAGTATTGTTGTCCAAAAGGCGATGCCTGCATCAACGAATCCTGGCTCTGATAACCCGCCGCCGCGCCCAGCTCTTGCATGACCAGAAATTTATCGCCTGCCGCCTTTAACATAAAGTCCAGTTCATCGGCCACTGTCGTACCGTTTGTCTGAAAGAATATGTGCTGGTCGGCGGCATAGTAATTAAAACAGGCGAAGTCGGAATTTTCTAAAATCGATTGATAAAAATCATAACCCGATTCCACATTGCCATAGGCTAAAGTCATTGTCAGCGCCAGCTTTTCCGCTACGCTATGGCTATGCTCTCGCGCAGCCTTCAGAAAATTAACGATGCTTTGTTCGGCTTCGGGATGATCTGCCAGATAATTACCCGGTTCATTGCCCACAGAAATCGCCCAGCCGCCATATTCCACGATCATCGGCGCCGCCCAGTTCAGCAAGTTTTTGAATCGTTCAATAATCACCGGACTATCCAATTTCAATGTATCATCCGTATTCAAATCAGCAGGTAGGGTGAATTCTTCACTGTCGATGGTTGAAATTAATACAAAAGGCTGCAAGCCATCCGCTTTCATGGCTTTTAACGGCTCTTCCAAAGCTTCGGTATCATACACACCCGCTTGCGGCTCCAATTCCGCCCAATCAATCTGAACCCGGCCTACCCGCATTCCATGCTCAAGGGCTTCGCGCCAATGCTTATCAATGGACTGCCGGGTGGCTTCAGGATGCTCCGCATTAAAACCGACGATCATGCCTAAATGTGAGCCTGCCGCCAGCAATGGCATCTTTTCCGCCGGATGACGAGATGAATTGACCGGTTGATAATCCTTAATCCGTAGTCGCCCATCATTCTCCAGCAATAAAATCACATCGGTAAAAATTCGTTGCTGTTGAATACTGACTGCTGGAATGTAGACTTCACCACTGGCCGGTGTAAAAACAGCGTCATCCGCGTAGACCAATGAAGCCCACAATAAACCAAGAATCGTTCCAAAATTAGTTTTATTTTTCATTGCGAGACCGAATTGTCCATTGTAGATACTCCGCTATCATGGTTTTTCAATTTCTCGAATACGCTTTTCCATAGCAGGGTGACTGGATAAGTAATCAAAATCGCTATTTGTCGACTGTTGAGAACTTAATAAGGTTAAAATTTCAATCAATCGTTCCGGTTTAATGTTATTGCTGGTCAGATAAGCCGAGGCGAAATCGTCGGCTTCCAGTTCAAACGCTCTGGAATAGCGGCTTTCCAACAACACCGTCGGCAAAGTTACCGATAATGATGAAATTGAACCCACATCGCCCAGCAAGCCGGCCATTAACAGAGCGCCGACGGAACTTTGAAAGATCGCCCGTAAGCCGTGTTGATGCTCAATATGGCCGATTTCATGCGCCAGCACAGCGATGATTTGCTGATCATTTTCAGCCAAATGGAATAAGGCGTCAGTCATGATAATCAAGCCGCCCGGCAAAGCCAACGCATTTGCGCCCACTTCCCGGCTACTGCGAAGTTTCAATTGATAGTGATAATCGCTGTTTAAGTTGCTTTCGATTTGTTGCAACAATTTTTGCAAATGGCGTTGTTGCTGCAAATCCAGTTCGGATTTTTCAAACACCCAATCATCCAGGGTTTTCAATCCTTCCAGCGCAATGTTTTCTTCCGCTTTCAACGGTATCGCATTGGCTGCGACTTTGGCCAAGCGGGGAACCCCCCATTCTATTGCACCCCAAATAAAGGCAATGGCAATGATAGCGGCGATCAAGGCATACGGATAGCTTTTTTCCAGCCGGTAAAGCCAAGAGTGATGCTGTCTGCGATAAAAATGCGCACAAACCTGATCAATCGCATCATTATCGGCTATTTCCAGTTTGCCGCCCTGTTTTAAAACGATATTGCGCGGGGTATTGCCCATTCGGGATTCGATTTGAAGCTGATCTAGGGACGTACTGAAGTGAACGCCATCCCCGCTAACCCAAGCTGCGCCGCCCGGCGAAAAAGTAACTTCCACCGTTTTTTGTGCGGCGCTGACGCCATCATAATAATAAGCGCTGACTTTAATCACAAACCTAAATCAATATCTAAAAATTCACCCAGCTCTTCGCCGACCGCATTCGCTCTTTCTTTCTCTGCGGCGATAAATTGTTCGGCCTGCTGATGAAATTCCACGCTTAAATGCGAAATGCGATAATTAATAGTGCGAATTTTCGCCCAGGGTATCAATAAACCGAATGAAAGCATGATAGCCAGCGTGTTGCTGAAATAAATCCAGCTCATGACTTTCGGATCCATGCTGCTGCGTAATTGATGATCACCCAAGCGAGTCTGATTAATCACCAGATTAGTAATCACCGTAGCAAAATAGCTGTACATTAAAATCATCACCGGTAGGAACAGCAGCATAATCATCATGGCGAAATAGGGCGCAAAAAACAAGGCGGCGTCAAATTCCCCGAATAATGCGCTCAATCCGCCTAAAAGCAAGATCATAGCGATAAAAAGCAAAGACGCCTGAAAATACACTTTATAAAACTGCCCTGTCGGCGCAGACATTTCAAAATGACTGGCGCCGAAAGCAGTGTGGTCGATCAGAAACTTTTTCTGCTCCCGTTGGAAATAAGGATAAGCCAAGCCCATCGACAAACCGACTAAAAAGCCGAGGCCGATAAACACAGTGACCGCATCCAGATAGTCGGCTTTAAAATGAAAGCGAATATTACGATAAGCCGTGTTATAACGATTAAACTGCATGGATTTAATAATGATCCAAGGGATAATCGGAACAATCGCCAGCAGAATTAATAATTGCAATTCCGCTGAAATCAGCGATGACAAGGAATAGATTAAAAATAACACAAAGGCGAACAAACGGCCTTTTAATATTTTCATCGGCTCTGCCAAATAATCAAAGCCGCTGTTCATCAATATAATGTTGCCATATAAATATTTGCGGGTGCGCACTTTGGCCCAGGCTGAATAAATGCCCAAAGTAACAATGGACAGCATAATATTGACGATCCAGATTCTGAAATACTCGCCTGCGGAGCCTTTAAACTCAAATTGTTCGATGGATGGGTTCATAATAATAAATTGTTGCTATTCTGTTTCCCAAGCTCTCTGCTTGGGAAACGTATCCCGGAAGCTATAGCTTCTCAAATACAGTTTCGCCGGACTCCGCGCCAATTTTTTTTACGGCAGTCAAGGCTTAGGAATGTACATGAAGCTGAAATTTCTATCCAAGCCGACCAAGCGAAAGTTTGGGCGGCGGCAGATTGTTGAGAATAAGCATCTACTGGATACGGGCTATAAAAGGGATTATTAATCAAGAAAGGTATAAAATAGCCGATTTTAAAAACACGCTGTAAAGACTATACCTGATCGTTATGACTACGCCAATGAAAATATCGCCCCCCACCGAGAACGCTTTGCAAAAGGCCGTGGAAATTCTACAACAGGGCGGTTTAGTCGCATTCCCCACCGAAACGGTTTACGGCTTAGGCGCAGATGCAAGTAACCCTGAGGCGGTGAAAAAAATCTTCGCCGCCAAAGGCAGACCTGCCAACCATCCGTTGATTGTGCATATCGGCGATCTTCAACAATTATCGCAATGGGCGATAGAGATCCCTGAAATTGCGCTGAGATTGGCGGCTGCGATTTGGCCCGGCCCTTTAGCGATGATATTGAAAAAACAAGCCCATGTTTCGGAAGTGGTCACTGGCGGACAAGACACTATCGGCATTAGAATGCCCGATAACCCGGTCGCTATTGCTTTATTACAACAATTCAAAGGCGGCCTGGCTGCGCCTTCCGCCAACCGCTTCAATTGCATCAGCCCCACCCGCGCCGAACATGTTTTGAGCGAACTGGGCGCATCGGTGGATATGATTTTAGACGGCGGCGCGTGTAAGGTCGGCCTGGAATCTACGATAATTGATCTCAGCAGCGAACAGCCTACGCTGCTCAGACCCGGCCATATCACTCCGCAACAAATTGAAGCCATTATTGAACAGCCGGTATTATTAAAGCAGCAAAATGAAATCAGAGCGCCGGGTATGTTGGAATTACACTACGCGCCTACTACCCCCGCCGCTTTATGCGCAAACGAGCACTTACCCCAACAACTCCAAAAGTTTAGCGCTGAAGGCAAACAAACCGCGCTGATCTGCCGCCGTAGCTCGGCGATAAAGGATAGCCACATGACCACTAAAGCCCTGCCCGATGATCCGGAAGGTTTTGGTCAAGCTTTATACGCCGCACTACGGGATATAGACCTGTTAAAGCTGGACTTCATCATCATAGAGCAACTGCCGCAACACCCCGAATGGATGGCGGTTAATGACCGTTTATTAAAATCCACCGCCGGGCGGATTTTATCATGAGTGATTCGCTACAGTTTGACAAACGCCATATCTGGCATCCTTATACCGGCATGCCGGGCGACTATGATCTGTATCCAGTCGAATCGGCTTCAGGCGTTTATTTGACACTGACTGACGGTCGCCGACTTATCGACGGCATGTCTTCCTGGTGGTCGGTGATTCACGGTTATAATCATCCTCTCCTCAATCAAGCCGCTCAGCAGCAAATCGAACGAGTCTCGCATGTGATGTTCGGCGGACTCACTCACCAACCGGCGATTGATCTGGCTGAACGCTTGCTAGCGATCACCCCGGATGAACTGGATTTAGTGTTTTTCAGCGATTCCGGCTCAGTCAGCGTTGAAGTGGCGATGAAAATGGCTGTTCAATACTGGCAAGCACAAGGGAAGGCCGATAAAAGCCGCTTTATGGCTTTGCGCGGCGGCTATCACGGCGATACCTTCGCCGCCATGTCGGTTTGCGACCCGGTAAACGGCATGCATCATTTGTTTCAACAGGCCTTGCCGCAACAGTTTTTTTGTAATCGTCCGCAAACTCGCTTTGGGCAAGACTGGCATCCGGACGAAATGGCCGACGCCGAAAAAATACTGGCCGAACATCATCAACAAATCGCCGCCGTGATACTGGAGCCGATTGTGCAAGGCGCAGGCGGCATGTGGTTTTATCACCCGCAATACCTGGCTGAAATGCGCAAGCTATGCGACCAATACCAAGTGCTGCTGATTGCCGATGAAATCGCCACCGGGTTTGGCCGCAGCGGTAAGCTATTCGCCTGTGAACACGCAGATATTGTCCCCGATATACTTTGTATCGGCAAAGCGCTGACCGGCGGTTATTTAAGCCTGGCCGCCACCTTAACAAGCAACAAAATCGGCGAAACCATTTCCAGCGGCGAATCCGGCTGTTTCATGCACGGCCCCACGTTTATGGGCAACCCTCTGGCCTGTAATATTGCCGCCGCCAGTATTGATGTCCTACTCGAAAGTGACTGGCAAAGCAATTTGCAAGGTTTGGAAAAAGCCTTAATAAAAGGGCTGACGGGTTATCAACACTTACCGGGCGTAGCCGATGTCAGAGTCTTAGGCGCTATCGGCGTCGTGGAAATGCAAAATCCGGTGGATGTGCAAGCCGTACAACGCAGCCTGATTCAACGCGGCGTCTGGCTTAGACCTTTTGGACGACTCATTTATACCATGCCGTCTTATATCTGTAGCGATCAGGAAATCGCTGAACTATGTGAGGCTATTAAATACACGGTTTTAGAAAATGCGACTTAAACAACTCATCGGCAACAGCATCCAATTTATATTCATGCTGCTCATTCAGTTTTACCGCTATGTCATCACCCCGCTAAAACCGCCCACCTGTCGCTATCACCCCAGCTGTTCGGAATACGCCCTGGAAGCCCTGAAAATACACGGCGGCTTCTACGGCAGTTGGTTAATGATCAAACGCCTGCTGCGCTGCCACCCTTGGGGCGGACATGGCTATGACCCGGTTCCCAAAAAGAAATAACCGCTTATAAAAACTCAGTCCTTAACTGAATGACCTTGTGTTGAGATTTATTGCATTCTAAGCGCGTCATCACCAATACTCAGCGGAACTCAAAGCTGATGCGCAATGCACCATTCCCTTCGCCTTAATTAATGTGCCTGGCTTCAGTTCTAAAGCCATCCAAGCATCGGGATATTCTAGTGGATAAGGCGGCTGTAAATGATGCCCCGTGCTAAAGCCGCTGCGTTGATAGTAATTCGGATCGCCTAAAACAAGCACTATATCAGCATCATTGTCTTTCAGTTTTTCCAGACCTGTGTTGATGAGTTTCATCCCCCAACCTTGGCGCTGATATTGACTACAAATCGCCAATGGCGCCAGGATATAAGCGGATACGTTTGGATGACCTTCTACATTTAGCGAACTGAATATAATATTGCCGACAATCTCATCATTAGCCTCCACAATCAGAGAAAGCAGAGGCTTTGCAGTTTCATCTTCGAAAATATCACCGACTAGCTGCGCAATCACTTTGCCTTCAGGTTCACCAAAAGCTTCTTCATGAAGGTCTTGAATAGCATTAATGTCAGTGTTCCTTGATTCACGAATATTCATAATGTTTTTTATCAACCCATAGGCAACGAACAGAACCCCTGACCGTGCGAAATATATTTTAAGCATATCAAACTTTATGGCTATTTATCTGCATGTGGGATTTTTATTAGAAAAAACGAACAACCGAAGCATTTCCTTGGAATTAATGCGTCGTTTAACCATAACCAGTACAATTGATGATTAACAAGTATCCTCACAATCATTGTTTATGAAAATAATTGCAAGCATTTTATTAGCTTTAGCGTACATGCAGAGCTGGGCTTTTCCCTCGACAGATCAATCAAATACTCAGGTATGTATTAATGTACCGGGGCGAGGTTCGTTAAGCGAAAAAGCCGAAACTCACTGCCGAAAAGGCGATATTATCCGCATTGATGAACGCAATATGCCGTTTTATTGCGATTTTAATTACGCCATCGTGCATTCGCGATTTAATAACCTGATTTGCGTTTATCGAGGATCTCGGCGGGAATTACGAGAGGGGACTAATTTTTAAGAGAAACCCTTCGGTCAAATCTATTTGGAAATGTCGACTCAATCCACCGCATTGGCGAAAAAGCGCTAAACGAAGGTTTTTTCAGCCAAATATATTATCAACTAGGAGCAAAGACTAATTATCATCATCAAGCGGCTGCTTACGAAACCACCAATTCAGAGCCAACCCCAAAAATAGACTCAAAAAACCGAAAAATAAAAAGCTCAAGCCGATGCCTAAACGGGTATCAGGTAAAAAGCTTTTCAGCCATAGCCAAAGGCGATGTAGCCAACTCCAGTCCAGAGTGAAAAGCGCAACTAAAGACCCGCCTCCCAACAAAGCCCAAGCGAGTAATAGTTTTAGTTTCCAAGCGATCAAGCCCAGCAGTCCCGCCAGAGTCAGGGTTGGCGGATCCAACAAACCCGGCCATTCTCCTAGTTCGGTATAAGGAACTCCCATAGACCATAAGGCAAAGTAACAACACACGGCGGCGGCTATCGATAAGTCAGGCATTCGGCGTTTGAACGCGCAATAACAAAAAAGTCCGACACACAAAATGTTGATAATGAAAAAGGAATAAGGGTTGGCTAAGGACATCAGATAAGCGCCTAGCGCATATTTAAATATCCGGTTTTTGTCAGCGCTGAATATGGCAATCATAAACATCAAATTTGAGGCATTAACCAAAAGAGCTAATATCGGCTCAGAAAACATCCAGAAGCTGTAACTCAACAAATGATAAAAATAAAAACCGGACAAGATGACTAGCATTGTCATTGATAAGCGTTGGGCGAATAATTGTTCGTGCGGCGATTCAATAAGCTCTGATATAAATGGCGGCTGGAATTTGAGTAAGACGGCAATTAGCAAAATCCCCAAACCGCCGCTTGCTTGAATAACGCTGAGTTCATCCAATTGATGATTTGCCAATAATTGCAGCATGAGTACAATTCCCAAGGCGGCAATCATACTAACTGATGAAACTAAAGCGGCATTAGCGACTTTGAAAATTTTCAAAATCACATATACTTTACAGCCGCTTAAAAACGCCCAGGATATGCTGACAATCATACCGTTAAAACCGTGTGATACCAGCGTTTCCAGCCTGAAAGTGCAATCTAATAAAAACACCAGTTCCAACAAAATTAATAGAATGGCGGGGCGAATTTGCTTTATCCCATTTATCAAAAAAGCTGCGCCGCCGATTAACATCCATTCATAAACCTGAATAACGGCAAATAAGCCCAGCTCTGCAAGCTGATCGCCACCGGTCTCACCCGCGACAAACACTACGCCCGTTAAAATGAACATTGCGCTGAAGAAATACAAAGGGTTATAGCGTATGAACCACCAGCGTAAAATGCTTTTAACATTGGTTTGGCCGGATGAAGAAGGAAACAAGCCCCAGTCGCTTATTGAAAATGAAGGCAACTCATAAACTTGTTTATCATTTTCGGAAGTCATTGTTACTCCCATTGTTGGTCAGTATTGTAAAACTTAGGCCTGTTTATGGAGAAATGCAAACTTTAGTCTGCATGTATTGCCAATAATGCAGGCTAAAACCTGAGGCCCAAGTTTTTTTTAATATTGATTATATAGAGGATGAGGTGCTAGTTGACTTTCGCAACCTGATAATTAGCAAGGCAATTGGTTTTCATATCGAGATGTCGGCTGGTTTTAGTAACTGTTTTTTTCGGCAAACCAGTTCTCAATTATTCCTGATCAGGCCGACCAATCCCAAAACTTTCCAAAAACATCAAAAATACTCCGACACAAATAGCCGAGTCGGCGATGTTAAAGGCGGGCCAGTGCCAGTTTTGGTAATAGACATCAAGAAAGTCGATGACATAACCGAATAGTATGCGATCAACCAGATTACCTAAGGCTCCGCCTAAAACCAGGCTGATCGAGATGGCTAAAAATTTTTCGCCGGGTTTTAAGCGGATTAGCCAGACAAGCAATACAATACTGATAATAATTGCCAGCCCTGCAAACAACCAGCGTTGCCATCCGCCGGCGTCGCTTAAAAAACTAAAAGCAGCGCCGGTGTTGTGTACATAAGTCAGGTTGAAATGCGGAATAACCGGGATGCTTTGATATAAATGCATGGTGCTGATAATCCACCATTTACTCCATTGATCCAGGATTAATGCAATCAGTGATAACCATAACCATTTCAACATGAGCCAAAGTCCTTCGATTAAGCGTATAAACGGGTTTCGCCTTCGCCCGCCACATTTTCCACGCAGCGACCGCATAACTCGGGATGTTCCTGATGATCGCCGACATCGTAGCGTTGGTGCCAACAGCGTACGCATTTTTTATGCTCGGAAGCGACAACTGTTAAGCTGACGCCGTCTATATCGGTTTGGATGGCGTTTTCCGGGCGGAATTTTTCATCGCTGACGGTCGCGCCGGAGGTAATGAAAACGAAATGCAATTCGTTGCCCAACAGGTTTAATGCCGTCGCGTAATCTTCATTACAATACAGTTCGACTTCGGCGTTTAAAGAAGCGCCGATGGTTCCCTGAGAACGCAGATTTTCAATTTCTTTGCTGACCACGGTGCGAACAGCGGCAACTTTTTCCCAGACTGCTTGATTTATAGTTTCATCTGCATCCAGCGGGAACAGCTCTTCATACCAGGTTTCCAAAAATATCGACTCGCTACGCTGACCGGGGATATATTGCCAGATTTCATCCGCAGTGTAGCTGATAATCGGCGCCAGCCAGCGGCTTAATGCCTCAATGACATGGAACATTGCTGTTTGCGCTGAACGACGCGCCAAACCGTCAGTTTTCGCGGTATATTGACGATCCTTGATAATATCCAGATAAAAACCGCCTAAATCAATCGCGCAGAAGTGATGCACCTTTTGATAAACTTGTTGGAATTGATAATTTTGATAAGAGGTTTTCACCAATTCCTGAAGCTGGTAAGTTTTATCAACCACCCAGCGATCCAGCGCCAGCATGTCTTGCTTGGCGACCAGGTGTTGTTCCGGGTCGAAACCATCTAAATTGGATAATAAGAACCGTGCGGTATTTCTTAACCGACGATAGCCGTCGGAGGTGCGTTTCAGAATTTCATCGGAAACGTTCATTTCGCCGCGGTAATCGGTTGCCGCCACCCAAAGACGCAAGGTGTCCGCGCCTAAATTTTTCATCACGGTTTGCGGTAAAACTACATTGCCGCGCGATTTAGACATTTTCTTGCCTTCGGCGTCAACGGTAAAGCCATGGGTCAACACCGCTTGATAGGGCGCGACATCATTCATGGCGGTTGAGGCCAATAAAGATGATTGGAACCAACCGCGATGCTGATCCGAGCCTTCCAGATATAAATCGGCGGGAAAAGTCAGTTGTTCGCGGGTATCCAATACGCCGGCATGGGTGACGCCGGAATCAAACCATACATCCAGGGTATCCTGCATTTTTTCATAATGCTCTGCATCATCGCCGATCAGTTCGGCCGCTTCCAGTTCAAACCAGGCTTCTATGCCCTTTTGTTCGACTCTGCTCGCCACTTCTTCGATTAACTCGGCTGTGCGCGGATGCAGTTCTCCGCTTTCCTTGTGAATAAAAAAAGCAATCGGTACGCCCCAGGTGCGTTGCCGAGAAATACACCAGTCCGGTCTGTTTTGCATCATGCTTTCGATGCGCGCTTCTCCCCAATCCGGAATCCATTGCACCCGTTTTGCTTCATTCAATGCGGTATCGCGCAGACCGTTTTGATCCATCGAAATAAACCATTGCGCGGTAGCGCGGAAAATAATCGGCGTTTTATGACGCCAGCAATGCGGATAGCTGTGCAACATGGCTTCATGATGCAGCAGTTTGTTGTTTTCTTTTAAGACTTCCAGCACATGGTCATTGGCGCTGAACACATGTTCGCCGGCAAAAATTTCGGTATTTGGTAAGAATACACCGTTTGAACCGACCGGATTATCAACCGGTAAATCATATTGCTGACCGACTACATAGTCTTCCTGACCATGGCCGGGCGCGGTATGAACAGCGCCGGTGCCGGCCTCGACGGTTACGTGATCGCCTAAAATGACCGGCGCCTGCCGGTCATAGAAAGGATGTTGCAACAGTTGGTTTTCCAGCGCCTGCCCTTTGCAGTAGGCGACTACATGATAATTATCAACGCCGTAACGCGCCATTGCATCTTTTAATAAGACTTCTGCAATCACCAAGCGTTCTTGCTCACCGTCGACTTCGCATTGTACGACGGCATATTCCAGTTCCGGGTTTAACGCCACCGCCTGGTTAGCGGGCAAAGTCCACGGCGTTGTGGTCCAAATTACGACAGAAATCGGGCCGCTTCCGGAATGTTCAGGCACATGATGGCAGGCGGCGATCAAGGCGGATTCATCAATAACCTGAAAGCGCACATCTATGGCGGGGGAATGCTTATCTTCATATTCCACTTCCGCTTCCGCTAATGCCGAGCCGCAATCAGTACACCAATGCACCGGTTTTGCGCCTTGGCTTAAATGTCCTTTGGCGGCAATTTTGCCCAATGAGCGAATAATGTCGGCTTCGAATTTGAAATCCATGGTGAGATAAGGGTTTTCCCATTCGCCTAAAACGCCCAGACGAATGAATTCATCTTTTTGCATTTTGACTTGTTTGCCGGCATATTTTCGACATTCTTTGCGAAAGACTTCCGGGGTCACTTTAACCCCGGCTTTGCCGACTTTTTTCTCAACCATTAATTCAATCGGCAAACCGTGGCAATCCCAGCCCGGCACATAGGGCGCATCAAAGCCGCTAAGCGTTTTGGATTTAATGACGATGTCTTTCAGCACTTTATTCACAGCATGGCCGATATGAATAGCGCCGTTGGCGTATGGAGGGCCGTCATGCAAGACGAATTTCGGCTTACCGGCAAATTGCTCGCGAATGCGATGATACAAATCAGCTTCATTCCATTTTTTTAAGCGTTCCGGTTCAC
Source organism: Methylococcaceae bacterium (assembly GCA_006844585.1). Classification (GTDB taxonomy): domain Bacteria; phylum Pseudomonadota; class Gammaproteobacteria; order Methylococcales; family Methylomonadaceae; genus Methylomarinum. Next base: position 22,770 of record SPJM01000197.1, on the reverse strand, counting down.
GTTGCGCCAAATTACCTTTCATCGGAAAGGCGGTTTTAGGAAGATTTAATGTTTTTTTATAATCCGTCGTCATGTTTATTGTAACTCTTGAAATATTTTTTTAGCCTTTTGCACATCATCGTCGATTTGCGCGGTCAATGCATCCAAAGAGGCGAACTTTTTTTCGTCCCTGATTTTTGCCTTAAAATTCACTTCTACGTAGGCGCCGTAAATTTCCCGGTCAAAATCGAATAAATGGGTTTCTAAAATGACCTTGGCGTCGCCGTTAATAGTCGGTCGACTGCCGACATTCGCTACTCCTTGATAAACTTTATCATCGAAGCCCTTCATGGTCACCGCGTAAACGCCTTCAATGGGCGTGTTTTTCCGGAACATTTCAATATTGGCGGTTGGAAAGCCCAATAGTCTACCCCGCTTATCGCCATGCGCAACTCGTCCGCTGACCGAATAATCGCGGCCTAACATTTGTTTGGCCAAAATTAAGTTTCCGTCGCCTAAGGCATCGCGAATCAGTGTGCTGCTGATGCGCATATCGCCGTATTCATAGGAATGCGTGTCTTCGACTTTAAAGCCGTATAACTGTCCCTTTTCCTGAAGCATTGAGAAATTACCGCGCCGCGCTTTGCCGAAATGAAAATCATCGCCGATCACTAAATGTTTAACATTCAGTTTATCAACTAGAATTTCTTTAATAAACGCTTCAGCAGGAAAATTTGCCAAATGTTTGTTAAATTTTAAAACCAAAACTTTATCGATTGATAACGCTTTGAATTGAATGATTTTTTCACGTAATCGGGTCAGTCGAGTCGGGGCGTTTTCACCTAGAAAAAACTCTAGCGGTTGGGGTTCAAATAACAACACAATCGCCGGTAAATCCATCTTTTCAGCTTGCGCGCGTAATTTTTTAATCACTTCGCAATGTCCTAGATGAATGCCGTCAAAATTCCCCATGGTTAAAACGCAACCCTTTTCTATTACTTCAAGATGCGCCAAACCCCTGATTAACTGCATATTTGGTTTATTTAATCAAAACCGGGAATTCTAACATTGCCGGGCTGACGATGCGAATCAATGATGGAAAATTTATGAAATATAAGGGATTCCGTTGGTATGAAGCAAACTATAAAAAAAATAAACCCGAATGGCTTCTTTACAAGCCGATTCGGGTTTATTGGATCAAAAAAGCAGTGAATTTAAGCTTCTTCTTCTTTTTTTCTATAGTTGTTATAAGCTACAAAGCCTAAGAAACCGGCAATGATAATGCCCGCAATGATGGGCGCATTATTCGCCACATCAGCCGGTTTATTTTCATCAGGAAATGCAAATTTAGCGATAACGCCTAAGCTGGGATCGTCAATATCAATGCTGATTTGCTGGGCGTTTAAACTAAGAAGTTGGGTTTCGCCTTGGTCAAAGGGCTTATAATTACGCGAATCTTTTTCAACATAGTTTTGGTATAAACTGGATTTGCTGAATATACCTTCCGAGCCTAAAGCGTTAGCCAGTTCTTTCTCTAAAGCGACTATTGTTTTACCACCGGTGTCGATTACGATTGCTTTGTCATTATCAGCTTGAACCGTTATTTTCCCACCTGATGCGGAAGTCACGAGGCTACCAGGCGTACCGGGCAGGTACTCTACTTTCGCCGAATAAACCAAATTAATGGAAATTTTAACTTTTGCATTACTGAAAGTTGTTCCGGGAACGCTGAAAATAACTTTTTGATTGGTATAATCCCGGTAAGTTGTATAAATGAAATCAAAACCTTCTTTATTGGTAATGTTGATTTCAGGTTCGCCTTTCGTGTATTCAACCAAGGCGGCGCGATCACGAGGCGATTCATAAGACAACGCGGAATTAACTGCGGTAGCGATTTTTCGCGCCGCTTCAGCCGCTGAAGTGGGTTGTTTATGGCTTGGACCGTTTAAGAAAACCAAACCATTAGCTCTTCCCGTATGATCGCTGCCCTTTGTGCTTTCTCTGAGATTAACCATCAGTGAAAAAGGCTGTTGGCCTTCTTTTTTAGGCTGACTGGTAATAATCCGCATATGGTCCTGCCCGGCAGGCATCGCCATGCTCAAACTGGGTATAGACAACGCAGAAGCAAAAAGAGCGCTTGCAGTGAATAGAACTTTATTTTTATTTTTCATTGGGTGTCGTCTCCGTGAGTGGATATTAAGACAACCCTACCATAAATATGAAATTATGCCAAAGCGAATTAAACGTCATCGGAATTGGGTTCGTGTTCGAATTTTTCGGCATAGAGCATGGCGTAAATGTTTTTACAGCCTTCACAGCAAAAATACAGCAATTCGTTTTTTTTAGTGAGCAAATTAAAAGCGTCCAGTTTTACCGGTAAGCTGCATAAAGCGCATGATTTCTTTTCTTCTGTCATCACAATGCTGAAATTAATGTCGATTGAAAGGCTCAGAGCAGAGAAGCGTTTATAAAAAAACGCTTCAGAGAAACTGTTTTTCCCTATCCTTTTTGAACCGCTATTATAATGTCTATCGACTTTCTTGAAAACTGAACTTGCTAGTTATCAGCAAATTTGTATTTAGTTGTTTAATGCATGATGTTATCTTGTTGATTATGCTTTTCAAAAACGGCAATGGCTTGTTCGCAGGAAATGATCGTTTCCTGATTATCTAAAATATATTCAGCCAGTCTTCTAATCGCTTGCCAATGGCGTTGATTATTGACGAATTTAAAAGCTTGATTCAGCAATTCAGTCAATTTTTGCTGCTGCTTTTGTTCATCTTCAATCAGCCAGCTCAGATATTGATTAGCTCTGCGGATATCCGAAGCGCCGCCGTAATAATGTTGCAAGGCATGAATATTGATTAAATCGCTATTGAATGTTTCATTGTCGCGAAAGGCGACATAGCGCGCCTCGCTGAGCGGGCCGACCAATAGGTTAACAATATCCGCCTCAAAAGCGCAGCGATAATCTTTTTCATCCTTAGCATCCAAGCCCAACGGTTTATGGTCGCTGTTATAAGCTAAGTGTTGCACCAGATAACCATCTATGACCTGCGCCATCAGTCGCTCGTTATCCGCTTTTTGGATTTTTATATCAAAATAAACCGGCGGCAGTTGTTTATCGGCATTGTGAAAATGAATGGCGGCGGCATGTCCTGCTTCATGAAAAGCTGTTTGTGTATGCAGCTCGTGTAAATTGTTAATTGCAAAATCGTTATCTAAATATTTTCTGTCCATAAATCACCTCAAAAAAAAGGGCGGCCCGAAGGCCGCTTAAGGAAGGTCTGTATACTCTTGAGTTGAGGAGGGCTGCTGTAATGTTGGGGCTTAGTCTAGAGAATGAAGCGGGGGCTGAAAATGTGGCATACTGTCGCGCGACAATATGCCGCTAAATTTGGCATAAACAATGCTCTAATAAAAGATTGGTCTGATGAAAATCAGATAAAATGGCGGTTTTAAATGCAATATTGAAATATTTTGTGTTAAATCCCTTATTTTTTTAGGGATATAACGCATTCTTTTAATTTCTGCCTGGCTGGGTATTTTCAGCGCTTCGCCGTTGTAGCATTCTGCAGAAAATAAATGTATTTGGATCGGCATTGATTGCCATTTTTTCACAAAAATAATGTCAGATTTTAGGGCTGATAAATTTATCGGGATGAGTCTCGGAATATAAAGCTGTATACTCTTAAACCCTATTCTTCAATTTTATTGTCAATGTCTGATCAACACGCTAAAAAGCTAATTCTAGTCGATGGTTCATCGTTTTTATTTCGCGCCTATCATGCCGTGCCGCCTCTGACTAATGCCGAAGGCATGCCGACTAATGCTGTTTACGGTGTTTCCAATATGCTGCGAAAGCTTATTGATGACCATCAAACTGATTTTTTTACGGTTGTGTTTGATGCGCCCGGCAAAAACTTCAGACATGACTTATTTGATCAATATAAAGCCAACCGCCCGCCTATGCCGGATGATTTGCGAGTGCAAATAGAGCCTTTGCATAACTTGATTAGAGCAATGGGCTTGCCGCTGATTATGGAGCCGAATGTCGAAGCTGACGATGTTTTGGGCGCATTGGCTCAACAAGCGGCCGCAGAAGGTTGTGAGGTCATCATCTCCACCGGCGATAAGGATATGGCGCAATTGGTCAACGAGCAAATCACCCTGGAAAACACCATGTCTAATACGCGAATGGATGCTCAAGGGGTCGTGGATAAATTCGGGGTGACGCCTGAGCAAATTATTGACTATTTAGCGTTGATGGGCGATAGCGTGGATAATATCCCCGGCGTGCCGAAAGTCGGCCCGAAAACGGCGGCGAAATGGTTGAAAGAATATCAAAGCCTGGAAAACGTGATAGCTAACGCGGATAAGATCAAAGGCAAGGTCGGGGAAAATCTACGTGCACATTTAGAGCAATTAGCTTTGTCGAAACAGCTCACGACGATTAAATGCGATTTACATTTGACTTATCAACTGGATGATTTAAAACGACAAGCGGCTGATGTTTCCGAGCTCAAACAGCAATTGAAGGGGCTGGGTTTTTCTTCCTGGTTAAAAATGTTGGAAGGTGGGTCAGATTTTTCGCAAGCCTCCGAGCAGTCTGTTGCCGCAGAAATAGAAACGGATTATCAAACGATATTGGAAAACAGCCATTTTGAAGAATGGTTGGAAAAAATTGAACAAGCTGAATTATTCGCCTTTGATACCGAAACCAGCAGCTTGGACTATAGCCAGGCGGAAATTGTCGGCGTCTCTTTCGCGGTGACTGTTGGAGAAGCCGCCTATTTGCCGTTGGCGCATGATTATCCGGGGGCTCCGCAGCAATTAGATCGTGCAGCAGTATTAAAACGTTTGAAGCCGATTTTGGAAGATTCCGACAAAGCTAAAGTCGGTCAAAATCTAAAATATGACGCCAATGTATTGGCAAATTATCAAATCGCTATGCAGGGAATTCGTCACGATACCATGCTGGAATCCTATGTTTACAACAGCACCGCCGGTAAACATAATATGGATGATCTAGCCAAAAATTATTTGTCCATCGAGACAATACATTATGAAGAGGTGGCTGGTAAGGGCGCTAAACAAATCCCTTTTCAACAGGTTGATATACAACAGGCGTCGCCTTATGCCGCAGAAGACGCCGATATAACCTTGCGGCTGCATGAGACCTTATATCCTAAATTACAGCAAACTCCGGCTTTGGAAAAGCTCTATCATGAGTTGGAAGTGCCGTTGTTGTCAGTGTTATCGCGTATAGAACGCAACGGCGTATTATTGGATAGCGAGATGCTGGCTAAGCAGAGCATGGCGCTTAGCGAACAAATCAACGCGATTGAAAAACAAGCGCATGAGATGGCGGGGCAGCCGTTTAACCTGGGTTCGCCGAAGCAAATTCAGGAAATTCTTTATGATAAATTGAATTTGCCGGTATTGAAAAAAACCCCGAAAGGGCAGCCCTCCACCAATGAATCGGTATTACAGGAGCTCGCTGAAGATTATCCCTTGCCCAAGGTCATTCTGGAATTCCGCAGTATGAGCAAGCTGAAATCCACCTATACCGATAAGTTGCCGCAACAAATTAATCCCAAAACCGGCCGGGTGCATACTTCCTATCATCAGGCAGTTACCGCGACCGGGCGTTTATCGTCTTCCGACCCGAACTTGCAGAATATTCCCGTGCGTAGCGGCGAAGGCCGAAAAATCCGCCAGGCGTTTATTGCCCCGCCGAATTATAAAGTAGTAGCCGCCGATTATTCGCAAATTGAGTTGCGGATTATGGCGCATTTATCCGGCGACCAAGGCTTGCTGGATGCGTTTAATTCCGGCGCTGATATTCATAGCGCTACAGCCGCCGAGGTTTTCGGCTTAGAACTGGACAAAGTCGATGCCGATTCCAGACGTTCGGCCAAGGCGATTAATTTCGGCTTGATATATGGCATGTCGGCTTTCGGTTTAGGAAAGCAATTAGGCATAGGTCGCAATGAAGCGCAAAATTACATTGACCTTTATTTCAACCGTTACCCCGGTGTGAAGCAATATATGGATGATATTCGCGAGCAGGCGAAACAACAAGGTTATGTTGAAACTTTGGCCGGTCGTCGTTTGTATTTGCCGGAAATAAAATCACGCAACGCCGCGCGTCGGCAATATGCTGAGCGCACCGCAATCAATGCGCCTATGCAGGGCACGGCGGCGGATATTATTAAAAAGGCGATGATTACAACCGATCAATGGATCAGTGAATCAAAGGCTGATGTAAAAATGATTATGCAGGTGCATGATGAACTCGTTTTCGAGATTGCCGAAAGTGAATTGGACAGCTGTATCAGCGTCATTCGAGATATGATGAGTTCAGCTGAGCAATTGGCGATTCCGTTAATTGTTGATATTGGCGTCGGCGAAAATTGGGATCAGGCGCATTGATGCTTAAAAAAGCTCAATATCCCCATCTTCATCGCCGCCGACATCCTGTTGTTCATCTTGATGGATTAAGCTTTGGCCATAGCCTTCCATTAAAATTTCATGCTGTTGCATGATTTTTTTCAAATGTTTCAAAATGAACGTTAGGGTATTGCGCATTTCCTTGCCGGTGTCCATTTTTTGCATGGTTTTATCAATAGCGGTATCAATGCGGTCTAATATAAATTCCTCTTGTTGCTCCTCCATTCCCATGCCTAACAGGTCGTAGCTTAGCTCATTTAATAGCTTATCCATAATCATCTGGCTGTCGGAGCGATTTTTTACCATGCCTTCCGCTAAATAGAACAGGTTGTGGCGAATCAAATTGAATGAATGCATTAACTGCTCGCTTTGAGAAAGCAATGCCTGATGGGTGGCTAAAGTGTTAATTCTAGCGTTGATTGCTTCAATTAAAAAAGGCAAAAGATCTTTGATGCGGCCATAGCGTTCATCATCTTCTATGGGCATGTTTTTCACTAATAAAGAAACCGCCGGGAAATTGACAATCGTGCGATTGTCGTAATCTAAAATACGCGTTTCCTTATCGCACATTTCCAAGAGTTCCTGCTCCAAGGGGCTGATAACGCCTACTGAAGAGAACCAGTCATTGGCATCGCCTCCGACAACCATTACGCAACTTTGCAAAGAAAACTGCCTCATTGTTTCAAAGAATTGTTTAATGAGTAATTCGATATTGGGACTGTTGAGCGATTGTTTTAAAAATTTCATCACCGAACTTAGTTCAACGGTACCGCTCATCGCCACTCTGGCAGTGTTTTGAGCTTCCTGGTATTGTTGTTCCAAGGCCGATTTTTGCTGAGCGTTTTTTAATAACAGATTGACTTTGGCGTTTAAATAAGCACCTTCAAAAGGTTTAACCAAAAAGTCATCAGCGCCGACTTGGTAGCCTTTAAGTCGCTCTTCTATTGCGCTATGTGAAGATAAAATAATAACCGGAATTTTAGTGCAATTAGGATTAGCTTTAAGTTCGGCGCAGACTTGATAACCGTCCTTTCCCGCCATTTCTATATCCAGCAAGATGATGTTCGGCGCTTGTTCATCGGCAAGCTTCAAACCGTCGACGCCGTTCATTGCCGTTATCAGTTCGTTATCATCTTGCTCTAAAGCTTCGCGGATTTTTGCATGGGCGACTTTATCATCATCAATAGCCAGGATTTTTATAGTCATGATGGGGTTATGTTATAACGCTTTGATCTATACGCGTTGTGGAGCTGACAAAGTAAGTGTAGCACCGAACAATAATTTTACGAATCCTTATTAAAACATTATGATTATTGCCTGGAAGTGGCCGCACGAAGTATGCGAGGCCTTATGTGTTTATAAGGCGGAATTATTGACGTTGATCGAAATTGCGGGTTTAGCCAAAGATTGCGGCGTGGCGCCCATTACTTTTTTTTCAATTTGGTCATCATTAGTCAACCAGCTTAATAGATCATAATAGCTGCGGATATTTTCAACATACCTGACCGGTTCTTTGCCGCGCGCATAACCATGTTTGGTTTGCTTGTACCAGCGTTTAACGCTGAGCAGCGGCAGGTTTTTTTTGACATCCATCCATTTGTCCGGATTGCCGCCTCTTTTTTGGGTCAGCACTCTGGCGTCCTCCAGATGTCCGAAACCGACATTATACGAGGCCAACGCCATCCAGGTGCGATCGGGCTCCGGTATGCGGGCGGGAATTTTTTTCAAGCGTTGCTTAAAATAAAGCGCGCCGCCTTTGATGCTTTGAACCGGGTCGATTCTATTGCTGATTTTTAATTGCTTGGCGGTGGCTTTAGTCAGCATCATTAGACCTTTTACTCCGGTAGGCGAAACGGCTTTTTTATTCCAGTGCGACTCCTGATAGCCGATGGCGGCTAAAAGACGCCAATCCAGTTGATGTTTATCGGCCGCCTTTTGAAACAACTGTTGGTATTTTGGCAGACGTTCTTTAATATGTTTTCTAAAAGTGCAGTTGCCCACATAATTGAGATTATTGGCATGTCCATAATGCTTTTCCAATAATTCATTCAGGATGTTGTTTTTTTTGATTTGATCGAAAAAGAGGACGACTTCCTGGTATAAGCTATCGTCCTCAGATATGGGCAACGCCCAGGCTAATTGTCGAGGCTGGCTAATATCAAAGGCAATATTTAATTCCGGATAAAATCCCTTGATAATGCTGGCCTGATGAGAGTCGGCAACGGTGTAATCAATCAAGCCTTCGTTAACTAAATAAAGCAAACCATCGGAACCCAGCTCTTGGTTCAGGTTCCATTCCAGTTTAGGGTTGTTTTGCTGCAATAGTTGTAAGGATTCATGGTGAGTCGAACCCTTAACAATTTCCAGGATGCCGCGCGATAAATCACTGATTTTTTTCGGGCGTCGGCGGTCGGATTTGTAAACGATTTGTTCGGTGATGGTTTGGTAAGCCGGAGCAAAGCGCATCAGACTTTTTCTTTGCTCCGTAACAGTTAAACCTGCTGCGGCAATGTCGGCTTTGTTTTCAGCAATGGCGCTCAGAATTTCATCAAAGCTTTCAGGGATGATGAATTCAGCTCTAACCTTCAAATGTTTGGCGAACAGCATCGCCAAATCATATTCCAGGCCGGTAAAACCTTCCGAGCTTTCATAGTAGGTTGTCGGGTCTAATCGGGTCAGTACTCGCAGTACGCCTTCAGCGCGAATTTGTTCCAATTGACTGAATCCTCTATGCCGGTCATTGTATTCACAAGCCCCCGGCAAAAAGAATATCAGTAAAGTGAAAAATTGACTAAGGCGACGACGCATCAAGTGTGTCAGCGTAATTTTTTATAGGCGTTGATGAGTCCGTTGGTTGAGCTATCATGGCCGCTAATAATTTGGTCGTTGCTTAATTCCGGCAAAATGCTTTTGGCTAAAACTTTGCCCAATTCTACGCCCATTTGATCGAAAGAATTGATATTCCAAATAGCGCCTTGAACAAAAATTTTATGCTCATAAAGGGCGATGAGGCTGCCTAAGGTTCTCGGCGTTAATTTACGGAACAAGAAGGTATTAGAAGGCTTGTTGCCCTTGAATATTTTAGAAGCCACCAAAACATCGTTTTTATTTTGATCTGCATCCAGATCCGCTCTAACTTCTTCTTCCGTTTTGCCTTTCATCATGGCTTCGGGCTGAGCCAAATAATTAGAAATTAAAATATCGTGGTGGTTTGGCAGATCGTAATGACTTTGGGCTGGCGCTAAAAAGTCACAAGGAACTAATTTGGTGCCTTGATGAATTAATTGGTAAAAAGCATGTTGTCCGTTGGTGCCCGGTTGGCCCCAAATGATCGGGCCGGTGTGGTAATCTACTGCCTGGCCGTTGCGATCAATGGTCTTGCCGTTGCTTTCCATATCGCCCTGCTGGAGGTAATTGCCGAACTGAGATAATGAATTGTCATAAGGCAAAATCGTATGTGTCTCAGCTTCAAAAAAATTGTTGTACCAGATTCCGAGTAAAGCCATAATCACCGGAATATTTTTATCATATTCAGTGGTGCGAAAGTGTACGTCTGCATCGTAAGCGCCTTTCAATAATTCTTCGAAATTATCCATCCCGACATAGAGCGCGATGGATAAGCCGACAGCCGACCATAATGAAAAGCGGCCGCCGACCCAGTTCCAAAATTCAAACATGTTATAAGGATCTATTCCGAAATTCACGACATTAGTGCGATGCGTGGAGATGGCGACAAAATGTTTTTTAATCGCCGAAGGGCCGGGCGCATGTTGCAGGAACCAACGTTTGGCGGAATTAGCGTTGGTCATCGTTTCCTGAGTATTGAAAACCTTGGATGCAATAATAAACAAGGTCGTATCGGGATTAATTTTTTCCAATGTGGCGATAAGATCAGCTTGATCGACATTGGAAACAAAGTAAATATTTAAATCCGGCCGGGCGTAGGGTTTTAATGCGGTAGTCACCATTTTGCCGCCTAAATCCGAACCGCCTATGCCGATATTAACGATATCGGTAATGCTTTTTCCGGAATAACCTTTCCAATTTCCGGAACGAACAAACTCGGAAAATTTGCGCATTTTTTCCAATTCTCTTCTCACTTTAGGCATGACATCCTCATCGCCCACATATACCGGTTCGTCGCTTTGATTGCGCAATGCCGTGTGTAACACAGCCCGACTTTCAGTCGTATTAATAATCTCACCGCTAAACATCGCTTCGGTTTTCTTTTTCAGATCAGCTTGCTGAGTCAGGCCTAACAACAAAGGCAAGGTTTCATCAGTAATCAGATTCTTCGAGTAATCAAAAAGAATATCATTCAAACTCAAGGAAAATTTGTTAAATCGCTCCGGGTCTGACTTAAATGCCTCCTTCATGGAAAAATTGACTGCAGAATTACGATAATGCTGTGAAATGGCTTTCCATTCAGCTGAGTTGGTTAATTTAGACATATTCAGTAAACGTAATTGAAGAGAATTTTTTGTTGAATATTAGACAGGGCTTGATAGATCATAAACTCATTATAAAACTTGTTGGCGCGATAACCCAAGAAAAACTGTAGAGCGGGGTTAATATTAGCCTATTTTAAGCCGACAGTGATAATGAATTATAAACTACTCAAATGAGCCTGCGATTGTATCATGCTTGATGTGGCTACAATTATAATGTAATCAAATCAATAGCCTGAGTGATTTTGTCGGTTTTTTTTCAAGCGTGAAAACAGGAGAATTACCTTCCCTTATATAAGGTGATGTGCTAAAGTGGCTTGATGTTTTATTGCTGGGTATTTCTAAAAATGCGCATTGCGATAAAACTGACATCATGTTATAAATCTATTTCATTATAAGAAAAATCAAATATACTAATTAACATCAACACTGGAAGGAATTATGAGCAACAAAAATTTATTTAGAAAAGGTTTCCTATGCCTATTGGGATTGGTTTTCTCATCAGCGCTTTGGGCTCATGGCGGCGCCAAAGGCACGGATACCGACCAATGTAAATTTGAATTAGAAACAGATCATTGGCTGCATTATACCGCTTATCAGCCGAGAGCCTATCCTGCAGAGGAATTTTGTGGAAATCTACCTGACTTGAACACGGCTACGCAATTGGTCTTTGATTATCAAGATGTGAGATATAGAAATAGAGCGGTTGAGTTTGAAGTGACTAAAGAACCGGAAGGCACCCGGATTTTTTTTCAGGAAGCTAAAAAACATAAATCCGGCACCGTGGTTTTAAGTCTACCGAACGGGTTGCCTGAACAAGGCAATTACTTGATTCACATTACCCTATTGCCGGAAGATGAAAATTCTGAGCGTTTAGATGCTCATATGGGGTTCCAGGCAGGCTTTGGCGCATCAACCAGCACCGGCACAATGGGCTTATACGCGTTAATTGCTTTAGCTGCGTTATATGTTTTCTATCTGTCTAATGAAAACTTCAAGCGCATCGTTGATGAAAAAATCAAAGGCGCAACCTCACTTAAGTAATCTGCAAATAAACTGACAAGGTAAAGCATATGCAGAAACATCCCATAACACGTTTATTGGGAGCCGCCTTGCTGCTGACGCCGATTTTGGCGTCAGCGGGGGTGAGTTTACCCAAATCCGTTAAAATTGATCCCGGCCCGATAGAGGCTGTTTGTAATCAAAACAACCCGGAATGGCGCGAAGCGCAAACCATTGAAGGCGTTGAGATACAAGAATCATTGCGCTGTAGTCCGGATAACCCGGCTCATGTAGCCGCAGAAGTCAAAGGGACGAATAACATTTCAATGGAAACATTGATGCAGGGTTATTATGCAGCGGATGCGATTATCAAAAAAGATGACCGAGATGGCGACGGCGACCCTGATTTAATTATCATTCGATTGGAAGTTGCTGAACTGAACGGCCATTCCCCCGATTTTGACGGTTTAGTGCCAACCTTTGATATTGCGCCGAACATACAACCCGGCTTCTGGGTGTTTGCGCCTAAATCCAGAGGTATGGCCACCAATAGTTTTGTAGGCACTGACGCCAATCCGCTGTTGCGGCCTCCTTCACCGCCGATTCGAGTGGAACAGGGCGACACGGTCTGGATTCAACTAGAGAATAGTCACTATTTTCCGCATACCATACATTTGCATGGTGTTGATCACCCATTTATTGACGGCAAAGGTCAAGGGAATGATGGAGTTCCGCAAACCAGCGACAAGTTTGTTTTGCCGGGAAGTAGCCGAACTTATGAAATACAGCCCAGAGTACCCGGTACTTTTGTTTATCACTGTCATGTTCAAACGCATGTTCATTTAGCCATGGGTTTGGTCGGCATGCTGATCGTTGAGGAAAACCGCCCCAATAACTGGGTGCAAACCTTTAATGTCGGCGGTGGTCAGGTCAGGCATCCATCTAAAGCAATACTGGAAAAATACGACAGTGAGTATGACCTGCATTATCATGCGATGGACAAAGAGTTGCACAATATTATCCAGCAAAACAATGATCCGCGTTTGACAGCCAAGAAAATGAATCGCGAATATGACATGACCGATTCGACTGAGGATTATCATGTCTTGAATGGTCGCTCATTTCCCTATACCTTGCGAGAAAACATTATCGTTGCCGAGCCGAATCAAAAGATTAAGCTGAGGATGTTCAACAGTACCGGTGAAATGCTGGCTATTCATACGCATGGTCATAAAGCGACCATCACCCATTATGATGGCGTAGAGCATAATCCGTCGGCGCAAATTATGCGTGACATATATGATATTGCACCCGCGCAGCGCAATGATCTGGAAATTGATACTACCGATGACGGTTTGCATAGTTATGGTTCAGGTATCTGGGTATACCATGATCATCGCGAGAAAGGCATTACCACAGACGGCATGAATCCGGGCGGAAACGTCAGCGCCTTGGTTTACAAAGAGTTTTTGAATGAAGTGGGATTGCCGAAAACCATTGGCGAAAGTCCCATGAATTTATTCACAGAAGCTTTTCATGCGCGTAAGGTGCCGGTATGGCAAGATATTGATGCCTGGAACAGCCTGGGCGAGATTGACGCACGGCAATATACCGCGCCGCCGCCGGGCAAAGAACTGCAAGTTGAGCCGCCTCCGACTATGTTGGGCGTTCAACAGCAACAACAGTCATCCGGCGGAAGCAGTACCTTTGGCAATCTTATTTTAGGTTTGATTTTAGGTATGATCGCTTATTATTTGGTGATCAACCGCGAAAAAATCATGGCTTTGGCTTCTTCAATGGGAGGTAAATCAAATGGTTAAAAAAATTATTTTAATCCCATTGTTAATGCTCGCCATGCTTTCATCATTGTCAGCTAAAGAGTTTAAAGTGCATGACAAAATGATGGATCACGGCGATGGTCATTTAATGAACATGGACGGCGCAATGGTAATGGGGCAAAACAAAGATGTATTGCCCGGCGGTTGCGATAAAATCGCCGCAGATGAAGAAATTACCGTTCGCGCCGGACATAAATACGCCGAGCAGTTTCCCGGCCGCATGTTTGCTTTTGATGTACAAGAGTTGCAGTTTAAACCTTGTACGCGCTTAACCGTACATTTCGTGAATGATGATGAAATTCGTCACCAATGGATGATGCACGGTTTGCCGAAATATTTGTATCCAAAAGGCATGTTTCATCTGGAAGTCACCGGTCCCGGCCAAGTATCCGGCACCTTGATTTTTCCGCCGGGCGATAAAACCTACTTGGTGCATTGTGATATTTCGCAACACATGGAAAAAGGCATGAAAGCGCAATTGAAAATCGGCGCCGGTAGCGGTGATTTGCCCAGCATTCCGGGGGTGACAGCCAATGTTATTCAGGATGATTATACCGCAAGCATTCCTGTGGAACAGCCTACCCCTGTAGCTGATCCGGCTGCCGCCGCAAAAGCAGCTGCTGATAAAGCCGCTGCGGAAAATGGCGGTTTCTTTTCCGGAATCACCATTATCGGTTTGGCGATCGGCTTTTTCTTGGCGCCTTATTTGGCTAAAAAATTCAAAGGGATGACTTTTTCTGAAATAGTCTCTTATATAATGGAATTAATTGCCGAGGGCATTGCCATCGTCTTTAAATTGATCAGCGGAATTTTTAAATTCATTATGAATAAAAAATCACTGGTGTTGCCTGATAAGTAATTAATGCTTATCAAACAAAGCCTCTGAAGCATTAGGCTTCAGGGGCTTTTTTTTTGGAAAGAGTATGTTCGATCAATCGTTTACCTTATTCGGATTATTCCTCAGCGCATTTATTTCATCGACAATAGCGCCCGGCGGTTCGGAAGTGGTTTTAGCTTATATGGTGAGTGAAAGTCCGGAGCAAACATGGCTATTGGTCAGTATTGCGACGGTAGGCAACACCTTAGGGGCATTGACCACTTGGGGCTTGGGCATTATAGCCGCCATTAAATATCCTGCAGAAAAAATGCTTTCTAAAGAAAAAGGAAAGTCGATTAAACGCGTTAAAAAATGGGGGATATGGGCGTTATTATTTAGCTGGTTGCCGGTTGTCGGCGATGGTTTGTGTTTTGCAGGCGGCTGGTTAAGGATGCCCATTATTATTTCCACATTTATCATCTTTGTCGGCAAAGCAATTAGATATACAATGGTCGCTTATGCAACCAGCGCCTTGGCCTGACGCAGCATAAATCCGATGCCGCTTTATTATTTGTTGTTATGAATTATGTTATGAATCTTTCTCTTCCCCACTTTCCTAAATTTGATGAACCTGGTGTCCATCGTCAACGCGATTATGCAATGATCGCCTTTGGTTTCATTGTTGTGGTGCTTTGTTTCGCCATTGATTCAGTTGCCGGCTCCGGTTTACAAAATGCTTTGGGTGTTGCCGGATGGATTTGTTTGCTCGCCTTATTAAAAGGCGAATCTGTTAATGTCAGAGTGCAGGTGCTGGTCGCGGTGAGTTTTGCAACCATCGGCGAACATTTTGCCTCTATTTTTATGGAAGGTTACACCTATCGTTTAAACAATGTACCGGCTTTTGTGCCGCCGGGGCATGGCATCGTGTATTTAACCGCCGTGGTGTTAGGGCGATGCGGTTTTTTTATGCAGCATAATCGTAATATTGCTTTATTTGTTGTGATTGTCGGCGGCGCCTGGGCTGCGCTGGCGCTGCCCGGTATTGTCGGTCGCAAAGATCAAATCGGCGCAATCTTATTCTGTATTTATTTATTGTACTTATTCAAAGGGCGCTCGCCGATGGTTTATTTAGGCGCTTTTTTTATTACCAGCTGGGTGGAAATTGTCGGAACCTCGTTTGGCACCTGGAATTGGGCCGCTATAGACCCGGCCTCTACCTTGGCTCAGGGCAATCCGCCCAGCGGCGTCGCGGCTTGGTATTGTTTGGTGGATGCGGTCGCCATCAACGGCGCAGCCAGCCTGTTTGCATTGAAAGACAAATACGATGCCTGGCAAAAAAACCAGCTTAAGAACAGCTCTCATTCTTAAGGCAAGCTAATGGCCTCAAAACCGACGATAAGCGCAATTATTATCGTAAAAAATGAACAGAAAAATATCCGTGAATGTTTAGAATCCGTAGTCTGGGTGGATGAAATAATCATTATAGATTCCGGTAGCGAAGATGAAACCTTATCGATTTGCCGGGAATATACGGAACGAATTTTTATCAATACCGACTGGCGAGGATTCGGTTATCAAAAAAGTCTGGCGCTGGAAAAGGCCAGTCAACAATGGATTTTATCACTGGATGCCGATGAAAGAGTGATCCCGGAATTGCAGGCGGAAATTGAGCAAGTCATTGCAAGCGATCAAGATTATGCTTATGCCGTCCCTAGACAAGCCTATTTTATCGGTAAAAAAATGGATCATGGCGGTTGGTGGCCGGATTATGTGGTGAGGTTATTCAAAAAAGGATCAGCTCGTTTCTCGGATGATATTGTCCATGAACATGTGCTGGCGGATGCGCCGATTAAAAAATTACAGAATCCATTAATTCATTACAGTTATGTCAGCCTCGCGCAATTACTTAATAAGATCAATCAATACTCGGATTCCGGCGCCGAAAAAATGCTGGCTAGAGGCAAAAAAAGCAGTTTGCCGCTGGCAATATTGAGAGGAAGCTGGGCTTTCTTCAAGGCCTATTTTTTACGCTTAGGTTTGTTGGATGGTCAAGAGGGCTTGATTACGGCTATCGCCAAGGGCGAAGAAACCTATTATAAATATTTGAAACTGTGGTATTTGAACCGTTCATGAAAAACCATAACACATTACGCTATGTCTATTACTTATCTTTTGTTTTAATTTGTTCGGCCTGCCATGCTGAAAAGGCGCAAAATATGCAAGCGGATAATATTGCCATGAATGCTAAAACGCGCTTTAAAAGCCAATTTACAGATGAATGTCTTGCTCGGGAAAGCGCCGACAGCTTAAACCCGGAAGAAACCAGAGAACGTTTCCAAAAAAGCTGTTCCTGCGTCGCGGATCGCATGGCGGAAGGGCTCACCGAGAAACAAGCTGCAAAATATTTAGATCAGAAAAAAAATACCCAATCAATGCGCATCCGTTTTGATAATGCGGCTTATAAATGTTTACAAGGAAAAAAACAACCGAAAACAGTCAATTTATTTGCCCGCTAAATCGATATTTTTAACCGTATTACTGAAAAGCCTGTTTTAAGGCTGACTTTCTATAACCCTTGAATTGATTAACATTATGACCCAGTCATCAGAACTTTTCTCAGAAGCCAAAAAAGTTATTCCAGGCGGCGTCAACTCGCCGGTGCGTTCGTTTAGCGGCGTAGGCGGTACGCCGGTTTATTTTGATCGCGCATCCGGCGCTTATGTTTTTGACAGCGAAAACAAGCGTTATATTGATTATGTGGGTTCTTGGGGGCCCATGGTTTTGGGACACGCTCACCCGGAAGTTATTCAAGCGGTTAAAGATACCGCCGAAAAAGGTTTAAGTTTCGGCGCACCGACTGAAATTGAAACGCTCATGGCGGCAAAAGTCTGTGAACTTGTGCCTTCAATCGATATGGTTCGCATGGTCAGTTCCGGCACCGAAGCGACCATGAGCGCATTACGTTTGGCCCGAGGCCATACCGGTCGCGATAAAATTGTCAAATTTGAAGGCTGTTATCATGGTCATTCGGATTCATTATTAGTCAAAGCAGGCTCCGGCGCATTAACATTGGGCACGCCGAGCTCTCCCGGCGTTCCGGCCTCATTGGCGCAAGATACGATTACCCTGACTTATAATGATAGCGAGTCGGTAAAACAAGCGTTTGCGGAAATCGGCGAACAAATTGCCTGCATTATTGTGGAGCCGGTGGCCGGTAATATGAATTGCATACCGCCTGAGCCGGGTTTTTTGGAAACCCTGAGAGAGCAATGCGATCAGTATGGCAGCCTGTTAATTTTTGATGAAGTGATGACCGGCTTTCGAGTTGCCTTAAACAGCGCACAAGGTCTATATAAGGTGTCGCCGGATTTGACTACATTAGGTAAAGTGATCGGCGGCGGCATGCCGGTCGGCGCTTTCGGCGGTCGGCAAGCGGTAATGGAATCTTTAGCGCCTTTAGGGCCGGTTTACCAGGCCGGTACTTTATCCGGCAATCCGGTAGCGATGGCGGCCGGGTTAAAAACCTTGGAGCTTATTTCCAGCGAGGGATTTTATCAGCAGTTAACGGATAAAACGGCGGCTTTATTATCCGGTATTAAGCAACAAGCGGATGCCGCCGGTATTGCTTTAACCACGAATCAGGTCGGCGGGATGTTCGGTTTATTTTTTAGTGAAGAGGAACAAGTCAGTCGCTTTGCTCAAGTAATGAATTGTAATCAGGATTTATTTAAGCGTTTCTTCCATGCCATGTTGGAACAAGGCGTCTATCTTGCGCCTTCAGCTTTTGAAGCAGGCTTTGTTTCCGCCGCCCATAGCGAGGCTGATTTGAACGAAACCGTTGAGGCTTGCGGCAATGTTTTTAAAAACTTGGCGTAAAATTTATTTGAACCCTTAACTAGGTTTGTTCTTTTACAACATGATGATCTTGGTAAAACTGATTGGGAGTGAGTGGGTAGCTAAAAATATGACCTTGAAAAAGTGTGCACTTTTGCTGAGTCAGAAATTGTAATTGTTGTTGTGTTTCCACGCCTTCTGCAATGATTTCTAAGTTAAGTTTTTGCGCCAGCGCAATAATCGCTTCCACGATGATTTTAGCTTGAGGGTTAGTGTCTAAATCCTGGATAAAGCTACGGTCTATTTTAAGTTGACTGATGGGTAATTTTTGCAGATAAGCTAATGATGAATAGCCTGTGCCAAAATCATCTATCGCAATATTGACGCCCATAGCTTTGATTTGATTCATTTTATCGATTGTATCCGCGATGTTTTCAATGAGGACGGTTTCAGTTAATTCAATCATTAACTGATGAGGGGCTATTCCACTGGCTTCGATAGCCGATAGCACTTGTTGCACAAAGTGTTCATGTCTAAATTGTCGAGCGCTGATATTGACGGCGATATGATCAGGTCTAAAACCGTCGGCTTGCCATTTTTTGAGTTGTCGGCAAACTTGATGCAACACCCATTCCCCGATGTCGATGATGAGATAATTTTCTTCAGCGATAAACAGGTACTCTGATAATGAAATAAGTCCATATTGAGGATGTTGCCACCTAAGCAGCGCTTCAGCGCTGATTAATTGGTGATTTAAGTCATGTTGTCCTTGATAAACAACAAGGAGCTGCTGTTCATGCCATGCTTTTTTCAATTGCACTTCCATGTTGCTAATTCTCTGGTATTCCTCTTGCATTTTATTATCGTAAAAACGAATCTTGTTGCGCCCCCCTTTTTTAGCATGATACATCGCTGTATCTGCTTGCTCTAGCAATTGATGAGAGGTCAGCTGCTGATTTTGGGCGGGAAATAGGGTGACGCCGACACTGGTGGAAAATGATTGAGTTTTATCATCAAGCTCAATAGGCATATTAATTTGTTCCCGGATTCTTTCCGCAATCGTGGCTGAATGCTCTATCGCCTCTTCAAGTTTATTGGATAGTCGGGTGAGTAAAATAACAAACTCATCCCCTCCTAAGCGGCTGGCCGTGTCTTCTTTATGAATAACTTGCTGAATGCGTTTGGCCGTTATCTGCAGTAGTTGGTCGCCGACATGATGCCCTTGTTTGTCATTAACTCTTTTGAAATGATCGAGATCAAGATAAATCAAAGCGCCCTGCCGGTTATTTTGCTCAGCATTAATGATGGCTTGATCCAAACGATCTAACAGTAGGCGACGGTTGGCTAAGTTCGTTAAGGCATCATAAAACGCCAACTGTTCGATGGTTTTTTCATGAGCTTTACGTTGACTGATATCGGAGAATATAGCGACGAAGTGGGTGATTTGGCCATGTGAACGGATAGCTGAGATAGTGAATTCAGCTAAGAGGGGTTGGCTATTTTGGGTATAAGCGTCGATTTCACCTTCCCAATGCCCTTTTTCCAAAAGATGTTGAGAAATTTTCAGGAATAAAGCTTCATTCTGTTGTTTGATGTCAAGAATTTTACAGGGTTTGTTAATAACTTCATCGGCATGGTAACCGCTTATTTTACAAAAGGCTTTATTCACACGCAGAATTATTCCCTGATCATCGGTGATGATAACAGCATCATGAGATTGGAATGTTGTTGCTGCGATCAATAGTTCCTGTTCAGCCAGGTAGTGTTCGATTGCATTACTGATTAATTCCGATGAATAAACTAAATTTTGCAAGTCATGCTCACTGACCTGTGTAAAAAATGGGTGATAGAGATTGATATTGCCTAAATAGCGCTGTTTGCTGGAAACAATGGCTTGAGACCAAAAGCTGACAACTGAATTGCTGTGGAGAGTATGTTCAGTATCTATCTGCTTAATGTCATCAATAATCACTTGCGGACGTGTTTGATCGGCGGCATGGCGTTGTTGGAAATGACAATGATCATGACCAAAGGCTGAAATTTCCGGAACATGAATGGCATGAATAGCGTTAGAGCTTAATTGCGTTGAATCTGAAGGAGAAAAGCAAATGAAGGCATTCGCATAGCTTGTCTGGAAAGATTGTAATATCCGGCTGATAATTTTCTCAATTTCACAACTCGCGTTGATCATTTCCAGAATTTCATTTCTGATAGAGAGTTCCGATTCCAGCTGCCGACGAAGTTCGATTTGTTGATTTAAATAGTGCGTTTGTAATTGTACCTGTTCGTCAATATGTTCGGATTTACCCGTGATGATCAGCAAGGTTATGCTGGTCAGGGAAATTAATATCAAGCCGCTGAATAATACCCACCAACCGAGCCAGTCTGATTGGCTTGACCAAAAATCAGCTGCGGGGATAAATTGCAAATGCCATGTTTGGCCGGCGACAGGCAGATATTTGTCAATAATTTTCCGGTTTTGGATGACTTTCGATGTAGCATTTGAATGCTTATCGAAAAGCGTATAACCTGAAAATTTTAGAGACAATAACAACTGGTTCTGGCTCATTTGTAAAGCATCTATACTGTCATTAAGGTCAAAATAGATAATAATTCTGCCTTGGTTCGCTTTCGATTTAGAGTCTGGTTGGGGTGGATGTTTGAAAACAGGTATGCTGATAAAGGTTTTGATCGTATGCTTATCCGAATCGGCTGGCATGGCGACAAAATTAAGCTGATTTTGCAGACCTGGCTGATCGACAATGAGTTTCAGTCGATTCAATTCTTGACTATTCAATTTGGACTTATTTTCATGGTTTTCAGCTAAGTCCAACCAATGCAAATAATCAGCTGTAGGCGGTTGGTAAGCAATCGCCCTGACAGGTAATAGTGAATGACGGATATTGGTGTGAGTGAAGCGGGTTAATGTTGAAATATCGGCTGTGAAATCATTGCTTAAGTCAGCTAATTGTTCGGCAAGTTTCTGGTATTTGTATAGCAGTGTGCGTAAATTAGCTTGGACATGCGCTGACCGGTGATCCAGTTCCGCGTTGATGCGTATATTTTCCTGTTGTTTTAGAAATTGACCCGCTAAGAGTAAAGAAGAAAATAATAAGGTTAGCGGCAAGCCGACTTTTTTTCTGCGCGAGAACCAGAGCGACTGGGGTTGAGCCAATAGAGTAAGAATGATCGGCGTCATTATAATGACGCCTATGCTATCTCCTATCCACCAAGTAACCCAGGCTTTAGGGAAATCGCTGAGGAGAAAGATGTCCAGCCATAAAAAAGCGGATAAACATAAGGTGGGAGACACAATACAAGCTATGAAGCCGCCTAATATGAAAAACTGCAGGATATTAGTCAGGCTTTTTTAACTAAAATCAATGCCGAGTTTACGTTTGATTAAATAAGCACCCAGATAACCTTGCGTTGCAGCGCAGAATGCTTTGAAAATAGCCAGCCACAGGCCTGTAGAAAAAAACTGGATTGAAAAAAAACCGATATTGTTGTGGATAATTGCTAAACAAGCGCCTAAAAATAGTCCGGGCAGTGCGCGTTTGTCATAAATAAGACAGACAGCTAGAGCCAGACCCGTTGCAGGCCAAATAGGCGATGAATTACTGGGAGGCAAAGCCAGCAAATCTCCGATGAGACTTAATATAAAATAGCTGGCGGCAATTGCGCCGTTAAGAAATGCTAAATGCATGATTGATGAGTTTTTTATTTCGTTCAAAAATTGCAATCCTGTCAGTTTTTTCTTGACGAAAGCTTCAATAGTATCACTGATTGTATTGGTTTTATAGCGCTTATAAAGGAGAGACCGGAGACTAAAGTCAATCATAAGCATTCTTAACAATTTGACCGCAAAAACCGCTGTTAAAAAAAAGCTTTATAATGAAAACCCAAACTATTCTTTATTGACCGATTCAATATGACTGACGATGCAAATTTTAAAAAAAAGTTACCCATAGGGATTCAAACTTTTCGTGAAATTCGTGAAGATCATCATTACTATGTCGATAAAACGCCTCTTGCATTAAAATTAATCGAACAGGGTAAATACTATTTTTTGTCTCGCCCTCGCCGCTTCGGAAAGTCATTATTGATTGATACTTTGGCGGAATTGTTTGCCGGTAATCAATCGCTGTTTACAGGTTTGTATGCAGAAGATAATTGGGACTGGACGCGAAAATATCCCATTATCCGCTTTAGTTTTGGCGGAGGGAATGTACATAGCCAGGCTGAATTAGACGCAAAAATACAAGAACAATTGTAACTACTCAGCGAAGCTGAGTAGTTCAATAAAATTATAAAGCAAATTCAGGCAACTTTCCCTCAAAGACCAACGTCATAGCTTGAGTTGCACTAACCCCTTGCTTACGGCAGGTTGATAAATATC
>SPJM01000196.1 GCA_006844585.1 Methylococcaceae bacterium | reverse complement strand
CGGCGCGTATATTGGTAAACAACGCTGAAACTGCAAACATCATGGTGGAAATGATAAATTGTCCGCCAACAAAAGTGATAATAC
This sequence comes from Methylococcaceae bacterium, assembly GCA_006844585.1. Lineage (GTDB taxonomy): Bacteria > Pseudomonadota > Gammaproteobacteria > Methylococcales > Methylomonadaceae > Methylomarinum. The sequence goes on along the minus strand of SPJM01000196.1, from coordinate 43,852 downwards.
CGACAAAAAACATCAGGCCTAATACAATATCTTCTTTTAATTCAGTCATTTCTTTTTCCTCATAAAATTAAAAAGCTCGGATCAAACTATAGCTTTCTGAATGTCTGAATAATCGGATTTGATTCACATTTTGTTGTTTTCCGCTACCAAACCCTATTTTTAAGTTTGATTTAAGATAAATCTGTAATGAGGGTCACAAAAAAAACGCGCGACAATAAATAATCAACACAAAACCATACGCAAGCAATGCCGAAGCCCCTTTTTTTACATCAATAATCCGCCTTCGATAGGACAATAAAAATCAGCTGAATTAATCAGCGCGGGCGAAGTTAACCCCTCAACACCGTATACTTCAGTTTTCACGCCATATTTAAGCCTGATTTTTTGTAACAACATATCAAAGTCGCCATCGCCTGACAGCAAAATGACGGTATCGACGGTTTCCGCAACGTCCATCACATCCAAAGTAATCCCGACATCCCAATCCCCTTTGGCGGTGCCGTCGTTACGTTGTATAAAGGGTTTTAATTTAACTTCAAATCCGATTTGCCTCAGCGTGTTTTGGAATCCGCGCTGTTTAGCGTCGCCTCGGTCGATGGCATAGGCATAAGCACCCACAACTTGGCGGCCACTGGTCGCTCGTCGCCAAAAGTTTTTATAATTGAAATGTTTTTGATGCTTTTGACGTACGGTATAGTAAATGTTCTGAACATCTACGAAAATAGCAACTTTTTCCATTCCATTAAGCTACTTGATATATGAGCAACAATAATCGGTTGGGGCAACGATTTTAATGGCAAAACTGGCATTGGCAGGCACTTCGAAAGACTCGCCGCCCTTTACTGTTTGCCACGCATCGTTTCCCGGCAATAAAATTTGTAAATCACCCTCCAAAATTTCCATCAATTCCTTATCTGCGGTATTGAAAGTATATTCGCCCGGCAACATAAAGCCCAGGGTTTTACTGGAGCCATCCGAAAACTTAATGGTGCGGCTGCTGACCTTGCCGTCAAAATAAATATTGGCTTTTTTCACCACTGTCACATTGGTAAATTCAGTCATTACATTTTCCTAAATAAAAAAAGGGACGCATTATACGCCAGTTAGCGGGTTTCCACGATATATAAACGGGGCGCTTCCGGCTTGTCGACTTGGCTATAATGCGTTGTGATTCGATATTTTTGTTGATCCATAAAACTTAAGCACGATTCTACTTGAACGGCTTCATCATCGCCTCCCGCATGTCCCGGATAAACCATAATCGTTAAAATGCCGGGATTAGCCAACAGTTCTATACTCTGTTGCAGCGCTGCTAAAGTTGATTCCGAACGCGTGATGATGTTTTTATCCGCGCCGGGCAGATAACCTAAATTAAACATCACCGCTCGAATCCGACCGTGAAATTGCGCATCTATCTTTTCATTAATAAGCGCATGGCTGGCCTTAATCAAAGTCGCTTGCGATGATGCGTCGGCTGCTTGAAGTCGCTGACGGGATGCGTCAAGCGCGGCTTGTTGAATATCAAAGCCGTAAACACGCCCTGTCGGCCCCACTCTGTCAGCTAAAAAAACCGTATCATGGCCATTGCCGACTGTAGCATCAATCGCAAAATCGCCAGCTTGGAGTAATGAGGCAACGGCCTGATGCGCTAAATTGGTTAAAGATATTCTTTTCATAATCGCTTAATGTCACAGCTATAATCCAAAGGCTTTCCTGAACTCACATGATCGATAAAGTGGCGGCTGTAAAAGGGAATCTGCAAACTGCCTTTAGAACCAAAGCCATTGAAGACGCCTATTTGAGGGTATTCGCTGTGCCAGCCAATGAAGGGGCGTTTATCTAAAGTCGTCGGTCTTACACCGGCTTGCTGCGCAACTAAGTGGTATTCTTTCAGTTCGGGATAAACCTTCTGAAGGGTGTTGATTAATTGATGTCGCGCCGCTTCGGTAATCTCCTGATCCAAGCTTTGCCTGTCAAAAGTCGCGCCGGTTTTGAACATAGTCGAAGTCAAAGGAATCATCCATTGTCCGTAGTTGAGTATTTCAGGCCTCAAGCGCTGAGGCGTTTCCAGGGTTAGGATTTCGCCTTTGACCGGTTGAAACGGTAAATCTTTAAAAAAGGGGTTTTGAGTGGCTAAATAACCCTCGCAAAAAACGAGTTTTTTTGCACGAATATTCCGCCAAGCTATCGCTGCACCGATTTGAATCTCATCATAATCCAACCGGGTTTGTAGATAACACTGCCTGGAAACAAAATAGGTTTTTAACGCAGATAATAAATCAGCAACCCGCAAGTAACCGGTTTTATGTTGTCGCAACACCCCGCAGGGGCTGTTCAAACCTGAATAAGCGGGCTTGATGTCATTGAGGTATTCAGCATAATCATCTTGTTTCAGACGATTGAAGGCGGCATCGTACTCTTTCTGATGACGCAATAAACGCAACATGGGCTTTTCGATAAAGAAACGCTGCTGAAAAAAAGCGCCTAATTCAGAATATAAACGGATAGCTTCCGGATATAAAGCCTCAATATTTTCAGTTTTGACAAAGCGCATGCCGGTGACCGGGTTGATTAACCCCGCCGCCGCTTTGGAAGCGTTTTCCAGATCAGGATCAACGATTTTAATCGAACAGCCGTTTTGCAATAAACGCCAGGCTAATAAACTGCCCGCCAATCCTTGGCCGACAATTAAAAAATCAAGTTTCATGCCTTAGACTTGGCGCACGTCCCTTATTTTAGGGTTAGCGCTTCGCCTTTAAATTGAATGCCGTCCCAGCCGTACTTCATAAACAGGCGGATATTTTGATGACCGCTGCCATTCGGGTCTTGTAGCACATCAACGCGATAATAATCGCCGAATAACTGCAAAGTTTGTTGCGGCGTTAATTGATTGAGGCTTGCAAAAGCAAAAATTTTGCATGAACCCTCATTGCTACCGGCTGCGTTAGTTATCTGCTCTTCCCCTAGGCCATTCGAAAATTCTGTAGGCGTGTAATCATAATAGTCAGCAATAAGCTGCATTGTTTCATTAAAGCTGACGGAAGGAGTTTGATCTAATTGTTGTAAAAAATCTGCAATACTCATCAATGTTTATCCATGTTTCATAATTCTGGCTTTATCGCGTTGCCAATCGCGGTCTTTAGCGACGGCCCGTTTATCATGTAGTTTTTTACCTTTCGCCAAACCGATTTTTAATTTAGCGCGTCCCCGCACCCAATACATTGATAAGGGCACCAAAGTATAGCCTCGGCGTTCAACCGCGCCGATCAGCTTGTTCAACTCTTGCCTATGCAATAACAGTTTACGCTTGCGGATTGAGATTGGATTAACATGGGTGGAAGCGGACAGTAACGGCGAAATATGCGCGCCTTGCAGCCAAGCCTCGCCGCGATGAATTTGGATATAGCTTTCTTTAAGCTGCACCCGCCCTTCTCTCAAGCTTTTGACTTCCCAACCTTCCAGCACCAAACCGGCTTCGAACTGATCTTCTATAAAAAATTCATGGGTGGCCTGACGGTTTTGCGCAATGTTATTATCAGCCTGTTTTTTATTTTTTTTGGATTTTTTGCCTGCCATACTGTTAATAATAGAGAATTTACCTGACTAATCGGAATATTTTTGTTATTTTACTCGATTCCTTAAAATAAATTTGAGATTAATTTAGAGCTTAGGCGATTCAAATGACGGATATAAAAAAATCAATACACGGTGAGTGGTCTTCGCGATTCGCTTTCATTCTGGCTGCAACCGGTTCTGCGGTAGGTTTAGGTAATATTTGGAAATTTCCTTATATTACCGGTGAAAATGGCGGTGGCGCATTTGTTTTAATTTATTTACTCTGCATCGCAGCAATCGGCTTACCGATTATGGCGGCGGAGATCATGATGGGCCGACGCGGCAAGCAAAGTCCTATCAATACCATGGAAACGCTGTCGGAAGAAGCCGAATCTGATAACCGCTGGCGTTATCTGGGCTGGTTGGGCGTTATTGCCGGTTTTCTGATTTTATCTTATTACAGCGTTATCGCCGGATGGGCCTTATCTTATGTCTTGAAAGCCTTTACCGGCAGTTTTTCAGGCGGCAACGCTTTGGAAATTAAATCCTTATTCGACGATATGGTCGGCAGCCCGATACAACTGACTTTCTGGCACAGCGTATTTATGGCGGCGACCATGTACGTTGTTTCCCGCGGGGTCAGCAGCGGTTTGGAAAAAGCCGTGCGTTTTTTAATGCCTACGCTATTTGTTATTTTAATATTGCTATTAGGTTATGCGATGACCACCGGCTTTTACCAACAAGGTTTAAGCTTTATGTTCACCCCGGATTTCAGCCAAATTGACAGCGATGCGGTATTAACCGCGATGGGTCACGCTTTCTTCACCTTAAGTTTGGGTATGGGCGCCATCATGGTCTATGGCTCCTATCTGCCTAAAGATATTTCCATCGGCAAAACAGCTTTATATATCGCCGGGGCCGATACTTTGGTCGCAATCATGGCCGGTATCGCTATTTTCCCAATCGTCTTTGCTAACGGGCTGGAGCCGGGATCGGGTCCGGGGCTGATTTTCCAAACCCTGCCTATCGCCTTCGGCAATATGACCGGCGGCTGGATATTCGGCGTTTTATTTTTTGTACTTTTGGTTTTCGCCGCCCTTTCCTCATCAATCTCATTGATTGAACCGGCTGTTGCCTGGCTGGTTGAAAACAAAGATATACCCAGAATCAAAGCTTGTATTTGGGCGGGGTTAGCCACTTGGGGCTTAGGCATCGCAGTCGCTTTTTCATTTAATATTTGGTCGGGATTTACCATCTTCGGCAAAAATATGTTTGATTTGCTGGATTATATGACCGCTAATTTAATGCTGCCGATAGGCGGTTTTTGTATCGCAGTATTCGCCGGTTGGGTTATGAAAACTCAAAATAGCCGCGAAGAGCTGGAATTACCGGACACTATTTACCGCATCTGGAAATTTCTGGTTTGTTATATCGCCCCGGCCGCCGTATTCATCGTCTTCCTGCATGTGTTAGGAGTATTCTAAGCATGTTGACAGTGGTAGAAAAAAGCGCCCTGGTAAAATTTTCCGCTCAACAAATGTTTGATCTGGTTGACGATATCGAATCTTATCCGGAATTTTTACCTTGGTGCAGCGGTAGCCGGGTTATCAGCCGAAAGGACGATATTGTAGAAGGCGAAATTCAAGTTTCCAAAGCTGGATTTAATAAAAAATTCAGCACCCGCAACCGCATCGACAGAGGCGGAAAAATTTTTATCAGCCTCATGGAAGGCCCTTTTTCATCACTGGAAGGCGAATGGGACTTTAAACCCTTGCGCGAGGATGCCAGTAAAATCTCCCTGAATTTGGAATTTGAAATGAGCAGCGCCTTAGCCAGCGTGGCGTTCGGCGCTGTTTTCAATCAAATCTGCAACACCATGGTCGGCGCGTTCACGCAACGCGCTAAAGTCGTTTATGGAAGCCAATAAATCCATTAAAGTGGAAGTGGCCTATGCCGCCTCCGATCAGCAACATTTGGAGTCTCTACAACTCCCCAATGGCGCCACAGTCGAACAAGCCATAGATCAATCACGCTTATTGAGTCAATTTCCGGAAATTGATTTATCAAGCCAAAAAGTCGGCATCTACAGTAAAGTATGTCAGTTAGATACTGTCTTAAAAAGCGGCGACAGAGTTGAAATATATCGCCCTCTTCAACTTAATCCAATGGATGCCCGGCGCAAAAGAGCCACGGAAAGCCATTCGGCAAAAAAATGAATGCGCAACGCATCAATCAGCATTTACAATCCTTGGCTGACGCTGATACTGCGCAACAAACCCGGCGATTTTTCAAAACCGCTGAAGGCGAATATAGCCACGGCGATATATTTCTAGGCATTCGCGTCCCCGTCTTGCGAAAAACCGTTAATCAATTTTTTGATACGCCGCTGAATGAAGTTGAACTACTGCTTCAATCACCGCTACACGAAATTCGCCATTTCGCATTGTTATTGTTAGTGAAACAATTTCAAAAAGCAGAACCGGAAAAACAATTCGTCATCTATCAACGTTATTTGGCTAATACTGAAAACATTAATAATTGGGATTTAGTCGATAATTCAGCACATCACATTGTTGGCGCCTATTTATTTGAGAAAGACCGCTCGCCGCTTTATCAATTGGCGCAATCATCATCATTATGGGAAAGGCGTATTGCCATTGTCAGTTCATTTTATTTCATCAAACGTCATCAGCTTGATGATACATTCAAACTTTCCAAATTGCTTTTACAGGATCAACACGACTTGATTCACAAAGCCGTCGGCTGGATGCTGCGTGAAGCGGGGAAAATAAATAATGAATTATTAAAACAGTTCATTATCGAAAATTACAATGAAATGCCTCGCACAACTTTACGTTATGCAATTGAAAGGTTTAATCAACAACAGCGCCAACACTTGCTAAAAGGTGAATGGGTCACATCAGTCAGGTAATCCTGTTACAGCCTCATTTAGGCGGCTTTCGTATAATGAACCCAAGATTTAACCAGCCTTGTCGGTGACATTTAGATATTATTGATGAACAGTGCAATAATTTTTTTGGAACCTCGGCGACAAAGCTGGGTAAAAAATACTTTCACTTTTTAAGGACAATCAACATGAAAACATTAGCAGCCATAACATTAATCATCAGTTCCGCCATAGCCAGTACTGCGTTTGCTCAATCTACGGTTAAAAAATCGGTGCTGATCAATCAATCATTAAACAAAGCCAATGCAACCATGGCGGTCGGCAAAAAGAATATCGCCAGCACCGGCTCTATTAACGTTCGGAATTCAGCAATCAATAAATCAGTGATTGTTAACAGATCGTTAAACAAAGCTAACGCCACTATCGCTATCGGCCAGAAAAATATTGCTGCAACCGGCTCTGTAGTCGCCAGTGATTCCGACATTAAAAACTCACTCATTTACAACGAATCGAAAAACGTCGGCAATGCGACTATTTCAGACGGTCGTAAGAATGCCGCTTCTACTGGTTCGGTGATTTTTCAATAAATAGCGAGGCCATAAATTTCAGTATACGTCCCGGTCATGGATTGCCGGGCCCCCTCAAGCTCTGTCCACCAAACATAACTCCGTAACTGATTACCCCTTTAGATAAATAGCCCCGAGTAGGTCAGGCTTCAGCCTGACAAAGATGTTCGCAGTCAGCTGTTATATGACGTAATTCGGGAAGCAAGAGCTTCCCTTCTTTTACTTACCAAGCAGAGCTTGGGAAGTAGCGTCATTAGTTTTCATACACACTTGCTGTTTCCCAAACTCCAGTTTGGGAAACCCACCCCGGAAGCTCCAGCTTCCCGCAATGAGTTGAAACAGCTGGAAAACGCTCCGCGGCAAGCTGGAGCCTCCCTAATCGTTTCCCAAGTAAAACTTGGGAAACAGCTCAACAGCGTAAAACCTGTTGTCGGACTAAAGTCCGACCTACAATTCCGCACCCCGTAGGGTGCGCATTGCGCACCAAACGTTAAAACAACATCACACCCAAAGATACGCAGTGCGTACCCTACATGCTGATTACCCCTTTAGATATATAGCTCCGAGTAGGTCAGGCTTCAGCCTGACAAAGACGTTCGCAGGCAGTTGTTATACGATTCTTTTTTTTATGGCTTCAGCGTATTTAGCAAACGCATCAGCTTCTTTGAGAAACAAACGCGGGACCACTAATTCACATTCCAGTAAAAACAATTGTCCCTGATGCGGTACGGCATCAATCCGCGCATACAGAAAATCGCCATAGCTTTGCGTTAATTTTGCAAAAATTTTCTGCGCCCAATCAATTTCTGACAATTTCGCCTGATATAGGCTATTTTTCCCGCCGAACGCTTCATGCGCCAACCAACTATTATGCGCAACCTGTTTATTGACGGCATGACTGTACAGACCATCAATAAAAACAAAGGAAAACTCGCCTGATGAAAAGATTTCCGGCATGAACGCCTGCATGCACAAATCAAATTTTTCCAACAACTGATGAAAAATTGCGATGCTATCGTCCATATTCCCTGTTAATAAACGGTCGCCTTCATAAATTTGAACATCATGCGCATGATTAATCACAACCCGATAAGTATTCCAACATTTGGAAGCGACTGTCGGTTTAATCACGAAGTCTTGCCAGCCGCTTTCCGCCAACACAGTCGGCAAATCTACAGCCTCTCCCTGTTGAAACCAACGCGTAGGAATCAAGTTAACGCCTTCATCGCCTAAAGCTTTTAAATAAACGCCTTTATCCAGTCCAGCACGTATCACTTGCATAGAATTGAGCAAAGGGGTATTGCCTAATTGCTCGTTGATAGCATCAAATTTAGCAAGCACCTCATGATCCAAATGAAAGCCTCGGCATTCCCGAACATTGATTAAATCAAACTGGGACCAATTTATCTCTTCACAGTCATTTAAGTTGATTAGGCTAGCTGTAATATTTTGCTGATGTAAAGCTTTTTCTATTTCAGAATAATCGTCATGGGTAGCGCCTAAGGTTAAAAATCCCACGTTATATTTGTTTAAATCCATTCTCTCATATCACGATTGAGTTATAAGAATAACGCGGGACAACCCTGTAGGGTGTGCACTGCAAACCGCTCGATGGCGCGAAGTATACATGGCATATTGTCCTACGCTATTGACGTCCCATTTTATGCTGATAGTCCGCTATTATATTGTTTCACAATATACTAAGATGGTAGTTCTTTTAGGAGAAGAATCATGACCCTTTTTATTAAAATAATTAGCCGCTCCATTATTACTTATTTGGTTTTGTATAGTCAGATAAGTTTTTCAGTAAACTTTACGTATAACACCTTAGGAGATTCGCTTTTTAGCATTTCAGAGATTCCCTATAGAGATCATCTTTATACAGCTACATTTCAAAATGACACTTTTTTCAATAATTATCAGCTACTCAAAGAGGAAAAAATTTCGCCACATCAAGGAGAAAAGTTACTAGAGTTGTTAATGGCGGATATACCCACTCAACCGGATATATTTAATGGTGATGTTGTACCTTTAGGATGCAATAAATTTTATAATTGCTTTATGAATGCTATTTATGAATCCGAATTTCATTATTTACACTATATCTATGGCGATAGCATAGAATTGGTAATTGGTAAAAACCAGAGTCTGGTCAATTCAGGAATCGAAACTTTTACTTGGTTTAACAATACTACTGTCATTTTTTCAAGAATACCGACTCCTTCGGTTTTCCTTTTCTTATCATTCGGTTTTGTAGTTTTTTTACTAAAAACCAAGTTCATAAAGGTCTGATATGGTAAAATTTTAGGAACGAGGATAAAATAACGTCCAGAACTAGCTCAGGATTTCTGTTTATAATCAAGGCGCTGAAATAGGCGCATAGCTGGCTATGTGACTGTTTCTGCAACGTAGCTAAATGGCCAAAAACAGCCACTAGTAAACCACATCGTGTCGCTTGAAGTAATATGCACTAGGAATGTGTTGAAATATTCTGGAATAAAATTAAACGGGAGTTAATTTTTAAAACTTTTGCCGAAAAAACTTGCAAGAACTCATTTTACTAATTATTGTTCTTTAATTTTTATCGGCAAAAATTACTTTCTAAGACAGATGCATCAATCTATTCAAGATTTATCTACATCCAAGATGAAATAAGTTGAACCGGCTATTTTTGATTAACCTGGTTAAGCTGTTTATTGAGTTGAAAGTGTTTCGCTTTTAATTTCAGAATGCTGATCATGGCTGCGGAATATCCTATCGCAACGCCGATTAACAATCCGATAATTAATGCTAAAGCGAGCGGCATAGATACAGTGGCAAAATAAAGGTTGATCTCAATAGCTTGCAAATTCAATGCGGAAAAGACCAATGCCAACAGAAAAAAAACAACTATGACAATTATGGATATCAACTTCATAATAAGAACTTATTTCATCATTACCTAATCAACTATTTTATAATTTTCACGTGATTCATCCACTCTATCACGCAACTCCTTGCCAGGTTTAAAATGAGGAACAAATTTCTCCGTTAATGAAACAGATTCGCCGGTTTTGGGGTTTCTGCCCATTCTAGGAGGCCGGTGGTGTAAAGAAAAACTGCCGAATCCTCGAATTTCTATTCTTTCACCATTTGCCAAAGTTTCGCTCATTTGCTCAATTATGCATTTAACAGCCAATTCTACGTCTTTCAGAGCTAAATGTGGCTGTTGTTTTGCAAGTGTCTCTATTAATTCTGATTTTGTCACACTTAATCCTGCAATTGATAAAGTTTGCAAATGACTGATTCAATCAATCAGGGCGTGTAAAATACACGCCCCCTTAACCCTAACTACTTGTCTATTTCTTTAAACAAATCGCCTAAAGTAGCTGAACCCGATCCTGTGTTCTGTGCATAATCTTTAATCGCATTTGTCTCTTCTTCGCGATCTTTCGCTTTAATAGACAAAGAAATGGTTTTTGCTTTTTTATCGACGCCGACAAATTTTGCTTCCACTTCATCGCCTGCATTCAACAATGTACGCGCATCTTCCACGCGGTCGCGTTGAATTTCCGAAGCCCGCAAATATCCTTCGATATTGTCAGCCAAAGTAATAACTGCGCCTTTAGCGTCAACTTCTTTAATCGTGCCGGTTACTAAGCTGCCTTTTTCATGCATACCGATAAAGTTTTGGAATGGATCTTGTTCCAATTGTTTGATGCCGAGAGAAATTCTTTCACGCTCAGGATCAACCGCCAAGATGACAGTTTCAACTTCATCGCCTTTTTTGAATTGTCTGATGGCTTCTTCATCATTCTCATTCCAGGAAATGTCAGAAGTATGCACCAAACCATCAATACCGCCATCCAATCCGATAAAGATACCAAAATCAGTGATCGATTTGATTTTTCCGCTGATTTTGTCGCCTTTATTATGTAATGCGGCAAATTCATCCCAAGGATTAGGACGACATTGTTTCATACCCAAGGAAATACGACGACGTTCTTCATCAATTTCCAAGACCATGATTTCAACTTCATCGCCTAATTGAACGACTTTAGCCGGATTAACATTTTTATTGGTCCAATCCATTTCAGATACGTGAACCAAACCTTCAACGCCTTCTTCGATTTCAACAAAGCAACCGTAGTCAGTCAAGTTGTTGACTTTACCAAACGCGCGCGTTCCGGCAGGATAACGACGGGCGATATTCAACCATGGATCTTCATCCATTTGTTTCATGCCCAAAGATACGCGGGTTTTCTCTTTATCGAACTTAAGTACTTTAACTTTAACTTCTTGACCGATTTCAACACACTCGGATGGATGACGAACGCGACGCCACGCCATATCGGTAATGTGCAACAAACCGTCGATACCGCCTAAATCGATGAAAGCGCCGTAATCGGTCAAGTTTTTCACGATACCGGTTACAATTGCGCCGTCTTCCAACGACTTCATTAATTCTTCACGCTCTTCGCTGTATTCTTTTTCAACAACAGCGCGACGAGATAACACAACATTGTTGCGTTTTTGATCGATTTTGATCACTTTGAATTCGAGATCGCGACCTTCCAGGAAGGAGGTGTCTCTAATTGGACGAACATCAACCAATGAACCCGGTAAGAAGGCTCTTAATGCGCCGACAGCAACGGTAAAACCGCCTCTGACCTTGCCATTAATGCGCCCGACAACCGTTTCTTCGTTTTCGAATGCTTTTTCCAATTCGCCCCATGCTTTGTTTTTCTTAGCTTTATCACGGGAAAGCAGCGTAGATCCCAGACCATCTTCAAACAAATCAAGCGCGACTTCAATTTCGTCGCCTACTTCAACTTCCAGGTCGCCATCGGCATTTAAAAACTGCCATTTCGGAATCACACCTTCAGATTTTGCGTGGGTGCTAACGATAACAAACTCGTTTTCAATATCAACAACCGTACCCACTAACATCGCGCCAGGACGCATTTCCGTCTTGGCTAAACTTTCTTCAAATAATTCAGCAAAGCTTTCGCTCATGTTTCTTTCCCAAACTTGTTTTAAATCAAACAAGCTTTACATTTCAATAAAGTTAAAAAAAATTGTTTTAGAAAAACTCTAAAACAACACCAAAGCCCTATCGGACTAAATTCATAACCTTTTCAACCACTTGATCTATTGTCAACGTGGAGGAATCAATTAAAAGCGCATCTTCAGCCTGAACCAACGGCGCAGTACTCCTGGCCTGATCGCGGCGGTCACGCTCTTCAATATCATTGGTTATTCGGTCAAGGTTAGCATCTATTCCTTTTTCAATCAACTGTTTATATCGTCTTTTTGCTCTTTCCTCCGCGCTGGCGGTCAAAAAAACTTTATATAAAGCGTCTTTAAACACCACAGTCCCCATATCACGACCGTCCGCAACCAATCCGGGAAGTTTTTGAAAATCTTTTTGTTTTTGCAATAAAACCGCCCTGACCTCCGGCACAGCGGCAATCATTGACGCTGTATTGCCGGTTTCTTCCAAAGCTAATCGTTCGCTAATGTCCTGAGCATCCAGTTTTACTCGCAATTGATCGCTACAATCAAATTGCAAGGACATTTTTTGCGCTGCTAAAACAATAGCTTGCACATCATCTACATTAATATTCTGATTCAAAACCGCAATCGCTAACGATCTGTATATTGAACCGCTATCTAAATAATGCCATCCGAGTTTTTGGGCAATCAGGCGGCTCACCGTGCCTTTTCCAGCGCCGCTAGGTCCATCAATGGTTATGACAGGTATATTCATGAACTGATATTTAATCCTAATTGATCGGCAAGCTCACGAAATTCCGGAAACGAAGTATTGACATTTTGGCAATCATGAATGGTGATCGCGCCGTTAGCCCGCAAACCGGCAATTGAAAAAGCCATCGCAATACGGTGATCATCATGAGAATAAACTTCCCCGCCGCCGATTTGGCTTTGCTGAATGATCATGCCGTCTTCCGTCGCTTGCGCATCTACGCCCAAAGCATTAAGACCATCGGCCATCACTTGGATGCGATCCGATTCTTTTACTCGTAATTCTTTAGCGCCGGTTAAGCGCGTTTGTCCTTCCGCGCAAGCCGCAGCGACAAATAAAACCGGAAATTCATCAATAGCCAAAGGCACTAATTCTTCCGGAATATCAATGCCTTTTAATTGACTGGATTGTACGCGAATATCTGCGACCGGCTCGCCGCCAACCGAGCGTTCATTCAGCAACTCTAAATTAGCGCCCATTAACCGTAAAATATCGATCACACCAGTGCGAGTCGGGTTAATGCCGACATGCTTTATAGTCACATCAGAATCGGGCGCAATGCTGGCCCCGACCAGAAAAAAAGCTGCAGAAGAAATATCGCTAGGGACATCTATCTCACAAGCCGTCAATTTGCCATCGGCATTAATTGTAGCCGTTGCGCCATCTTTCGCCACTGGATATGAGAACCCGTTCAACATTCTCTCAGTGTGATCGCGAGTCGGCGCCGGTTCAGTCACCGAAGTTTCGCCCTCCGCATACATACCGGCCAATAACATGCAGGATTTTACCTGGGCGCTGGCGATCGGCATATCATAATGAACGCCTTTTAATTGACGATTTCCCTTAATTTTTAATGGCGCTGTCCCATCCGCCTGAGTTTCTATTTCGGCGCCCATTAGCGCTAACGGTTCAGTAACGCGGCGCATAGGGCGAGACTCCAATGATTTATCGCCTGTCAGCTCGACATCAAAAGCCTGACCGGATAATAAACCGCTCAATAAGCGCATTGATGTGCCCGAGTTCCCCATATTCAAAGGTTTATCAGGCTTTTTCAAACCATGCTTCCCTACCCCATGAATAACTACTTTGCCGTTTTCGGGGCCTTCGATTTCAACCCCCATCGCGCGAAAGGCATTCAACGTCGCCAAAGCATCCTCAGCATTTAAAAACCCCGTCACTCGGGTAACGCCTTCGGCCAACGAACCCAACATGATGGAACGATGCGACATGGATTTATCGCCGGGCACGCGGATTTCACCGCGTAAACTTCCGCCCGGTTGAATAGTAAATGTAATAGATTGAGACATAGTTATAATAATTGATCAAGAAAACGTTGCCGCGCGTCGCGGGCATACGAAAAAAGGTCGAAAATCTGTTGCTTTTGCTCCTGCTCCAACATATTTTCTATTTGATTTAATTCGATTTGCAATTGCTGAATCAAAGGTAAAATCTGCGCTTTATTGGCCAGACAAATATCCAGCCACATAGTTGGGTCGCTTGAAGCTATGCGACTGAAATCTTTAAAACCGCCAGCAGCGTATTTAAAGATTTCTTCTTGTTCATCTTTGCGACCCAACAAGTCTACCATTGCAAAGGCTAATACATGCGGTAAGTGACTGGTGGCCGCCAACACCTTATCATGATGTTCAACAGACATAGTGGAAACAAAAGCGCCGATATGTTGCCAAAATTGGGTGATTTTTTGTAAGGCGTCTCGCCGCGTATTGGGTAAAGGCGTAACCACCAAGCGTTTTTCTAAAAACAAATCAGCCCGACCCGCCGCCGCTCCGCTGCTTTCTGCGCCGGCGATCGGGTGCGTCGGCACAAAGTTATCGGGAATGCCTGAAAAAACCTTTTCTGCAGCGGCAATAACGCTGCCCTTGGTGCTGCAAACATCGGTATAGATAACATCATCCCGCCAATATTCTTTTAATTGGGTAAAGATCGACTCCACAGCGCCGACCGGCGTGGCGATAACAATACAATCTACATTTTCAACAGCCTGCTTAATATCAGTATAATATTCATCTATTACCTCAATCTGCTTAGCCATTTGCAAATTCGGCAGGCATTCAGTTTGTCCAACGGCGATAATAGTCTCCGCCAATTGATGTTGACGCGCGGCCCTGGCCATAGAGCTGCCGATTAAGCCGACGCCGATAAAACATAGACGTTTAAACATGGTTATAGAATTTCAGCCAAGGCTTGTAATAGTTTGTCATTTTCCTGTTCCAGTCCAATGCTGATCCGCAAATGTTCGGGCATTTCATAATTGGCGATAGGACGAACGATTACGCCTTTGCGTAATAAAGCGTCATAAACAGGCATAGCCGGTTGTGCTAAATGCACCGATACGAAATTACCCGCCGACGGAATCCATTGTAAACCAAGCCGTTGAAAACCATCGGTTAATTGCCGCATCCCTGAACGGTTTGCAGCAACTGTCTTACTCAAATATTGTTCATCCGCCAAAGCCGCCTCAGCCGCAGCTAAAGCAACCATATTATTATTAAACGGCTGTCTGACCCGGTTCAATAAATCGGCAATTTCCGGCGATGAAAGACTGTAACCCACCCTTAAACCGGCTAAGCCATATGCTTTTGAAAAGGTGCGGGTAATCACTAAATTTGGATATTTAGCCAACCAGTCAACAGAATTACCGCTTAGTTGCGGATCAATGTATTCATAATAAGCTTCATCTAATACGCAAATTACCGTAGCGGGCAATTGTTTTATAAAGTTTTCAACAGCTTCTGCGGATAGTAAAGTTCCGGTAGGATTATTGGGATTGGCGATAAAAACCATTCCGGTGCGAGGCGATATGCCGGTCGACATTGCCGCCAAATCATGGCCATAATCTAGAGCCGGTATAATGACTGCTTTTGCGCCGACCGCCTGCGTCACAATGGGATACACGGCAAAGGCGTGTTGCGAAAAAACAGCCTCCTTTTCAGACGACAAAAAAGTACGCGCTAAAATTTCCAGCACATCGTTGGAACCATTCCCTAAAGTAATTTGCTCAGGACTCACAGCATGTTTTTCAGCTAAAGCCGCTTTCAACCGGAAACCGTTACCATCCGGATAACGGGTCAATTCCGGCAAAACCGTTTGAATCGCGTCGATAACCTGCGGATTAGTTCCCAAAGGATTTTCATTGGAGGCTAATTTTACAATTTCCGTCAGCCCCAACTCTCTTTCCAATTCCTCTATAGGTTTACCGGGCGTGTAAGGCACTAATTGCTGAACGCCGGATACGGCCAAATCAGAAACACTCTTTAATTCACTCATGCTTTCAAAAGTAAGTCGTTATGGAATGGGGATGAAATAACTTATGCATTATGGCGCAGGGTTTTTGTTTGGATTCAAGACGCGTAAACAGGCGCATAGCAAGCTATGTAACTGTTTACGCAACGCCGAAGCCGAACAAAAAGACAAGTCAGAATTCATAAGTTATAAAATCCCCATTCCTAGATAACCGCTTTAGGATAAGAACCTAAAACCTTGGGAATTTTAACGGATTGCATCAAATTTTCTAATGCTTGTTTAACATTATCATCACTCTGATGACCGTCAATATCGATAAAGAACACATATTCCCACAGGCCTCTTCTCGACGGTCGCGACTCAATATGCGACATGCTGATATTATATTTGGCGAACGGTTCGATAATTTTATGTAGCGATCCGGCGCGATTGCCGGTGGAAACTAAAATCGAAGTTTTGTCGTTACCGGTGGAGGCAGGCTCCTGTTTACCGATTACAAAGAATCGCGTGGTATTGCTATTGTCATCTTCAATATTGCTTTGAATAATATTCAGATTATACAGCTCAGCGGCCATTTTACCCGCTATGGCGGCCTTGCCAGGGTCTTCGCTGGCTTTTTTTGCGGCTTCGGCATTGCTGTTCACCGGCGTGCAAACAATACCCGGCAGATTACTGCTTAACCATTCGCGGCATTGCGCTATCGATTGCTGGTGGGAGAAAATTTCAGTTATTGTGCTAATGTCTTCGGATAGACTCAATAAGTTTTGCTCAACCCGGATTTCCACTTCACCGCAAATTTTCAAATTGGACGCCATAAAGCAATCCAAAGTATGGGTCACAGAGCCTTCCGTCGAATTTTCCACGGGCGCCACCCCGAATTGGCAACGACCGCTTTCCACAGCATGGAAAACTTCGTTAATTGTTGACGTCGGACAACCTTCAACGGCATGACCAAAATGTTTAATGGCCGCCTGTTGAGTAAAAGTGCCTTCAGGACCCAGATAAGCGACTTGTAAGGGTTTTTCCAGAGCTAAACACGCCGACATGATTTCCCTGAAAAACCAGGCCGCCGTTTCATCGGAAATCGGCCCGGCATTCAGTTCTTTAATTCTGCGCAGCACTAAAGCTTCACGATCAGGACGATAGAAAGTCTCTGTTTCGCCCTCAGCAATTTTTGTTTTAGCCACTTCCTGAGCGCACTCAGCGCGCTGATTAATGAGTTCAAGAATCTGTTGATCAATTGAATCAATTCTCTCACGCAAATCGGAAAGGGGAATAATCGCTGTCATCTTACTATTAGTGAGTTCGTTCGAATTCAGTCATAAAATCAATCAAAGCATCAACACCGGCCTCAGGCATAGCGTTATAGATGCTTGCGCGCATGCCGCCGACTGAGCGATGACCTTTCAATGTGCTTAACCCATTCGCCGCTGCGGCTTCTAAAAATGCAGCATCCAATTGACTATCGGCTAAAATAAACGGCACATTCATTCTTGAACGATAGGCTTTATCGACCGGATTTGAATACAAAGCGGATGCATCAATGGTTTGATAGAGTTTTTCAGCTTTACGGATATTGCGTTGCTCCATC
The DNA here is from genome assembly GCA_006844585.1 of Methylococcaceae bacterium. Classification (GTDB taxonomy): domain Bacteria; phylum Pseudomonadota; class Gammaproteobacteria; order Methylococcales; family Methylomonadaceae; genus Methylomarinum. Next base: position 26,222 of record SPJM01000196.1, on the reverse strand, counting down.
TCCGCCAAACCGCCCAGCTCTTTTAACCATTGCAATACTAATCCCACCAAATACCAATTGTAGGTCGCCGGGGTATTAAGCATGGAATCATTATCAATTTGTTGTTGATAATTAAACACTGAAGGCACACTGTTTTTCGCTTTGCCCAGCAAATCATCACGAACAATTACAATGGTGACACCGGCAGGCCCCATATTCTTTTGGGTGCCGGCATAAATCAAGCCGAAACGACTGACATCAACCGGTCTGGACAAAATATTCGATGACATATCGCTTACCAGAGGCATATCAACCTCAGGAATGTCAAAAAACTCAACCCCATGAATGGTTTCATTAGCGGTGTAATGTAAATATCCGCAGTCCGCATCCAATGCCCAGCTGGAACGCTCGGGGATAGTCGTAAACTTACTGTCTTCAGCACTGGCGGCCAGCTGCACATCGCAAAAAGCACCCGCTTCTTTGATGGCTTTTTTAGACCAGGCGCCGGTATTAATATAAGCGGCTTTGCTTTTATCACCCAATATATTTTGAGGAATCAGGGAAAATTGCGCGGTTGCGCCGCCTTGTAACAAGGCGATTTTATAATTATCGGGAATCGCCATCAGCTCTCGCAAATCGGCCAGCAACGTTTCGGCAATACTCATAAAGTGCTTACCGCGATGGCTCATTTCCATCACCGACATGCCGGTTCCCTGCCAATCCAACATTTCCTGTTGCGCTTTTTTAAGAACCGCTTCGGGCAAAGCAGAAGGGCCAGCGCTAAAATTATAAACTCGCGACATTAATCGTTTTCTCCATCATCTGTATTTTCAGTTTCAATATCATCTTCGGGCAGACCATCTGTGCGATCAACCCCGACTACTTTTTCATCACCATCTAAACGAATGACGGTAACCCCTTGCGTATTGCGACCCACTATCGAAATTTCATTGACCCGCGTTCTCACTAGCGTGCCGCCATTAGTAATCAACATAATTTCATCATCGTCATTCACTAAAACAGCACCCACGACTGCGCCGTTGCGATCTGAAGTCTGAATAGCTATCAAGCCCTGGCCGCCGCGTTTATGGCAGGTAAACTCTTCTAACTGAGTACGCTTGCCAAAACCGTTTTCGGTAATGTTCAAAACAGTCCCTTCAGTGGCGATAATCAATGAAATAACTTTTTGCCCTCCGGCCAATTTAATGCCTCTAACCCCGGTTGCAGTGCGTCCCATTGATCGAACGTCAGACTCTTTAAAACAAACCGCCTTGCCATCGCTGCTGAATAACAACACTTTTTGTTGACCATCAGTAATATCCACGCCGACCAGATTATCGCCATCGCGCAAATCAATGGCTATTTTGCCGTTCGCTCGTTGTCGTTCAAACTCTTTCAACGGCGTCTTTTTAACGGTGCCCGCCTCCGTCGCCATAAAAATGAATTGATCCTCAGAGTATTCTCTGACCGTCAACATAGCGTTGACTTTCTCTCCCGCTTCCAAAGGCAATAGATTCACAAACGGCTTGCCTCGTGAAGCCCGGCTGGCGACAGGCAAATTAAATACTTTCAACCAATAAACTTTACCAAACGAAGAGAAGCATAAAATCGTATCATGGGTGTTGGCGATAATCAGCTTTTCAACAAAATCTTTTTCTTTTGTAGCGGTTGCCGATTTACCGCGTCCGCCTCTACGCTGCGCTTTATAATCGGCCAATGGTTGCGACTTAACGTAGCCTTCGTGGGACATCGTCACAACCACATCTTCTTCGGTAATTAAATCTTCCGCAGATAAGTTTTGGTAATCATGAATAATTTCGGTGCGCCGTTCATCGGCATATTCATCTTTGATTTCTTCAAGCTCTTCTCGAATCACTTCCATCAAGCGCTGGTCGCTACTTAAAATCAACAAATATTCATCAATTAATTTAAGAAGATCATTATATTCTTCAATAATCTTATCTTGTTCCAAACCGGTTAAACGATGTAGGCGTAAATCCAAAATAGCTTGCGCCTGCGTTTCGGATAATTTATAAACATCTCCGTGCAAACCGTATTCTTCGCCTAATTCTTCCGGTCGGGAGCGTTCCGCATCGGCTCTATCCAATAACGCTGTGACCATACCTGCATTCCAGCTCTTATCCAATAAGCCTTGCTTAGCGGTCGCTGGATTTGGAGAAGTTTTGATCAACTCGATCATTTCATCAATATTCGCCAAAGCAACCGCTAAGCCTTCACGGATATGAGCCTTTTCACGCGCTTTTCTTAAATTGTACAAGGTTCGGCGAGTAACGATTTCCCGACGATGATTGATAAATGCGCCCAAAATTTCTTTCAGCGTCATGCAATGCGGCCTGCCATCATGCAAGGCCACCATATTAATGCCGAACACAGTTTGCAGCTGGGTTTGTTTATATAAATTATTGAGAATGACCTCAGGCACTTCTCCTCGCCTAAGTTCAATCACCATCCGCATGCCATCCTTATCGGACTCGTCTCGCAAACCGGAAATACCTTCCAATTTACCATCTTTGACCATTTCCGCTATTTTTTCCAACAGCCGGGCTTTATTCACCTGATAAGGTAATTCAGTGGTGATAATCGCTTGTCGGCCGCCGTCGCCAATATCTTCAAAATGACATCTAGCGCGCAAATATATTTTTCCTCTACCGGTGGCGTAGGCGTCCCTAATGCCTGAACTACCGTTTATAAAACCGGCTGTAGGAAAATCAGGCCCCGGCATTAAATTCATTAATTCAGCAATGGAAATATCCGGCTGATCCATCATCGCCAAACAGGTGGAAATCACTTCCGTCAAATTATGCGGGGGAATATTGGTCGCCATACCCACCGCAATCCCGGACGATCCGTTAACCAATAGAGTCGGTATCCGAGTCGGCATAACAGTCGGCTCGCTCTCAGACTCATCATAATTGGCGATAAAATCAACGGTTTCTTTATCCAGGTCGGCTAAAATCTGATGCGAAATTTTAGCCATGCGCACTTCCGTATAACGCATAGCCGCAGGAGAGTCGCCATCCACCGAACCGAAATTACCTTGCCCATCGATCAACATATATCGCATGGAAAAAGGCTGAGCCATTCTTACAATGGTGTCGTAAACAGCAGTATCTCCATGAGGATGATATTTACCAATGACATCGCCCACCACACGCGCCGATTTTTTATAGGGTTTATTCCAATCATTCCCCAGTTCGCTCATCGCATATAATACTCGACGATGCACAGGCTTTAATCCATCCCTGACATCAGGAAGAGCCCGCCCGACTATCACGCTCATGGAATAAGCAAGATAAGATTGTCTCATCTCATCTTCGAGATTAACCGGAATAATTTCTTTGGCGAAATCTGACATTAATTTTAGCTATCCACTACCGTTATCTATCCTGACAAAAAACCTCAAATAACAGCAACATAGATACATTAAAGTAGAATATCCCATGCTGTTCAACCAAGGCGATAAAAACCAATCATTATAACAAAACAATGATATTAAAGTCACTGTCAGCCTTGCTCTATATCAAATGAAACAAAAAAGAAATTCCCTTTTTTTAATATGAATCTCGCACATCGTATAATAGCTTGCGGCCTTAAGCCATCGCCAACCAACATCATTGAATCTTGAACCCATAACCTCGGAGTCAGCCATGTTAGCTAACAAGCAACAAACAACAATTAGTGGAAAAATCAATATTGCTGAATACTTAGAAGGCGAACTTGTTGCGGAAATAAAGCATGAGCTGGTAGATGGACAAGTTTATGCCATGGTTGGCGCCAGCGGAAACCATAATTATATTTCCGGAATTATTTATCGAAAGTTTGGAAAACATTAACATTCCCACTTTGGAAGAGTATGTCATTATCGAACAAGATTTTGTCGATATTACTGTTTATCAAAAACGCGATGACTGGCGTTCAACACATTATTTTTTAGAAGAAACAATACATTTTAAATCAATCGACTTGGCGCTCTCAGTCGAAGAGATTTATCATCGCGTCAATAATGAGGATATGATTGAGTTTTTGACAAAAAAAGAGGAGCTTGATCATGAGGGTGAATAAATTAAGCTCCTATAAACTATCCAAATATTTCGCTTAAAAACGTTTGCATCGCCAACCAGGATCGCCGATCCGCATCGGCCTGGTAAACGGTGCCGAAATCAGGATCATTAGCAACGGGGTTGGTAAAAGCGTGCATGGTATTACCGTAACTCATAAACTGCCAATCAGCGCCCGCTTGAGTGAGCTCCTCCTGAAAGGACAATACCAAATCAGGCGGAACCATTGGATCATCGCGTCCATGCAATACTAAAACTTTGGCTTTAACAACCGGCTCCGAAATATTTTCAGCAGGAAACAGCAAACCATGAAAAGACACGACTCCTGCAATATCAGCGCCGCTTCTAGCTAAATCCAGCACACACAAACCGCCGAAACAAAAACCAATCGCAGCAATTTTGTTTTCATCGGCCCAAGGCATAAGCTTGACCGCTTGCAAACCGGCATTCAGTCTCTGCTGTAATTTAGCCCGATCATCCATAAACGGCTGCATCAAAGCCGCACACTGCTCTTTGCTTTCGCCTTTAACCCCTTTGCCATACATATCCACGGCAAACGCCAAGTAACCCAACTCAGCCAACTTTATCGCTTTCCCACCGACAAAATCGTCGCGCCCGCCCCAGGCATGGTTAATCAATACAACCGGTCTTTTGCCTTCAATCGCATCGTCGTAAGCAAAAAAACCTTCTAACAGGACATCTTCATCGGTATAACCCACAGTATTGGATACAATCGCCATATTTGACTCCCTTTATCGGTTAATAAAATCGTATGCGACTATACGATTAACCAACGGTTTTATTTTTTTCAGCACTTCCTTATGTTTAGGATGAGCCAAATAATCCTTTAAGGCTTGCTTGTCTTTCAAAGTAACAGTGACGGCTACATCAAAAGTATCGTCAACAATACCCCGCTCGCTGGCGACCACTTGCCCGGAGTGACGATAAATGACGCCCGGCAAATCATTCAGCTTACGACTTTCTTTTAAAAACTGCTGTTTGACTTGCTCATTCCCCGGTTGTTTTAGCCATACGATCACTACATGGGTAATGGTATTTTTTTCACTCGCCGATAAAACGCCTAAAGGCGATAAGATACAAATCGTTATCAAAACCAAACAGCAACGTTTCCAATTTTTTAACATTATTTACTCCATATCAAGGGATTTTAAAAAGCCTGCAGAAGCTTCTTCAACCATGTTTAATACGCGCTCAAAACCAAATTTACCACCGTAATAAGGGTCAGGCACATGACGCTCATCAATATTCGGCGCATAATCCATCAGTAATTTTACTTTATTTTGATATTCATCCGGACAAGCTTCAATCATAATCTCGTAATTGTCATCATCCATAACCAATATATGATCATAATCTTCGAAATCGCCGTAAATGACTTTACGGGCGCGTAGATGATTCAACTCTATGCCGCGATCTCTGGCGGCTCGTTGTGCTCTTAGGTCGGGCGCCTCATTAACGTGATAAGCATGAGTGCCGGCGGAGTCTATTTCAAACCGATGTTGTAATTTACGCTCCTCAACCAAGGCCTGAAAAACGCCCTGAGCCGTTGGCGATCGGCAAATATTACCCATGCAGACAAATAAAACTTTAATCTTTTCAGTAGCCAATTTATTTCGAACTCATTATCAAAAGGAGGCATTATTTTACCGTTTTGCGGTCTAGGAAAAAACTATAATCTAAGCGGCATCGAATTTTTATTCGATTTTATGCCAGTCCTGCGGCTTGTTTCCTTAATTCACAGTAAAAAAACTGATTTGCTTCATTAATTCATCGCTTTGACCATTTAACTCTTCCGCCGTCGCCGCCAATTGCTCGGAAGCCGCTGCATTTTGCTGGGTTTTAGATTCCAGCTTGACAACCGCTTCACCAATTTGTCCGATGCCTAATGCTTGTTCATTAGAAGATGCAGAAATCTCTTCCACTAAATCAGCCGTTTTTTGGATATTGGGAACGATTTCCCCAAGTAAATTTCCGGCCTTTTGAGCAATTTCAACACTGGATTCAGCAAGCGCATTAATATCATTAGCAACATGTTGACTTCTAGTCGCCAAATTACGCACCTCAGAAGCAACTACCGAAAAACCGGCTCCATGTTGTCCGGCGCGGGCAGCTTCTATCGAAGCATTTAAAGAGAGGATATTGGTTTGATAAGCTATATCTTCAATCAGCGAAATCTTTTTGGAAATATCCGTCATTGCTATTACGGTTTCATCCACGGCTTTACCGCCTTCCGCCGCCAGTTTAGCGGCTTGGGTCGCCATTTTCTCAGTCTCCTGGGCATTTTCCAAATTATTTTCTACATTTGCGCTGATCTGCTCAATGGACGCGCTGGTTTCTTCAATGCTGGCGGCTTGCTCAATTGTGCTTTGACTAATGGCCTGAGCAGTATTGCTTAACTCATTGGCGGCCTGCGAGACATGCTGAGAAGCCGCTTGCGAACCTATAACTACACGGGTTAATTCCTTTTGCATAGTCTGCATCGAAGCATAAATACCAACATGCGCTTTACCCTCATCGTCGACTTCACTCGCTAAATATCCTTGAGCTATTTGCTGAGCGATTTCGTTAACGACAACCGGTTCGCCCCCCAATTGCTTTTTAATATCCCTACTGAGCACAAAAAATATCAATAAAGACAATCCAGTCACCAAAACGACCAAAACAGAATCTTGCGTTAATTTGCCCCAGGCATCCCTTTTCAATTCACTCGCCGATTTCAAAGAATCTTCTGCAATAAAGTCTTCCACTTCTTTCAATAAATTAATTTTACCGGTTTGCATTTTAAACCAATATCCCGGGTCGACCTCAAAACCGCCATCCAAACCTCTATCCATAGCTGTTTTTCGCAGACGTTGTGTTTCATTAATAAACTGACCGCTCATTTTATCTTCATAAAAGTTCTGCAAATCTTGTTTAGCAAATGATAAAAAAACATCAGTATAAGTATTTTGAATAGCAATCAAATTAATCAGCTTTTCAAACATTCCGACTCCGAATTTGTTTTGAGCAAAAGTATTGGCCAATACTGCGCGCTCAATGCCGGCTCTTTCCTTAGCTTTAATAAAATTGGCGTAACCGGCTAATTTAGAGGTCATCGAAACATCAGCGCTGAGCTGCGGTAATTTAGAAATCAGCTGAAGGAATTGCGCATTGACTCCGGAATAAAAAGCAATAGCGTTTTTTACCGGTATATTCAACCCAATAACGCGGTTTCTGATGCTTTTGGTCTTGGTTAATTCATTTAGCACTTTTTGCAAAGGCTCTTCGACATTTTCTAAACTTTTTACTTCAGAATTTTCCAGATATTCAGTTAAATCATTAAATTTCTCATCCGTTAATTTATGCTGCTGAGTAATTTGTTGACTAAATTTTTTGCCTTGACTACCTAAGTAACCGGCCGACATGCCGCGTTCTTTCTGCAATTCATGAACTAAAGCGCTGGCATGAACAGAAAACTCTGACAGCGTAATAATCGTTTCAGCGGAATTTACTTTTTGATATTGCGATAAAATTGATACAATCGCTAAAAAAAATAAACCGAGCAATGGAATTGCAGCTACCGCTGCAATTTTATGACTGAATTTAATATCTTGTAGCTTCATGGTTATCATTTATTTTTTATTAATAACCCTGAGTATAGCCAAAATAAATTGTTTGTGGACGAAACTATAATTATAGGACTGAGGATGAAATAAAACCCGAAACTAGCGTAGGATTTTTGTTCAGGTTCAACGACTGCATGGATGCAGGAGGTAGAGCAATGCAGGGAGCAGCGTAGCGGTGTGCCGAGGCGTGGAAATAGGCGCATAGCAAGCTATGTAACTATTTCCACAACGCAGAAACTGAGCAAAAAGATTAGAAAAGCTTTAGCGATTCTTATGCTTTAGTACAAGTTAGTTTCGGGTTTTATAAAATTCTCAGTCCATAGCCCCGGTCCTAAACGAGATAAGGTTTTGATTAATGACCTTGACATAGAAGGTCAGGTTCATCCTCTGCGCTTCGGGCCATTTTTTCCAAATTATTCAGAACCAATAAACTGGCTGACTCCATGTTGGCGATACTCTCTATGACAGCATCGAAATCTGAAGCAGCAAAAGCGTTTAGCGCCTTAATAGCGGATTGATGAACTGTAATGTGTGGTTTCTCAATATCCGAATACCCAGGCAGACGCGAAAAACAACTTTTGCCTTCACCGTCATAATACCATTTCCCTAAACGACATTGAGTGTGTAAAGCGAAATCACTTTCGGTTTTCTGCGATAAATTAAATAAAACTTTATAAATTTCGAATTTATAAATCAAGTGATCCACTTTCGCCAACTCACAAAAACTTCTAAGTGAGGACGCCGCCACGACTTGTTCCATTCTGTGCGAAAACTCCACTAAATGACGCATGGTATTGGTTGCCTTACGTCCTTCTTCACTATAAACCTGAGATTGACTGGCAAGCGTAGACATTTGTTCACGCGTAGCGCCGCTATTAATTTGAATAAAACTAGCCAGCTTAGAAATTTTGTCTGTTGCTTCTGCGGTGCGTTTCGCCAGTGTTCGTACTTCATCGGCGACAACCGCAAAACCCCGACCTTGTTCTCCCGCACGCGCCGCCTCTATTGAAGCATTCAAAGCCAATAAATTAGTTTGATCTGCAATTTCCCGAATCATTTGCACAACGCCAATAATTTCACGAGAACTTTGATCCAAGGTATCAGCCTGATTAGCGGCTTCACTGGATGTATCGGTTAATTCGTTCAAATTATCCGCTATTCGTTCAATAGCCTGACTACTTGTCAAAGATATCCCTTGCGCTTCAACCGCATTATTTTTCTCTTCCCGTAATTTATTGGCCAAAGTTTGAAAACTAGTTTGGGTGTTTACCAGGGACTGACCAAAATTTTGCAACTGTTCAATCGTATCCAGCGTATGCTTTAAACATTGATCAGATGTCTCTTTTGTCCTATGAGATTGTTCCAATTCAGAGCTGAGTCGTTCATTCTCTTGCTGGAGTTGCTGAATTTGGATTTCTTTCTGATTTAATTGGGCTCGTAAGCTATCGGCTAATTTGTTATGAAAAAGAAAAAAAGTCATAATTTACATTAGAGAAGTACTTTTATTGAATTAAGAGTCTAGACCAAATTCAATAATACCTCATGTGTATTAATGATATTTCATTTCCACAGCCTGCTCTTTGAACAAACTACGCAGATTATGCAATAACTCATCAGTCGGATAGGTTCGCCAACTATCGCCTAATTTAATGGTTGCTTTCGCCGTTTCAGAAAAATAGTCTATCACCACCGGACAATTACCGCCTAAACTGGGCGCTAAGGTTTGCTCCAAGCTCTGAATTAAATTTTGCTTTTCCGTTTTCGTTGCCGAATTCCAATGCAATAGAATATGTCGAGCATATAATTCACGACCTTGTTCAATTGTGTATATCTTTTCCGCCGTCACTCTCGGCATACCGGTAAAATCATCCATATCCACTTCACCCTCGACAATCAAAATAGCATCCTTTTTTAAAGCCTCTTTGTATTGATCATAAGTTTTACTGAATGCCGCTACTTCCAAACGATCAGTACTGTCATCCAGAGTTGCAAAGCCCATCATCGTTCCCTTTTTGGTTTGCCGGGTTCTTAATTCAACGACTAATCCGGCAACGCGCGCCCCCATTTTGCCTTTGGAACGCTCAACATCGGCGCGGATATCGGCCAAACTGCCATGGGTCATATTTTTCAATTCAGTTTGATATTCAGCAATCGGGTGACCGGTAAGATACAAGCCGAGCGTTTGCTTTTCCGCTTCCAAGCGTTGTTTTTCAGTCCACGGCTGTACAGCAGTCACATAGACTTCTTGGTCATCACTTGATGTTTGCTCCGTTTCCACTGCAACGCTTAAACCAAACAAATCATTTTGACCGCTCTCAGCCATTTTGCCGTGTTGTTCCGCTACCTTCAGCGCTGTATCCAACTCGGCAAAATGCGCTGCGCGATTGGCATTAATGCTATCAAACGCCCCGGCCTGAATCAGCGCTTCTAAAACCCGGCGATTGACTTTTCGTAAATCCACCCGTTTGCAAAAGTCGTACAGCCCGGTAAACTGACCGTTTTTCTCCCGCTCGTTAACCAGATCCTGAATCGCGCCTTCGCCCACGCCTTTGATGGCGCCGATGCCGTAAACAATTTCATTTTTATCGTTCACGGTAAACCGATAATAAGACAAATTAATATCCGGTGGGCACACGGTCAATTTCATTTCCTGGCATTCATTAATCAGGATCACCACTTTGTCGGTGTTATCCATATCCGACGACATCACCGCCGCCATAAATTCCGACGGAAAATGCGCTTTTAACCAGGCGGTTTGATATGCAACTAAAGCATAGGCTGCCGAGTGTGATTTATTAAAACCATATCCGGCGAACTTTTCCATTAAGTTGAAAATATGGGTCGCTATAGACTCATCAATATTATTGTTAATGGCCCCTTCCACAAAAATGGCTCTTTGCTTAGCCATCTCCTCCGGCTTTTTCTTACCCATCGCCCGGCGCAGCATATCCGCGCCGCCTAATGTATAACCGCCCATTTCACGGGCGATTTGCATCACCTGTTCCTGATATAAGATAACCCCGTTAGTCGGGTTAAGAATCGGCTCCAGTATCGGATGCGCATACTCGGCTTTCGCCCCGTGCTTAACATTAATGTAGTCATCAACCATGCCTGATTCCAATGGGCCGGGCCGAAACAGCGCCACTAAAGCGATAATATCATCAAAACAATCCGGCACTAGTTTTTTAATGAGATCCTTCATGCCCCGAGATTCCAACTGGAAAACAGCCGTCGTTTGGCACTGTTTAAACAGCTCATAGGATTTAGGGTCATCCCGCGGAATTTGGCTAATATCTATCGGGGCTTCACCCTGCTGTTGCCTTTTTCGATTGATGGTTTGCAAAGCCCAATCAATGATGGTCAGCGTTCTCAAACCTAAAAAGTCGAACTTCACCAAACCAACTGCCTCGACATCATCTTTGTCGAACTGGGTAACCAAATTACCGCCGCCCTCCTCGCAATACAGCGGAGTAAAATCGGTTAACTTACTGGGCGAGATCACCACGCCCCCGGCGTGCTTACCGGCATTACGGGAAATCCCTTCCAACGACAAAGCCATATCAATCAGCGTCTTAACATCTTCTTCCTGATCATAAAGCTCTTTTAATTCAGCGCTTTCTTTAAGCGCCTTATCTAAGGTCATACCGATTTCAAATGGAATCAACTTAGCCAAACGATCAACAAAACCGTAGGAAAGCGATAACACTCTACCGACATCGCGCACTACCGCTTTTGCCGCCATTGAGCCATAAGTAATAATCTGCGAGACATGATCCCGACCATAGTACCTGGCCACATAATCAATCACCTCGTCGCGCCTGTCCATGCAAAAGTCAATATCAAAGTCAGGCATGGACACCCGTTCCGGGTTTAGGAAACGCTCAAATAACAAATCAAATTCAATCGGGTCTAAATCGGTGATTTTCAACGCATAAGCAACCAGCGATCCCGCTCCCGATCCACGCCCGGGACCGACGGGAATATCGTTGTTTTTAGCCCACTGGATGAAATCGGCCACGATCATAAAATAACCGGGGAAACCCATATTAGTAATGACTTTTAACTCTATATTTAAGCGATCTTGGTAAATTTTTCGATTTTCCGCCTCTGTACCGCACCCGAACGGCGGGTATTGTTGCAAGCGCTCTTCCAACCCCTTTTTCGAGGCTTCGATGAAAAACTCATCTAACGTCATCCCTTCGGGGACGGGAAAATCGGGTAGGAAATTTTTTCCCAATCGCAGCTCTACATTACAACGCTTGGCTATTTCCACTGTATTCAGCAACGCTTCCGGAATATCGGAAAACAATGCCTGCATTTCTTCAGGGCTGCGCAAATACTGTTGCGCCGTATAATCTTTCGGACGCCGATCATCATCCAAAACCACGCCTTGGTGGATACAAACCCTCACCTCATGCGAATCAAAATCAGTGGGGGATAAAAATCGCACATCATTCGTCGCCACCACCGGCAGATCCAGTTTATAGGCTAAATCAACCGCTTTTTGGATATAAAGCTCTTCATCTTTTTTACCAATCCTTTGTAATTCCAAATAAAAGCTATCGGGAAACAAGTCCATCCAAAATCTAGCCTGACTTTCAGCCAATTCAAGCTTGTCCGCTAATAATGCTTTACCAATGTCGCCATCCATAGCCCCGGACAAAGCTAATAGTCCTTGATGATTTTGCTCTATCCACTGTTTCTTCAACATCGGAACGCCCAGATGCTGTCCTTCTTGGAACGCTTTGGAAATCAGTTCTGTTAAAACAATATAACCGGTTTTGTTGATCGCCAACAAAGTCAATCGATCCGGTTTATCCTCGGCTTCCGGGTTATAGATATACACATCTGAACCGACAATGCCCTTGATGCCGTTGGCCTGGGTCGCGCGATAAAACTTAACTAAAGAAAATAAATTGGATTGTTCCGTTAATGCGGCGGCAGGCATATTAAAATCCACCAGCTTATTAACCAAAGGTTTTAAACGAACAACCCCATCAACCAATGAAAATTCGGAATGGATGCGTAAATGTACGAAAGACGGATTCATAAAGAGAATAAGACGAAACCTGACCGCTAAAATATTAGATTACTCTAGCAGAAAAAATAATAAAGAGGGAAACTTTCAGCTAAGGCGTTTTTTGACTGGCGAAAAAGACTTTCGATGTTGCTCGCTCACGCCTAATTCATCCAGCTTTTGTAAATGCAAACGGGTGGGATAACCTTTATGACGAAGTAATTCATATCCGGGATAAAATCGATCCAGTGTTTCCATTTCATCATCCCGGGCGACTTTCGCCAAGATAGAAGCCGCAGAAATTTCAATGATTTTTTGATCGCCTTGAATAACGCATTCGCCACGACAATCAATATCAGGAAAGTGTTTGCCATCAACCAATACTTGGTCAGCCTTCACCGATAGCTGTAAATAGGCGCGCTTCATTGCCAACAAGGAAGCCTGTAGTATATTGATCCGGTCAATTTCACTGGCTTCCGCACGTCCAATTGACCAGGCAATGGCATCGCTCTTAATTTGCTCAGCCAGCGTCCGTCGTTTTTTTTCGGACAATTTTTTAGAATCCATCAACCCGATTATCGGGTGTTGCGCATCCAAAACAACGGCTGCGGCAACAACCGGACCGATTAAACAACCCCTGCCGACCTCGTCAATCCCGGCAATCGTCAAATCATCTATCGCAATATGCCTCGCGTAACATTACGTAAAAAACTGACCATATTGGAAATTTCGGTGCTTTCGCCCGCCAAGTCTTCAATTTCCTCAATGGCGTCCTCGATCCGTAAATTATTTTTATACAGGATTTTATAAGCTTTACGAATTAAACGTATATCTATTGCTGAAATACCGTGGCGCTCCATACCCACGGAATTAATCCCATGCGGTCGAGTCGGGCGACCGCCGACCATGACATAGGGCGGTATATCTTGCGTAATTGCACTGCCCATTGCGGAAAAACTGAATTCGCCGATTTGGGTAAATTGATGAACTAAGGTAAATCCGCCTAAAATAGCATTATCGGCCAAATGCACATGGCCGGCGATTGATGCGCCGTTGGCCATAATGACATTGTCGCCGACGTTGCAATCATGTGCGACGTGAGTATAAGCCATAAACAGATTATCGCTGCCGATCAATGTCAAGCCATGATCCTGCAATGTTCCCCTATGCATGGTTACAAATTCGCGGATGACGTTTCTATCGCCAATTTCCAGACGAGTAACTTCATCAGCATACTTTTTGTCTTGCGGGTCTTCACCGATTGAAGAAAATTGATAAATATGATTATCCCGACCGATCACGGTAGGGCCGTTTATCACGACATGAGGTCCGATGACCGTACCGGAATCAATCTGCACATCGGCGCCAATCACCGAAAAAGGCCCGATTTTTACATCATCAGCAATCTCGGCGCTGATATCGACAACTGCTTTTTTATCAATCACTGTTTTGACTTAAGTAGAAACTGCACACATAATTTCGGCGCTGGCGGCGACTTTGCCGTCAACCTCCGCCGTACAATCGAATGTCCATAAATTGCGACGATTTTTGACAAAACGCGCTTCCAACATTAGCTGGTCGCCGGGACCGACTTGTCTTTTAAAACGCGCTTTATCAATGCCTGCCAAATAATAAATGGTATCCTCAGCTAACCCTTCCGCGCTTTGCGATGTGAGTAACGCGGTCGCTTGGGCCAGCGCTTCAGTAATCAAAACGCCTGGAAACACGGGCGCATCCGGAAAATGCCCTTGGAAAAAAGGTTCATTGAAAGTGACATTTTTAAGGCCCAACAACCTTTCATTTGGCTCACACTCAATTACCTTATCGATCAATAAAAAAGGGTAACGATGCGGTAATAATTTTTGAATTTGCAGGATATCCAATTGAATAGTCATTATCGTAAATTTCAATGATTAAATTATTCAGACAAATTGGCCAATTTTTTCTGTACCAATTCCGTTACATCAACTTTATCACTGGCGTAGATTACACCATCAGTATGCAATAAATCGTATCTCTCTTCTTTAGCTAAAGCTCTGATTGCTTCTATAATGCGACGCTGTAATTTGCCTAATTCTTCGTTTCTGCGCATATTGAAATCTTCACTAAACTCTTGCTGCGAACGCTTGGCGTCTCTTCGTTTACTCATGATATCTCTTTCCAACTTGCGTCTTTCAGATTCGCTCATCACCGAGGCGTCGCGCGCCAACTTTTCTTCCAGAGTTTTAATTTCTTTTTGTTGCGCAACCAGTTGTTTGTCGCGTGGTGAAAACTCTTGTTCCAATCTTTTTTTCGCTTTGCTCGCTTGCGGCGCTTTCTCCAAAACTTTGGCCACATTTACAAAACCGATTTTTAATTCAGCATAACTGACATTCATTGAAAACATCAACGCCAAAAACAAAAGAATTTTATTTTTCATCACTTAAACCATCTCCGGTTATTTAAATAAACAGGTATAAACCCAATTGATTAATTATAGGCTAAATTGTCCTTAAACTAAACTGAATAGCAATTGTAAGAGACTAAAACCCGGAACCAAACGAAAATTGGAAACTTTGCTCCTCATCATTTTCGCCTGCATTTAACGGCACCGCAAAACTCACCGCCAACGCCCCAAAAGGTGATAACCACTCGCCGGATAAACCGACTGAATAACGCATATTACTGACTTCAAACCCATCGTTTACCGTCCCGGCATCAAAGAATGCTCCCAATCGGATCGATTTAGCGGCATCGACAAACGGCACTGGAAAAAACAATTCCGCTTTACCAATTATTTTACTGGAACCGCCAAACGGTCGATTTCTGGAATCTCTAGGCCCTAATGTATTATCGTCAAAACCTCTAACCGACTTAACCCCGCCTGCGTAATAATGTTCGAAAAACGGTAAATCGTCGGTATCGCCATATCCATCGCCGTAAGCCACCTCACCTAATAACCTAAAAGTAAAATCTTTAGCTAATGGAAAAAATTGTTGATGCTTATAACTGACTTTGTAAAATTCTAAATCACTGCCGGGAACCGTAGCCATCGCAGACAACCGTTGTTGTCCGCCGCGGGTTGGGAAAATCGCACGGTTTAAAGTGTCATGCGTCCAACCGACTGCAAATGAGAAAGTAAGATATTTATCGCCTTGATCAAGCACAAATTGATTCACTTCATCTGAGGAAAATGATGAAGTCGATAATTTAGTGTGCTTCAAATTTAAATTGAATCGCAAGCGGTCATGCTCATTTAACGGTACGCCGAAATTTAGCCCCGCTCGCATCACGTCAGTTGAATAGTTGGAAATATTCGCTTCCTCCGCATCTCTAGCCAAATATCCCAAATCAAACCCCAAACTAACCCCATCCAGAGTAAAATAAGGATCTAAATAACCAAAGCTGTATTGAGTGGTCACATCACTGTTATTGAAAGCAACATTTAAGCGCTTACCGGAACCGAAAACATTATCTTGAGAAACATTGGCGTTAAACACCAAACCTTGAGTTTGTGAAAAGCCGATACCGGCCATCAAATTTCCTGAGGCTTTTTCGGTAACCGTATATTTAACATCGATTTGATCAGCGCTGCCGACCACCGCCGGGGTTTCGACATTCACTTCTTCAAAATAGCCCAGTCTCTCCAGGCGGACTTTAGAGCGCTCGATTTTACGGGTAGACGCCCAACTCGATTCCATTTGACGTAATTCGCGCCGCAACACTTCATCTCGGGTTTTGGTATTGCCCTCCATATTGATGCGTCGCGCATAAACGCGTTTTCCGGGATCAACAAAGAAGGTCATTTCCACCGTTTTATTATCATTATCAATATCCGGCACCATATTGACATTGGCGAACACATAACCTTCATCCCCCAAACGATCTGAAATAAACTTTGAAGTTTGAGTGGCGTTGCGACGGGAAAAAACTTCCCCCGGCCCTACCTGCACCAGCTTAATCAATTCATCAGGTTCAACGACTAAATTACCGGACAATTTCACCTTGCTTAAGGTAAATAAATCACCTTCTTTCACGTTAATAGTGATATATATCTCTTTTTTATCCGGGGTAATCGAAACCTGGGTCGATTCAATATCAAAATTAATATAGCCGCGATCTAAATAATGAGAACGTAAAGTTTCCAAATCCGCAGACAATTTTTGCTTTGAATATTGATCATCTTTAGTATAAAAAGACAACCAATTTGAAGTACTCAAATTGAATTCATCGATTAAGTCTTCGCCATCAAAAACAGAATTGCCGACAATATTAATTTGTTTGATTTTAGCGACCCGACCTTCGGAAATATTAATGCGAATGCCGACCCGGTTACGGGTTAAGCGAGTCACCTCAGTGTTGATTTTCAGCCCGTATTTACCGTGACTGAAATACTGTCTTCTGAGTTCTTGCTCAACCTTTTCCAGAATTTGCCGGTTAAACACTTTGCCTTCCGACAAACCTATAGAATTTAACGCTTTCTGCAAATCTTCAGTGGATAAATCTTGATTGCCTTCAAAAATTATTTTGGCGATCGTCGGCCTTTCCACCACATTAACGACCAAAACATTACCGGATTTCTGCAAAGAAATATCCTTGAAAAACCCGGTTTTAAACAATTCATTAATTGCTGTTTTTGCGCTCCTGCTTGTGAACTTGTCACCCACATTAATCGGCAAATAATTGTAGACCGTTCCGGCTGAAATTCTCTGTAATCCCCGCACTTGAATATCTTTAACCACAAATCCGCTTTCTGCCTTCAACTGAGGCGACATCAGCAGTAATGCAATTAAAAGTCGAAAAAAAAGTGTCTTTTTCACAGAGATCCCAAATGGTCAAAAAATGTCGAAATTATATCACGTAAATTGTGAATTTCGTTTTGTTAATCTTTAAGGACTGAGGATGAAATAAAACCCGAAACTAGCGTAGGATTTTTGTTCAGGTTCAACGACTGCATGGATGCAGGAGGTAGAGCAATGCAGGGAGCAATTGCCGAGGCGTGGAAATAGGCGCATAGCAAGCTATGTAACTATTTCCACAACGCAGAAACTGGACAAAAAGATTAGAAAAGCTTTAGCGATTCTTATGCTTTAGTACAAGTTAGTTTCGGGTTTTATAAAATTCTCAGTCCTAAGCTCGACGAACCGAAAAACTCAATACCTGTTCAATAGAATCTATCCCGGCTAACAACATTAATAAACGATCCAAACCGATGGCAACGCCGCTACAATCGGGCAACCCGGCTTTTAACGCCGACAGAAACAAAGTATCTTTGTTCACATCCGGCAGGCCATGTAGACGACGATTTTCAATTTCTTGGTCAAATCGGCGTTCTTGTTCCACCGCGTCAGCCAATTCAAAAAAACCGTTGCCTAACTCAACCCCATTGATAAACACTTCAAAGCGTTCCGAAACAAGTGGATTTTCGCTATTAATGCGCGCCAAAGATGACTGAACAGCGGGATAGCCATAGATCAAACAAATACTGTCAGCGCCTAATGCTGGTTGCACGCTAACACTGAAAATAAAATCCAGCCATAACGCATGGTCGTCTTGGCAAATCGAAATAGCATCAGGAAACTGGTTTTGCTCTGCAAACTGTTGATAAGCGCGCTGATCAAATTGCAAGGCGTCCAAGCCTGTTTTCTGCTTAAATACCTGTTGATAACTGATTTTTTCTACCAGCGACAATTGCAAATAGGGCTGTGTAAGCTGCAATAATAACTCAGCCACTTCATCCATTAAATCATCTAAGGAGAAATGCTCCCGATACCATTCCAGAATGGTAAATTCCGGGTTATGATAACGACCCAGCTCGCCGTTTCTAAAAGCTTTGCAGATTTGATAAATTGATCCGCTGCCCGCCGCCAACAAGCGCTTCATAGCGAATTCCGGTGAGGTTTGCAAAAATAGCTTTTCTCGCTGTGGGGATAGGTTAAATTCAGTTGTGAAAAAATCTAACTGCGGATCAGTACCTGTTGCATGACAGAGTAATGGGGTTTCCACCTCCATGACTCGCTTTGCTTCGAAAAATGCGCGAATAGCGGCCAACAATTGCGCGCGCATACGCAATTGTTGTATATCGCAATCCGGTTGCCAGTTGATTCCCAAGATAAATTAATCTTTTACACGCGACACATATTCGCCGGTGCGTGTGTCTACCTTGATCATTTCATCAATTTGAACGAATAACGGCACCCTGACCACCGCTCCGGTTTCCAAAGTGGCCGGTTTGCCGCCGCCTCCGGAAGTATCGCCTTTCAGACCCGGGTCTGTCTCGGTAATAGTCAGTTCTACAAAATTCGGCGGAGACACTGATAAAGGCGCATCATTCCATAAGGTCAATGTGCAAGTATCTTGCTCTTTCAGCCATAAATTGGCATCACCGACAGCGGCTGCATCCGCTTGATGCTGTTCAAAAGTATTCGGTTCCATAAAATGCCAGAACTCTCCATCATTATAGAGATACTGCATGTCAATCTCGACTACATCGGCCCCTTCAACGGATTCGCCGGATTTAAAAGTCCGCTCAATCACCCGACCGTTTTTTAAATTTCTGACTTTAACGCGATTAAATGCCTGCCCTTTTCCGGGCTTTACAAATTCATTTTCAACAATAGTGTAAGGATCAGCATCCAGCATTATTTTCAAACCGGCTTTAAATTCATTGGTGCTGTAGGTAGCCATTTTTTCCTCTAAATTACGCAAAAGCCGGTTATTATAAATGAAGCCGACGTAGTAACAAACCGCATAAAGCAATTATACTGTTGCACCTCTATTTCGACAGCTCTTGGGAAAGCGCCGAATTGTAAGCTAATGACCTTATCGACACTAAACAGGCATA
Organism: Methylococcaceae bacterium; assembly: GCA_006844585.1. Classification (GTDB taxonomy): domain Bacteria; phylum Pseudomonadota; class Gammaproteobacteria; order Methylococcales; family Methylomonadaceae; genus Methylomarinum. Next base: position 6,698 of record SPJM01000196.1, on the reverse strand, counting down.
GGCTGCAACGACGCCAAATCTTAGGAATGGGAAAAAATATGCAAATCAACCCGGAGGCCACATCATCTGTCGACCAGCCAACAAATGCAAATGAATATGAAAGACCTCTTGGCCGCCATGCCGATTGCAGTTAAAAACCGTTCGGTAGCCCTGTTCGGAAACACCTAATTGTTTAGCTATTTTAGCCGCAGTCAACATAATATGGCCCGCCAACGCCGTATCATCCAATTCATTTAATGTCGCAATATGTTGTTTTGGGATAATCAACACATGATGAGGCGCTTGCGGATTAATATCGTTAAATGCTAACACTTTATCGTCTTCATAAACGACATCCGGCTGAATTTCGCCTGCCGCCATCTTGCAAAATAAACAATCGCTCATATGATGTTCTCCTTTAATCAAACTGGAACTGTTTTTTTTATCAGTCAATTTGCCTACGCCCTTTAAAAGCGTAGCTTAATGTACTGCTGTCAATATACTCCAATTCGCCCCCCATCGGCACCCCATGCGCAATACGACTAGCGTTCAAACCCTGTTTTTTAGCAATATCGGCAATTAATTGCGCAGTCGCCTCGCCTTCCACCGTTGAATTGGTCGCCAAAATAATTTCATTGAGCTTTCCCGAACGAAAATGATTCTCCAAAATGGGGAAACCGAGCTCATCCGGGCCAACGCCGTCCAGCGGCGATAATCGCCCGTGCAATACAAAATAACGTCCCTTATAAACCGCCGACTGTTCGATTACCCAGACATCAGCGGGGCTTTCGACCACACAGAGCTTCCCCTCATCTCTTGAAGCATCGCTGCAAATCTCACAATGCTCTGTTTCGGATAAGGTTCGACAAAACTGACAATACTGTATTTCAGCACAAGCCTTGAGCAGCAGTCGACCGAGCTGTTCAGCGCCGACCCGATTATTTTGCAGCAAATGAAAAGCCATGCGTTGAGCTGATTTAACGCCCACTCCCGGCAAACAACAAAAACTGTTAATCAATTCAGCTAATAATCCCTGTCCCTGCATCATTTTAGAAAGGCATTTGGAAACCCGGCGGCATCGGAATACCTGCAGTCACATCAGCCATTTTATCTTTTTTCATTTTGGCGACTTTATGCACGGCGTCATTAATAGCGGAGGCGACTAAATCTTGTAACATATCTTTATCATCTCCGACTAGAGAATCATCAATCGTCACTTTTCTCACCTCACGTTTGCCGGTCATTAAAACCGTTACCAATCCCCCGCCGGATTCGCCCTGCACTTCCATCGCGGCAATCTCCTCCTGAGCTTTTTTCATATCTTCCTGCATTTGCTGGGCTTGTTGCATTAAATTTCCGAGCGCATTTTTCATAATTTCTCCACTACTCTTTTCTCGCTTCAATTGAACCGGGCACAATCCGGGCGTCAAAATGGTTCTTTAAAGCTTGTACATTTTCGTCATTGTTAATCGCATCCACGGCCGCTTGTTGACGATCTTCCTGATCGCGTTTAATTTGTCGCGCCGGCGTCATATCATTCGCTTCTTTTACGCTAATTTTTAATTTTAACGGTTTACCGAAAAAGTTTTGTAATGCTTTTTCTAATTTATCTTGCGTCTTACCTTTACCCACCAACAAATTTTGCTGAGCCGGATCAATCGTTAAATAACAATAGTGATCATCGATTTTATCCAACAAGCAATTATTGGCTAACTCTTTGCTCAAGCCCCTGATTTTAATCGCCTCAATAATTTCAGCCCACTCAGCGGGAAGATCTCCCGCTACTGGTATTGCATTAGACGAAGAAACAATTTCTTGTTGCGAGGCAGGAATGACTTCAGCAGGCGCAACATCATTATTGACCGCAGTTTGCCGCCCAGGCTTAATTTGTTTTTCAGGCTGTGCTTGTCCGGACCCTCGATTCGGTTTGAAGCTCAACATCCGCAACAACACCATTTCAAAGCCTAATCGTGGATCCGGGGCCAATTCCAAATCCCGCTTCCCGATCAGTCCGATTTGGTAAAAAAGCTGAACATCTTCCGATGAAAGCTGTTTCGCCAAAACATCTATCGCTTGCCGGTCAAATTCATGATCGACAAAATCCGGCAGTTTTTGGCTTATCGCTATGCGATGCAGCATTCTCAAAATCTGTTCCAATAAGTCGGCGAAATCCGGCGTTAATTCGGCCATTTCTGCAACCTTCAACATCATCGATTCCGCATTGCCCTCGGCCAATGCTTGTAGAATTTCTTCTACCGGTTGCTGAGCCACAGTGCCTAACATATCGATGACTTGTTGATAGTCAACCTGACCGCCGCCGAATGAAACCGCCTGATCCAATAAGCTCAGCCCATCCCGCATACTGCCGTCGGCCGCTCTGGATAATAATTTAATCGCCTGTTCTTGAAAGGTAATCTGTTCCTGTTGCAATATATGAATCATTTGCCGCTCAACTTGCTCAGGCAATAAACGTTTAAGATTATATTGCAAGCAACGCGAAAGCACGGTAACCGGGATTTTCTGCGGATCAGTAGTCGCCAATAAAAATTTAACGTGTTCCGGCGGCTCTTCTAAAGTTTTCAACAAAGCGTTAAAACTATGCGCCGACAACATATGCACTTCGTCTATCAAATAAACTTTGTAGCGACCCTGATTAGGCGCATATTGCACATTATCCAACAAATCTCGGGTGTCTTCGACGCGAGTGCGGGAGGCGGCGTCGACTTCAATCAAGTCCATAAATCGGCCTTGATCTATCCCCAAACAATTAGAACACTGACCACAAGGGTTATATTCTTGCAGATTTTCGCAGTTGATTGCTTTCGCCAATATTCTGGCTATCGTGGTTTTGCCCACGCCGCGGGTGCCGGTAAATAAATAAGCGTGGTGTAAACGATTATGTTGTAAGGCATGAATCAAAGATTGACTGACATGCTCTTGGCCGACTAATTCCGTGAAATTTTTAGGACGCCATTTTCTGGCTAAAACCTGATAAGTCATTGAGACTCGATAAGGAGAGGGTATTGATTGGGCGGATACCATGCCAGCCGCATCCCGGCACACGAATCTGCTGCTACCGTTGCTCCCTTCCGGGCCTGGCGGGGTTTACAGCGTATCGTTGCGAGAGGACCGACATGGCACCCATAATTAATCCAGCGAGTAACTGAAAGATGCGTATTATCCATGAAACGCCTTTGCTTGGCAAGCTTTTTGTAATATCCCGCTTTATTATAAAAATTAGAACTGGTTGACTGATAAATTGGTAACATTAAACGATAATTTGTAAAAATTCTAAATAGCTTAAATAAAACTATGGATCAAAACATCATCTATGCATTGGATTTTGACGGCGTAATCTGTGACAGCGCCGTCGAAACCGGTATTTCAGGCTGGAAAGCAGCCAATCAAATTTGGCCTGATATGCCTAAGCAAGCGCCTGAAAATTTAATAAGTCACTTTTGCCGCCTCCGACCCATTTTAGAAACCGGCTATGAAAGTATCTTGATTATGCGCGCTTTACACCAAGGTGAAAATAGTCAATCAATCATCAATAACTACCCATCGCTAAGCGCCGAATGGATTGAAGACGTAGAGCTATCCGTTACAGAGCTAAAAAAAATCTTCGGTGAAACCAGAGATGACTGGATTAACAACGATTTAAAAAACTGGCTGCAGATGAACCCGCTTTACCAAGGCGTACAGCCAAAATTAAATGCATTAGGCGACACCGATTTTCCTTGGTACATCATCACCACCAAACAAGAACGCTTTGTTAAGCAAATACTGGCTGACAATGACATCCTTATTCCGCCGGAAAACATTTTCGGACTGGACAGACAAATGAGTAAGGAGGCTGTATTGATTGAATTACAAGACATTCACCCGAACAACCCCATTTATTTTATAGAAGATCGTCTGCCCGCCTTACAGAAAGTACAAAATAATCCGCAATTAGCTAAAATTAATTTGTTCCTGGTTGATTGGGGCTATAACCTGGAAGCAGATCGAAAACAGGCGCAACAATCAGGCATTGAACTTCTTGAGCTTAATCAATTCCTTAACTTCCAACCCGCTCAAATTGAATAGGCTTCACAACCTTTAGAAACGGGAATGAAATAAATTGGGCATTTGACATAAAAAAACCGCATTTGAAATAATCAAATGCGGTTTTTCTTCGGTCAATTCAAGCCCGAGAAGGGCACGAATTTAGATAAAGCAGCCCGTTTAAGGCGTCAATCCTTCGCCGACAGTAACGACTTTTAAGGCATTAGTTCTACCCGGTACGCCGGTAAGATCACCTTTGGTAATAATCAATTGATCGCCTTGCTTGGCTTGACCATGCTCCTTCAATATTCCAATCACATCGCGATTAACTTCGGCATGATCTTCCGCAATCACTTCGTAGTACATTGGGAACACACCTCGATATAAGGTCGCTTTACCCAAGGTCTCCTCATGACTACTCATCGCAAAAATAGGAATACCGGAACTAATCCGCGACATCCACAACGGTGTTGAGCCTGATTCAGTCAAAGCGACAATGCCGACAATTTCAGAATGATTGGCCAAATACATGGCCGACATTGCAATCGCCTCATCAACACGGTCAAAATTTTCTGCAACGCGGTGATCGGAACGCATTACGCTAGGTTGAAGCTCCGTTTGTTGACAGATGCGAACCATCGCCTCAACCGTTTGCACCGGATAATTACCGGAAGCAGTTTCCGCTGACAACATAATGGCATCAGTGCCGTCATGAATAGCATTAGCCACATCAAAGACTTCAGCGCGGGTTGGAATCGGATTTTCAATCATGGACTCCATCATTTGCGTCGCCGTAATGACAGCTCTATTTAATTCGCGAGAACGCTTAATTAAATGCTTTTGCGCGGCAGGCAAATGAGCATCGCCGATTTCCACACCCAAATCACCCCTGGCAACCATAATCGCATCAGAAGCTAAAATGATTTCATCAATTACGTCCATCGCCTCGGCGCGCTCCACTTTCGCAACAACGCCTGCATTGCAGCCTACTTCCTGCAACAAGCGACGACCTTCATGCATATCTTCAGCGCTACGCGGGAACGAAATCGCTACGAAATCAGCCTGGATTTTACCGATGGTTTTGATGTCTTCTTTGTCTTTATCAGTCAAAGCCGCAGCCGACAATCCACCACCCAATAAATTAATGCCTTTATTATTGGACAAATAGCCGCCGACAACAACCGTACAATCGATCCGCTTGCCGTCGGTTTTCACAACATCCAACACGACCCGACCATCATCTAGTAATAAACGGCTGCCGGGCTTTACTTCTTGCGCCAACGGCTCATAAGTAATACCCACTTGAGTGTTATCGCCGACATTTTGATCTAGATTAATATCCAAAGCAAAATCTTGACCGACATCCAGCCAAACTTTGGTTTCTTTAAACCGGGCAATACGAATTTTAGGGCCTTGCAAATCACACAAGATACCCACGCGACGACCGGTTTTTTTACTGAGTTCCCGAACACGGGCGGCTCTATTAATATGATCTTCGGCGGAGCCGTGTGAAAAGTTCATTCGAACCACATCCAGACCGGCCTCGAACAACCCTTCCAAAACTCCGGGTTTATCAGTCGCCGGCCCCAAAGTGGCCAGAATCTTTGTTCTTCTTAACATAAATGATGTTTGTGTTATTTTGCGTTAACGAGAGCAATCGTGGTATCCAACATACGGTTAGAGAAACCCCACTCGTTGTCGTACCAAGACAAAACTTTAACCAGAGTGCCATCAATAACTTTAGTCAGCGAACTATCATAGGTCGATGAGGCTGGATCATGATTAAAATCTGTAGAAACCAATGGCTTAGCATTAATATTCAAAATGCCTTTTAAAGCGCCTTCGGAAGCGTCTTGCAAGATTTGATCAATTTCATCCTTACTGGTCTCACGACTGGCTGTAAAAGTTAAATCAACCACTGAAACATTGATTGTCGGCACGCGAATCGCGAAGCCATCCAACTTACCGGCCATATCCGGCAATACCAAACCCACTGCCGCTGCAGCGCCGGTTTTTGTTGGAATCATTGATTGAGTGGCGGAACGCGCGCGACGCAAATCAGAATGATAAACATCGGTTAAAACCTGGTCATTGGTATAAGCATGAATGGTCGTCATCAAACCTTTTTCGATGCCAATTGTATCTTTCAAAGGCTTAACCAAAGGCGCTAAACAGTTCGTAGTGCAAGATGCGTTTGAAATGATCGTATCAGAGGCTTTCAACGTATCATGGTTTACACCGTAAACAATGGTAGCATCCACATCGCTGCCGCCTGGCGCTGAAATAATGACTTTTTTCGCGCCCGCGTCTAAATGAGCAGATGCTTTCGCTTTGCTGGCGAAAAAACCGGTACATTCATGAACGACTTCAACGCCCAACTCAGCCCAAGGCAGTTTTGACGGATCTCTTTCCGCCAATACTTTGATTTTATCGCCGTTAATCACCATGTAACCGTCTTCAACGCTTACCTCACCAGGGAATTTACCGTGAGCGGAATCATATTGCGTCAAATGGGCATTGGTATCGGCATCACCCAAATCATTGATTGCTACAATTTCAACTTCGTCTGTACGTCCATTTTCATATAAAGCGCGTACGATATTACGTCCGATGCGACCATAACCATTAATTGCAACTTTAATTGCCATAAATTGTTCTCCGGTGGAATGTGAAAA
>SPJM01000195.1 GCA_006844585.1 Methylococcaceae bacterium | reverse complement strand
GTCGCCGTTTTGCCGTATGCGTGAGCGATATTGGCGACAACATATTTTAAAGTCAATACTTCGTCGGCTTTGTTAACTAAGGTGTTGAACAGAGAACCGATTTCACATTGACCGGCGGTCGCGACTTCGTGGTGATGAACCTCAGTGGTTTGACCCATTTCAGTTAATACCAAGCACATTGCGGAACGCATGTCTTGCAATGAGTCTACCGGGGGCACTGGAAAGTAGCCGCCTTTTACGCCCGGACGGTGACCGACGTTGCCGTCTTCATAAACTTTTTCAGAGTTCCAGTCGGCTTCTTCGGAATCCACTTTATATCCGCAGCTGCCCATGTCGGAATTCCAGCGAACATCATCGAATACAAAGAATTCGTTTTCCGGTCCGAATAAAGCCGTGTCGGCAATGCCTGTTGATTGCATATAAGCTTCAGCGCGTTTCGCAATAGAGCGTGGATCGCGTTCGTAGCCTTGCATGTCTTTAGGTTCAATGATGTCGCAACGCAAGATTACGGTGTTGTCATCAAAAAATGGATCGATAACGGCAGTTGATGGATCCGGCATCAAAATCATATCTGATTCGTTGATGCCTTTCCAACCGGCAACTGAAGAACCGTCGAACATTTTACCTTCTTCAAAAGTATCTTCATCAATCGTATGGGCGGGGTAGGTAACATGTTGTTCTTTGCCGCGGGTGTCGCAAAAACGAAAATCAACAAATTTGACATCGTTTTCCTGGATCATTTTTAGAGCATTTTCAACTGACATTGAGTGTTTCTCCAGAATTTTTATTGTAAGTTAGTGGTTTATTAATGGTATTGCGTAGCAAGCGCGGGAGGAATAAAGCGATTCGAACCCATTTATTCCAAATTTGCTCGGTGTCTAGGCAATCCTTAACTCTACCACTTTTTTAATTTTGGCGCACATGGATTTTCTGTGCTGAATGAAAAAAAACGGGGCTGTGTCGCCCCGTTTCTTGTAGTAGCCGGTCTTTCTTAGAAAGAAGCTGAAATTGTACCGATAACTTTTCCGTCATCCAGATCGCCGTTGCCGGTATCATCTGTTTCGGTGTAAGCGACTTCTACGTTGAAGTTACCAAGATCTTTGGCTGCGCCGAATTTCCAATCCCAATAATCATCAGCGCCGCCTTTTTGGTTATAGTAACCAGTATGAGCAAGGATTGTTACGCCGCCCATAGATTCAGGCAAAGTGTAGTCAGCTGAAATATCGGTGTATTCACCTGGTAAGGTGTTTTCAATTTTTAAACCGTAATACCAGTAGGCGCTAAGGTTAAAGTTTTCGATCGGTGAAACCCCCAAGCCAAAGTAAAGCTCGTTAAAGTTCCAAGGCGCTGCGCTAGTGCTGCCGTCTGAAGTTGGGTATTCATAGCGTAACCAACCCAGGTCATAAGTGACTGCGATGCCGCCTAAATCAATATCATTTGAGAAGCCTGCATAAATATCCAGCTCCAAGCTGCTGTCGCCGCCGGTGAATTCAACATTAGAACCCCAGACACCGATGTATGCGCCTGATTCATGAGAAATATCAAAAGAACCTTGGATCGCAGGGGCATTGGCTGTTTGAGATACGCCACGCCAGACGTAATCAGTGGTTAACGCTACGCTGGCGCTGGTTTCAAAACCTTCAGGCAAGCCGAGGCCGCCGTTGGATTCTGCGCCCAATTCACGTGAAATGGTAGCAACGATTTTGCTGTCATCAGAGCTATCGGTAGCGCCGATGTCGTCAGTGTCGGTGTAGGCGATTTCTACATTGAAACCGGCGATTTCTTTAGACGCCCCGATTTTCCAGTTCCAGTAATCATCTGCGCCGCCTGTCATATCGTAATGGCCTGCGCTGGCGAATACGGTCAAGCCGCCGAATTCATCAGGCAATGTGTAGTCAATTGCGCCTTCGCGATAATCACCAGGATTGGTGTTTTCAATGCGCAAGCCGAGATAATAGTAGGCGCTGATGTTTAAGTTTTCGATAGGTGAGATGCCTAAACCGAAATACAATTCGTTGAAGTTCCAGTTATCAGCCGCTGTAGTGCTGCCGCTGGAATTTGGATATTCATAGCGCAACCAACCTAAATCATAAGTTAAGGCCATTCCGCCTAAATCAATGTCATTTGAGAAACCACCGTAGAGATCCAGCTCCATACTGGTTTCGTGGACGCCTGCGCCGTCTCTAAATTCAATGCTGGAAGCCCAGGCGCCGAGATATAAACCGGATTCGTGCGACAAGTCAAAAGAACCTTGAATAGCTGGGGCATTGGCGGTTTGGGAAACGCCACGCCAAACATAATCGCTTGTTAATGCAACGCTGGCTGAAGCTGATACGCCGTAAAGGCTATTATCCGCCAGTGATAAGGGTGATGTTGCGAGTAGGGTAACTGCAACAGATATTTTTGTTTTTTGCATAGTGTCTCCAAATAAAAACAACAGAATTTTATGATGTAAAGAATGCATATATTATGCCATAAAAAATAACTTTAAAATACAGTAATTTATAAATATTGCTTAAGGTTAGGTATCTTTTGTGGTGCAAAAGATAATGTTGTGCTTATGCAACATTGTCTTTTGAGGGTGATTTATATCTTTTTGATTATTAAGGATTAAGCTTGCTTGCACTCTAAAAAATATTATTTCAGTATTTTTATGGGAGTGTTGTTATTGCTAAAATAGTGTTTTTTGTTTCATTAAAACAATGCGTTACAAACATTGTGTTCCGGTATGGTGCGTTATGTGCGAGTTTGCACGTTAGTGGTGCGTTAAATTGGGTATTTTTTGCGGTTTTTAGGCTAATTCATTGATTTATGCTGTATGAAAAGTTGGCATGTTACATGCTTTTGTAAACCTGAAATTATGAAATTAACTTAATCAAGAGGAAGTTATATGAAATTGATAACCGCTGTAGTTAAACCTTTTAAATTGGATGATGTGCGGGAAGCATTATCCGATATAGGCGTTTCAGGCGTCACTGTTACTGAGGTAAAAGGATTCGGGCGTCAGAAAGGGCATACCGAATTATATAGGGGCGCTGAATATGTTGTGGATTTCTTACCCAAAGCAAAAATCGAAGTGGCTGTCGCCGACGCTTTAGTCGAAAAGGCGGTTGAGGCGATAACCAACGCTGCAAATACCGGAAAAATCGGTGACGGTAAGATTTTTGTTGCTAATTTGGAACAAGTTGTCCGGATTAGAACCGGTGAAACCGGCGAAGACGCATTATAAGAAATTTTCAGGAGAATGAAGTGGAAAACTTAAATAAAATTATTGAACTGAGCTACGCGCTGGATACCTTTTATTTTTTAATGAGCGGCGCTTTGGTGATGTGGATGGCGGCGGGTTTCGCCATGTTGGAAGCGGGTTTGGTCAGAGCCAAAAACACGACAGAGATTTTAACCAAGAACGTTGCTTTGTTTGCTATTGCCTGTGTAATGTATATGTTGGTGGGTTATAACATTATGTATCCTGCTGAAGCGGTTAATAGCGTATGGCCCGGCATCAGCTTTTTGTTAGGCGAAGATAACACTGTCGAAGATGTGTTAAGCAGTGACGGCGAGACTTATTATTCGTCTTTATCAGATTTCTTTTTCCAAGTTGTGTTTGTGGCAACCGCAATGTCTATTGTTTCAGGCGCTGTTGCCGAGCGTATGAAACTATGGGCATTTTTGTTTTTCGCTGTAGCAATGACGGGTTTCATTTATCCTATCCAAGGCTTTTGGAAATGGGGCGGCGGCTTCTTGGATGAATTGGGTTTCCTGGATTTTGCAGGATCAGGCGTGGTTCATCTGTGTGGCGCGACAGCGGCATTCGCGGGCGTATTATTGTTAGGCGCTCGTAAAGGTAAATATGGCGCAAATGGCGAAGTGCATCCAATTCCGGGTTGTAATATGCCTTTGGCGACTTTAGGAACTTTCATCCTGTGGTTAGGTTGGTTCGGTTTTAACGGTGGTTCTGAATTAAAAATTTCTGATGTGGGCGAAGCCAACGCTGTTGCTATGGTATTCGTTAATACTAATGCGGCTGCTGCCGGCGGTGTGGTTGCAGCCTTGATTACTTCGCAGTTCTTGTTCGGCAAAGCTGATTTGTCTATGGTGTTGAACGGCGCTTTGGCGGGTTTGGTTGCCATTACCGCTGAGCCTTTAACGCCGACGCCTTTGGTATCGACATTAATCGGCGCGGTCGGCGGCGTGATAGTGGTATTCGCTATCGTGTTCATGGATAAAGTAAAAATCGACGATCCGGTGGGCGCCATCTCAGTTCACGGCGTTGTCGGCATGTGGGGTTTAATTGCGGTATGCTTTTCCAACCCGGATGCAAAATTTTCAGCGCAGTTAATCGGTGTCGTCAGTATTTTCGCCTTTGTTTTCATCGCAAGTTTAGCTGTTTGGTACTTATTGAATGCCGTTATGGGTATTCGCGTCAGTGAAGAAGATGAATACCACGGCGTTGACTTCTCTGAGTGCGGTATGGAAGCTTATCCTGAGTTTACCGATAGCAGTAAAGGTTAAGATAGCTTAATTTTAAACTGTCTTTCTTTTCAGCGGGCGCTTTTTAGCGCCCGTTTTTGTTTATGCCAAAGAGACTGAGTATTAGTAATGCAGGGATAAATATTGTATGTTTTTATACAATTATTTATTATTGCTGTTTGCGTCTAATATAAAGCAATTTCGAGGACAATATGAAATTAATAACAGCAATAATAAAACCGTTCAAATTGGATGATGTAAGAGAGGCTTTGTCTGAAATAGGCATCACTGGGATTACCATGACGGAAGTTAAAGGCTTTGGGCGTCAGAAAGGGCATACCGAATTTTATAGAGGCGCGGAATATGTGGTCGATTTTTTGCCTAAAGTGAAACTGGAAATCGCAGTAGATGATGCCATGCTGGAAAAAGCAATGCAAACGATACAGGAGTCGGCAAACACCGGTCGCATTGGCGACGGCAAGATTTTCGTCAGCGCCTTGCCGGAAGTGATTAGAATCCGAACCGCTGAAAAAGGTGTTGACGCCATTTGATCAGTTTGTTGATTATCTGCTTGGAATAGAGTAGGGCGGATTTGCGCAGCAATCCGCCATTCATGCCGGTTACTGGGTTTTATGGGCAATATCCGCAGCCAAACAGCTATCCATCGTATTGAGGTGGTTTAAAAACCACTGGATTAAGCTTTCTTTCACAAATGTTCTGCCTTCATCTATAGCGCCGTCGTCTATTTTCGCTTTGACTTGCTTAATTTCTTCCAGAATGCGCGAGTGCTCCTCTTGATGAATCAAAATTGCCGGGAAGTTAAATTCTTCCATTAATTGATTTTCCATTGCAAAATGTTTTTCCATTCTTATCGGTAATAATTCGAACAAAGCTGGAAAATTATCATCATCACAAGTTTCTAATTGATTGACCAAGTTTACAAAATTGCTATGGTCATGATCCATTTTTTCAACGCCTAATTCAACGATCTGTTTTTCTTCGATTAAAGTCATGATTTTCTCAATAATTGAAATTTTATCCCATCATAGCGGCAGTGAGCAGGAAGCGGCAAATATAAATTAAAGTATTTTCAAAGACCGCCGATAGTCAAATAAAGCAGCTTTGCTAGCAGGTGGCCAATATGATTTCTTCAATCGCTTCTCAATCATTCTTTCCTCATTTTCAAACGCCGCAATCGCATGTTCATCAAGCGGACAAGTCAATCAGTGAATCTGGTCAAGATTCTCTTGATGCGAAACAAACGCAGGCTGAGTATTTAGTCGATAAGCAAGTATTGCTTAAATTACAGCAGACTATGAAAAGTCATCAGGCGGCTGAAATCAGACCTGTTGATGATTATGCTCCGGAAAAAGTCGCGGATAATATTTTATCTTTCGTCAAACAAGCCTACGGGCGTTTACAGCAAAACCAAACGGATGTTGATGCGGAACATTTTTTTGAGCAGGCCAGAAGCGGAATCGAACAAGGCTTTAGCGAAGCGAAAGATATTTTAGAACAAATGGGCGCGCTTAACGGAGTCATTGCTGAAAATGTGGATAAAACATATCAGTTGACAATGGACGGATTGGACGATTTTGAACAAAACCAAGGCGGCGTTGATTCTCTGGTCGTCAATCAACGCAGTATAGCGCTGCAGACATCAAAATCGGCAAGCGTTGAGATTGAAACCCGTGAAGGCGATGTGATCAGCATTAATCTAAGCCAATCATTCAGCGCTGAACGCAATCGAATGCAGGCGGCCGATGGAAATACCGAAGTTGCTTTTTTTGAACAGAATTATCAAGCGGTAGGGGAAGTTAATATCGCTATAGAAGGCGATTTGAACGCTGATGAAAAAAGGGCTTTGGAAGATTTATTAGCGCAGATGGGCGATGTCAGTAAAGATTTTTTTCAGGGAAATCAAAAACAGGCGCTGAAAGAAGCTTTGTCGTTAGGATTTGATACTTCACAGATAGCTGAATTTTCGATGAATTTGCAAATGCAACGCTCGGTTGAAGCGGTATCGACTTATCAACAAGCGGAAAATTCTGTTAATCCGAGCCTGAGTAAATCTCGCTTCCAACAGGCTGAACAGTTTCTTAATCAAAGCAGAGAAAGTATTCAAAGCCGTTTTAAGCCCTTACTGCAAAGTTTCGACCAGCCTCAGCAGTCTTTAGGCGCAATGTTTTCAGAAATAACGGATCTGATCCGCGGTTCTCATATCAGTGACCCTGTACTCAATGAGTTTTTGGGTTTTGTTAACGCTGAGAGTTAACCCGACCTTTTAAATATAAACGACAAGGCTGGGTTAAATTTTATTGTTTTTCACAACGACCCGATACGCAACCGCAATTTTTTCCACATCCCAAACCTTCTTCTTTTGCGGGACCGAATTCAGGGTGGCGGGCAGCGAATTTCCGGGATTTCTGCTGCACCCATATCCAGGCCAGCATCAACGTAAAAATGATCGCCATTGCGATTAAAAAATTTAACATGTTTGCTCCCGTTTTTTTACTTGATCGGGACGAGGTGTGCCTCCCGTTCCAAACCTTTGGATTTTGATTTATTCGGGGATTGTATCGTTATTTTGATGAGAAATAAACGTTACGAACGGGATGGATATCCCGTCTGGCTCAGGGTTTGAAACAAGGTGGCGCCTAAAATAGCGGGATCACGCTATTTCCCAAGCTCCGGCTTTGGAAAAAATAGGGGAAGCTGGAGCTTCCGTTCAGATTTCCCAAACTGGAGTTTGGGAAACAGCAAAAAGTGTCAGTTTTTTTTACGCTATTGTGACTGAGCGGGACAGGGTCTTCACCCCGTTCCAAACCTTTGGGTTTAAACTTTACGATTCATTCAATATAGATAGAGCTTTAGCCCTACTAAACAAATTATTTTCAAGCAGTTCCGCCCAAACCCGCAAAACCCATAAACGTCATTGATAAGATGCCCGCCAACATCATACTTAAGGCGGCCGCCTGGGTGATGTTCGGTAGTTTTGATAATTCCAGTTTTTCTCTTAATCCCGCCATCAGCATGATAGCCAAGCCAAATCCTGCGCCTGCGCCCAAGCTAAAGGCGACCGATTGAAAAAAGTCATAGCCGCGAGCGGTTTGGAACAAGGCGACCCCTAGTATGGCGCAGTTAGTGGTAATTAACGGCAAAAAGATACCCAGCGCTCTAAATAGAGTGGGGCTGAATTTTTTCAAAATCATTTCAACCAATTGCACTGCGGAAGCGATAATGGCGATATAGCTGATTAAACGGAGAAATTCCAGCTCGAAGTGGGTCAGTATGCTATTAACGCCGTAAGCGCAAACCGAACTGACAAACATTACGAAGGTGGTGGCCAGGCTCATATTAAAGGCGGTGTCGCGTTTTGCGGAAACGCCGACGAACGGACAAAGCCCTAAGAACATGGCTAACACAAAATTGTTAATCAAAAACGCGCTGAGAAAAATAAAGCCTAAGGATTCGGGGTTCATAAGCTGATGCCTTTAATGTTGCTGAGGGACGCTGCAATGTGAGGCGGCGGCGTCTTGATTAATCAGGCTCTCGGTTTTGCGCTGATGCACATAGTTGATTAATAATAACCAGCAGCCCAGTACAATGAAGCCGCCAGGAGGCAGAATCATCACTATCCAAGGTTCAAAATTTTCGCTGAAAATCCGGATGCCTAATAATTGTCCGGAACCTAATAATTCACGCACAGAACCCAGCATCACCAAAGCTAAAGCGAAACCTAAGCCCATGCCGGTGGCGCTGATGACCGATTTACCGAAAGAATTTTTAGAGGCGTAGGCTTCGGCGCGACCCAAAATCAAACAGTTCACCACAATCAACTGAATAAATGCGCCCAGTTTGTTATATAAATCCAGACTAATCGCTTGGATAATATAATCCACCAAAGTTACGAAGGTGGCGATGATGACGATATAAGTGGTAATGCGGACTTGTTTGGGAATGAAATTTCTTAACGCTGAAACCAACGCATTAGAGCAGACCAGTACAAACAAGGTCGCCGCGCCCATGCCCAGTGAATTTTCCACAGTGTTGGTGACCGCTAATACCGGACACAGCCCCAGCATCATCACGAAAACCGGATTTTCTTTCCAAAGTCCTGTGGTGAATACGTCCCATGTTAAAGGCGTTTCTTTTTTATTTGTTTGCGCCATAAATCACCTATTGAGTTGGCGGTTGTTCGGCCGCTTGTTGCAGCATGGGTAAATGTTTTGCGATAACGGGGTGCAGCCGTTGTCCGCTTTGGTTTAACATTCGACCGACGGCGTTGGAAGTAATCGTCGAGCCGGAAATGGCGTCGATTTCCCAAGCATGTTGTTTAGTACCGTTTCTGACGGTTTTGATGACGTTCGCCAAGCCGTCCAGAGTTTGCTTAACCTTAGCTTCAAGACATTTGAAATTAGCCAAAAATTCCGCGTTGCTGGAAATTTGGGTGCCAAAGCCCGGAGTTTCAGTGCTTTTCAATACGTCAAAACCTGTAATGCAGCCATTTTCCGGGGTGTAGCCATAAAGCAGTTTAACCGTATCTTGATAGCCTTGAGCAGCGGCGTTGAGCGCCAATCCGACCAATTGTTTATTGCTATCGTAACCGGCGTACAGCAATTCGCCGCCGCTTTTATCATCCGCCGCAATCAGTTTACCGTCTTGTAATTGAAAAGTCAGCCGACTTTCGGCGGCGGGTAATACTTTGAAAATGGCTTTTTCGGTGGCGATGCGTTGATTTTCGGCAATAATCGGTTTGGTGAATTCGTAAATCAGCACCACTAATAAACCCGATAACATGGCGACCACCGCCAGTGTCAAAATGAGTGAGCTGCTGGAGGGTTGTTTAGGGGTTTCCGCTTGTTGGCTCATTTCTTCACCTTTCGGGTTTCGCCGTAAACACGCGGTTGGGTATAGCTTTCAATTAACGGCGTCGCGGCATTGCCGAAAAGAATGGCGTACATGACGGCTTCCGTTAAACCGCCGAACAAGCGAATAATCACCGTTAAAAAGCCCACTAGCAAGCCGAAAATCAGAATGCCTAAGGGAGTAACCGGTGAGGCGACCATATCGCTGGCCATGAATACTGCGGCAAACATCAGGCCGCCGGAAAAAATCATAAACGTGGGCGAGGGATATTGCTGGCTATCAATGAAATAGAAAATTGCCGAGCACAGCACTGTGCCTAATATAACAGCGGCGGGAATGCGCCAATCGAGCATTTTGCGAAAAACTAAATAAGCGCCGCATAATAAAATCAGCAAGGAAGACGGTTCGCCGACTGAGCCAGCGGTTAAGCCGATGAATAAATCCCAACTATCGGTAAAAATCCCCTGGAATTTCATCAATGCCAAAGGCGTTGCGCCGGTAAAGCCGTCAGTCGCCATTTGCACCGTCCATTCAGTGGTTGAAACCGGCTTCATAAATGGCCAGGCCAGACTGGATGGAATAAATTCAACGAAGCGATTATCTACATGAGCGGGCGTCCAGGTGGTGATGGAAACCGGAAAAGCCGCTTGTAAAAAAGCCCTGCCGACTAATGCCGGATTAAATACATTAAAGCCGATGCCGCCGAATAGGGTTTTGCCCATCGCGATAGCGACAAAACCGCCCACTGCACCCATCCACAAAGGAAATCCGGGGGGTAGGGTCAAGGCCAGCAATAAACCGGTGATGACAGCGCTGGCGTCGCCTATTGTGGTTTTTTTGTGCGACAATTTGCAAAACAGATGTTCAGTCAATACACAGGATAGCGTGGTGGCAATGATTAAGGCCAAGGCGCTGATGCCGAAATGATGCACTGCGAAAACGGCCAAAGGCATTAATGCATAAACCACGTTACGCATGATTTGCGCAACAGTCGGCGCTCGGCGAATGAACGGCGAGGTGCTGATATCGAATTGGGTTTGGTCTTTAGCCATTTTGCATATGCCTTTGTCGATTCAATAGCTTGGCAATTCTGAAATATTGCACCAACGGAATATTTGACGGACAAACATAACTACAGCAACCGCATTCAAAGCAATCATTTAAATGATATTTTTCTTCCATCACATCGTAGCGGCGCATGCTGGCCAATTGTCCCAGTTCAGATGGATTCAAATTGATGGGACAGGCTTGCAGGCATTGTGAGCATTTGATGCAAGGTTGAATTTCATCGCTGCGGATAGCCTGTTTATCCAGAATTAACACGGCGCCGGTTGCTTTAACTGTGGGAATATCCAGTGAGGCTACCGGGTGCCCCATCATCGGTCCCCCTAAAATCACTTCCGCCTCGACATCATGAAAACCGACGTATTTGATAATATGTTTGAGCGGGGTGCCGATAGGCACCAAATAATTGCCGGGGTGCTCCAGGTTTTCTCCGGTAACGGTGATGATGCGCTCAATCAAACCGCGTTGGCTGGGAAATAAATCGCCCAGTTCGGCCATGGTCGTTACATTGAATATCGCCAAACCAATGGAGGAGGGCAAAGCGCCGGTTGGAATTTCTATATCCAATAGCGATTTGACCAGCATTTTTTCTGCGCCCTGCGGATATTTGGTTTTCACGGCCTCTATTTCGATAGTACCGTCTTTCGGCAAATGCGGCTTGATTTCTTCTAAAACGTCCAACTTATTATCTTCAATGCCGATAATCGCTTTCGGCGCGCCGATTGCTTTTAAAGCGATATTAATGCCGGTAATCATGTTGTGAATTTTTTCCAACATGATGCGGTGATCGGTGGTCAAGAAGGGTTCGCATTCGCAGCCGTTGATCACGATTGTATGGATTGGGTTATCCTTAGGCGGCATCATTTTGACGTAAGTCGGAAAACCGGCGCCGCCCAATCCGACCATACCTGTTGCTTGCACCGCTTGAGGGATTTCGCTGCTATCCATTTGTTGATAGTCTTGATATTCGCCTTCAATCGGTATTTGCGCTGAAGCTGGCGAAGTGCTGATCACAATTGAGCGGATCGGGCCTTTGGTGCCCGGCATTAAATCTATATCCTTGATAGTGCCGCTTACCGAGGCGTATATCGGTGATGATAAAGCTTTTTCAGCAGCCTTGGCGACTAGTTGTCCGCGCTCGACGAATTGACCTTTATGCACCACCGGCACAGCAGGCGCGCCGATGTGCTGGGTTAAGGGTAAAACGATTTCCTCAGGAAACGGTATCCGCATGGTTTCTTTGCGGCTGGTGACTTCTTTATACTCAGGCGGATGGATGCCGTGAGGAAAGGTTTTTTTGCCAAAAAATTCAAATAAGCCCATTATTGAAACTTTTCCGCCCGTTTAATTAATTTATCTAAATTAGCCTCATTAGGGTTCCAGGGCGTGCCTGGATGAATAATCACCGCCGTACATTTTTCAGCCGCCTTGACGATATCGGCAAAAGTGCCCGCCGTCGGATTGACGACAACGGCTTTTTTCTCATCGTTGTATTGAAAAATATTCGGGTTAATATCCACGCATTCATCGCAGGTTGTGCAATCCGGGGTTTCGATCCATACCGCATCATGGCCGCTGCTGTTGGCGGGCGCTGCCGCCGGAGCCGCATCCGTCGCTGCGGTTGAAGCCGCTGCAGTGGGGGTCGCAATCGCAATATTACTGCTCGGCGCCGAGCTGATCGCTTTCAGCAAATCTTCGGCATTTCCATCGGTGACCAGATTCATCAAGCCTGAAACTAAGGTTTGCGCCGCTTCCGCTTTGGCGTTGTCGGCAATGGCTTGCGGGTCGATTTTTTCGTCATCGCCGGTAAGCCCTTTCAATAATGTCCAATATTGTTGCGCATTTGTGGCTAGTTCAACAATTTTAGGCGCAACCTGCATTTTTAATAATTGATTGTTGTCGGGATTAATCGCCCAAACAAAGGGGATCTGGCCTTCACGGTCGGCTTCTGACAGCTGCACAAATTCATGGAACGAACAGGTATCTTCATCCCATTGTTGTTGAGGAATCACCGAGAAATACGCATTAAAGCGGCCTTCGCTTAATGCCCAGTCGGCTAAAGTAAACGGCAGTTGCATTTTTTCCTGGTTGCCGTATTCATCGGTATATTCCAGGGTAAACTGACTCCAGGTTTGCTCTATGCCGGGGTTGCCTTGTAATGATAGGCATTTCTTCCAGGTTGAGCCGTTATCCGGATTGAAACTGAGCAGCGGAAAAGCGCGCGACTCAACGGCCATTTTGCTTTGTCGGGTGGCCATATCATCGGCTATGCCGTGAACTTTCTGGTTGGCGGCATAGATATTGAAAATCGCTGCGCCTGGGTAGTTCAAGCCGTCGATATAACCTTCCAACAGATGATTAAGATGCGATTGTGCGCTTTGCAAGACAAAACATTGCTGGTGAGCCATGGCAATCAGACTGATTTCTTTAGACTGGTTCAGTTCATGGTTGTTGAGCAATAAAACTTTCAACGGCGCGCCGGAACTGATGGCGCGTGATAAATTATGAAAACCGTTGTCGCTTAAAGCGTTTGCGCCGCCGATGCAAACCACCGGCGGACACAGTTTGTATTCTTCATCGCTGAATTGTTGCCAATTGAAAGCTTTGAAATAGGCATCATGGAATTCTCTGTCGTATTGACCGGCGATTTCCAGCTCCGCTGTGCGCATGGTTTTAAAGCCTTCAGCCATTTTAACCATATGGCCTTCGAATAGACCCAGCGCGACTGCGGGCGCGTCTTGATAAAGGTGACTCGCCCACGGAAACGGGTAGGGGTTGTAAGGATAGTGACCGCCCCATGAACCGGTTTGGTCGGCGCTGTTGCTGATGCCCATGGCGGCTCGACCTTCACCGCTGTCGCCGATTTCATATTGCCATTTCAAGTGTCTGAGTTTGACGACAATTTGGCTGGCCCATTTCAGCCAGTCTTTATCAATCGGAAAAGTGCCTTTGGTTTCATCCAGCACCGCGCTTAAACGCGCCAGGGTTAAATCGACGTTTTTGTTTTGTTCCAGCGCATCTTCAATCGCATCGGCATCGCTGATATCCAGGTTTTCCGCCAGTTTCAGGCGAATATGCCGCTCCATATCATTGATAAGCTGGTTGATGTGGCGACAATGTTTTTTCACTCGTCCCTGCATCAAGGCGGTTATTGTGGCGGTGAACAAATGAACCGACGACTTTTCGCCATTACCGGGATGCGCGTTATCGCCTGCCGAAAAAGAACGGTAATTGCGTTTATCTTGCATTAAAGTATGCAAAGCGCCGATTTTTTCGTCCAAATCATCAATGCGGCTGAATTTATCGTTGGACGTGGGTAAATCCATCCAGTAATCCCAGTCGCGGCGTAAGGTTTCAACGCTATCCGTCGTTTGAATTTCCGCTTTTAGCGCGCCGTCTTCACATTCTTTGACGCATTCCATGCAGCCTTTACAGGCATAAGGGTCAATGGTAATGGAATAAAGGCCGCCGCTATTGGCTTGGCGCTTATTCATGGCGTCGTGATAAGGTTTGGTTAAAGCGAATTTAAAATCGCCCATCGCGTCTTTAAACCATTCAAACTCTTGATGAACGGCTTCCTGGCTGTGATCCGGATATTCCTTAATGGTTTCGCCGATGGCTTTGGCGAAAACCGGTTTTAAATTGTCGCCTTCGGTTTTGCCGGTCGCTAATTGGTGGTATTTTTTTTCAACCATGCGAATCGCCCGGCGCAAATGTTTAACTGTTTTGCCTTCACGTTCAATGCGTTTGATATTGGTTTCAAAAACTTCGCCGACTGTGTTGATTAAGCCGGGAATCGCGCTGTCCGGGCAATAGGTATAACAATCCCCGCAAGCCGTGCAGTTTTCAGGAATCCATACCGGGTGTTCGCGGCGCATTGTGGTCATATCTCTAAACATGCCGGTGGCGGCGGGAATGGCGCCGGTGGCGATAAAGGGATCAACCAATGTTTTTTGAGCGTTTTTGCTGATGTAGGTATAGCCGGTATGATTCCAAAAGCGGTGTACATCCGAAATAGGATGGTCATTGGCCGGGCGTTGCTGCAATTTGAGCGGTATGATGTTTGCCGATTGGGCGGTATTGTCCGGCTCAATATCGCCTACTGTCATTTGTGTATGATCGATGGCGGCTAATTCAGCATAGCCGCGCTGAATGGCGTTTTCATAGGTTGAACCGCTTTGCTTATTGAATGGCGTCAGTCTTTCCTGATAAATAGAGATTAATTGTTTTAAGATGTCTTCGGCGTCAGCGGTTTCCGGTAGGGCGGCGATTTTCAAAAAAGCGCCGGATAAAACGGCGGCCGCCAAAGAATTAGGCTGAGCGGCGGCATCCGATACATCTTCGCTGATTTGTTCGGCATTAATAAAATAACAATTAATTTCTTTATTACTAATGAATTTTTGAATATGCGTCGGCAGCGAGCGCCAAACCTCTTGCGCTGAACTCAATCGGCTTTGCAGAATCAAATTGCCGTGTTTTACCAGTCCGGGTAACGGGTCGCTATGATTAAAAACATTGGCGTCGCTAATTAAAAGCGTTGTCACCGGCGTTTGCGTATTTAAAATCAGCTCTTGCTCAGAGGCCGCCAATAAATAACGCTGTGTTTGCCCTTGGGCTTGCGGATTATTTAACGGTAGTGATTTGATGGGTAAATCTAAGGCATTGAATAAGCATAATGCCATGTTTTCACCGGCGGCATAAACGCCGTGGTCGGCTGTGGACTCAAAGCGCAGCGAAAGCGGGTCGGCGGCGAACCAGTTGCCAGTGTGCGGCAAGGTTAAGGTCATTTCGCGCAAGCCGGGATAAGCTTCTTCAACCTGTTGAATTTGGACTTCTTGTTTGGGGGTGATCGGCGTTAAACGATGGAAAGAAAGCCCTAGGTAAAAAAACTTTTTTTGCGAATCGCCTGCAATCATATTATCGATGGCGGCAATAATGTCGGTGAACTGCAATTCTCGACCGCCCAGACCGTAGCAACCGGAATATAAGACAGGGGCATCGTCCAATTGCTGATAAGCGGCATGATCGGCATGCGGCGGTTTTTCAGGATGGCGACCGTTTTCCAGGCATTTGCCGATGGTCGCCCGCACTGCTCGGATAATCGGTAAATCTTCCGCTAATGGTTGGTCGGTGCGCTCCAGAATCAAAACGCCTTTTTTGGCTTTGACGATGCGACCGATAATATCGCCGGGAAACGGGCGAAACAAGGTCATATCGGCGACTGAAATCTTAATATTGCGAATTTCGTTTAAATGTTCAGCCACAGCGGATGCGGCGTGGTAAGCGCCGCCCTGGGTGATAATTAAATATTCAGCTGCTTGCGTATCATTGAGTTTGATTCTTTGGTATTGGCGACCGGTTAATTCATGCCACTCATCCATGCATTGTTGGGTGATTTCGGCAAGGTGATCGAAAAAATAAGGGCGTTGCGCTGCGGTGGAATGCATATACGCATTAGAATCGGCGGACGCGCCGGTCATCAATGGGTTATCGACATCCCAGATCAACGGTGCTCGGCGTCTTTTTTCGCCGTACAATAAGCGTTGCGAAGGCGTTGGGGCGTCGATCAGGTCATCCGGTTGTCCCAGAAACTCTTTAAGCAATTCTCGTTCGGCTAAATCCACCGTTTCGATCAGTTCGGCGGTTGATTCGCCGTCTTGTGCGATGACCACGGGGTTAAGCGATAATTCAGCAATTTTACGTCCGATAATGCTTAAATCGGCGGCGCTCTGGGCGTTATGCGCGAACAATTGCAGGGCACCGGTGTTATCCAGACTGTGATAGTTGTCGTGGCTGCATTGCTGATTATGAGTCGATTTGGCGACCGATTGGGCAGTGAGATGAATCAGCAAAGGCAGTCTTTTACCTACCGCAGCGGTTAAAGATTGTTGGATTTCGCCGAATTCCTGGTTGCCGCAATAATAACTGCAACGCATGCCGGTAAGCGATAAGCCAACACAACCGCCTATCGAATTGGCGGCAGCCGCATTCGGGATGTGCAGGTCGGCATAACTGGGCAGGGTTTTCGCTTTTTCCCAATAAGCGGACAAAGACAAATTTTCAGGCGTGGAAACAAAACCGGCGGCGATACTGGCTTGGCCTTCATTCATGAGGACTGCGGAACGACCGTTTACTGCGATGCGAATGCCGGGGTATTTAATTGCTTTTGTTTCTTTTGATTTGCCAAAAAAAGCCATAAGATTCCTTTTCTACTCAGAAATGCCAACTAATAATAAATATTTGTATTTGAAATGATGTTAATGACTGAGAATTTTATTTCATTCTCAGTCCTAAACGGCCAAAATTTCGATGCCTTTTAACGGAGGTTAGGAACGAGAATAAAATTCACGTTCCTTAGCAGTCGAATTGTTTGCTCAACCTAAGGGCAGGGCGTCTGTGCGGTTGGATCTTTTGGCTTCCCTACCGATACTGGATCGCGTTGTGCCCAATTTGTTGTCTATCCAGACAATGGCGCCGGTCGGGCAGCGCTCAATCGGGGTGCGATCAATGTCAAAACGATCATATTTTTGATAATCAATGACGGCCAAATTGTTTTTAATTTCAATTAATCCTTCCGGCGCATCAACCACGCATTTTTCACAAGCCGTACAGGCGACCTCGCATTCGGCCAAAGCCAAGTCCCCTACGGACTGGCTTTTGCAAGCGACAAATAATTTGTGGCTGACAGGTTGTAAAGAAAATAGGTCTTTGGGGCAAACCTCAACACAGTCGTTACAGGCTGTGCATTTATCTTCAATGACAATCGGCAAGCCGTGTTCATCCATATAGATAGCATCAAAATCGCAGACATCGTCGCAATCGCCCAGACCCAAACAACCCCAATGACAGCCCTTGCCGCCGCCTGAAACCACCGACGCCGCTTGACAGGATTTCATGCCTTGATACTTAGCCCGAGTTCGCGCAACATGGGTGCCGCCAGTGCAGGCCAAACGGGCCACCACTTTTTCTTTGGCCTCCATGCTGACCCCCAAATAGGCGGCAATATCGGCATTGCCTTCCGGGCTGTTGACTGTGCAATCGGATGGGTTTTTTTCGCCGCCGACCACGGCTTCAGCGAAAGGCCGACATCCGGGTACGCCGCACGCGCCGCATTGCGCCTGCGGCAACATGTCGTCTACTTCTTCAATGCGCGGGTCTTCGAATACAAATAATTTTTTATTTGCAATAGCAAGTATGATTGCCAAAGTAATGCCTAGGGCAATCATAAAAAGTGCGGCGGTAACAATACTGGAAATCAATTTAACTGTCCAATTTTAGAGTAAGACCATGAATTCTTGAAGAGGGTGATTTGAGATTAAGTTAATTCTACAAGATATGGTGGTGAATAAGCAAAAATTCAAATTTTCTGTAACCCTTTAAAAGATAAGTGAATATAGCGATTAGATCATGATGGTTGAGAGAAGTTCGGAGGATAGTTGCTAAAATACAGTAGCTTGTAAAAGTTTTGCGGAGGGAGCAAAGAATAAAATAAACAAAACTATGTTAAATTAAGGTTAGTTTATTGTTATTTAACATATTTATAGAGTTGTCTATAATGGCGGCAAGTGCCGGTGAAATGTCCTGGCTATTGTCTAAAAGTTGTAATTTCGGCATAATGCGGATAATTTTAACTTAATTATTTGGTAATATGAGCGAAATGATGAGTTCAGGATTTGAACTGATGTTAGTCGGGATGGCTATCGTATTTGTTTTTTTGGCGGCTCTGGTATTGGCGGTTACTTTATTGCGCGTTGTCGTAGATCGCTTTTTTCCGGCTCAGGTAATAGTCAAACCTGAAATGTCCTCCCCGTCAAACGGAAATGAATCCGCTACCATAGCTGCGATTTCCGCTGCAGTCTCTCAATATCGTAAAAAATATCAAAAATAGTTTTCTATCGGAGCTGCTGTTCCGGTCAAAAAAGCTTTATTATCTTTCAATTCTACACACCCACAAGGTAAAAAATGCGGCCCAAAAAGGCCCTGGAGAAAATAATGGCAAACCCTTTAGGTATCACTGAACTTGTCCTACGCGATGCGCACCAGTCAATTTTGGCTACCCGTCTGCGCATTGAAGATATGCTGCCCATCTGTGAGCAATTGGATAAAATTGGTTATTGGTCGATGGAGTCTTGGGGCGGCGCGACATTTGATGCATGTATTCGTTACTTAGGCGAGGATCCTTGGGAAAGACTTCGTTTATTGAAAAAAGCGATGCCGAATACGCCTCAACAAATGTTATTCAGAGGACAAAATATTTTGGGTTATCGTCATTATGCTGACGATGTAGTGGATAAATTTGTTGAGCGTTGCGTTGTTAACGGCATTGATGTGTTCAGAATTTTTGATGCAATGAACGATATGCGCAATATCGAACGCGCTATTAAAGCGGTGTTGACCACTGACGCTCACGCTCAAGGCACGATTTCATATACCACCAGCCCTGTGCATACCATTGATAAATGGGTTGAGCAAGGTCGCGTTATTGAAGATATGGGCGCTCATTCTATTTGCATTAAAGATATGGCGGGATTGTTAAGGCCTTATGATGCTTATGAATTAATTTCCAAGCTGAAAAAAGCGGTCGATATTCCTATTCATATGCAGTGTCACGCGACTACCGGTTTAAGCGTCGGCACTTATATTAAAGCGATTGAGGCCGGGATTGATAACCTAGATACGGCAATTTCGTCATTGAGCATGACTTACGGTCATAGCCCCACAGAAACTATCGTAGCCAGTTTGCAGGGTCAAGAGCGCGATACCGGGCTGGATCTGAATGAGCTGGAAAAAGTCGCTCATTATTTTAGAGGCATTCGTAAAAAATACGCTCAATTTGAAGGCAGCCTGAAAGGTGTGGATGGCCGTATTTTGGTGTCGCAAGTACCCGGCGGTATGTTAACCAATATGGAAAGTCAGCTTAAAGAGCAGAACGCAGCTGATAAATTTGATGATGTATTGCAGGAAATTCCCCGTGTTCGTAAAGACCTGGGCTATATCCCTTTGGTGACGCCGACTTCGCAAATAGTAGGCACACAAGCGGTTATGAATGTATTGTCCGGCGAACGTTACAAATCTATCAGTAAAGAAACCGCTGGCGTGTTGAAAGGTGAATATGGCGCGGCGCCTGCGCCGGTTAATAGCGAATTACAACAAAAAGTGTTGGATGGCGGCGAGCCTATTACCTGCCGTCCGGCTGATTTGCTTGCACCTGAAATGGACAATTTAATCGCTGAAGTGAAAGAGAAAGCTGCAGCAGAATCTGTGACATTGGCGGATAGCGTTGAAGACGATGCTTTGATTTATGGCTTATTTGCGCAAGTCGGCTGGAAGTTTTTACAAAACAGAGGTAATACTGATGCCTTTGAACCGGCTCCGGATCCGGAAGCCTTTGCCGCTAAATCAGCGGCGGCTACAAAAACCGCAGATCAAGAGGCTGAAACTTATACAGTGAATGTTGACGGACGTAACTTCAATGTCGTTGTCGGGCCGGGTAATGCTGATCTTAATGTTCAAGCAGTTGCTAATGCAGCGCCTGCGGCAGCCGCGGTTGGCGCAGGCGCCAGTGGCGGTGTGGTTGATTCGCCGATGGCCGGTAATATTTTGAAAGTTGTGGTAAAAGTCGGCGATAGCGTTGCCGCGGGCGATGTGGTTATTATCATGGAAGCCATGAAAATGGAAACCGAGGTTAGAGCAAAATCATCCGGCACAGTGACTTCCATCAATGTAAAAGAAGGCGATAGTGTTGCGGTTGGCGATGTTCTAATTTCTTTGTAGAGAGGATGTTGTTTGTTGAACTTTGCAATCGCCGGGTTCAGCAAAAAGCGCCGCTTTTTTTGCGGCTGCTCAATGGGTTTTAGAAACACCAGGCTATGTAATCTGCATAGCCTATTCATGCAAGAAGTCTTATTCTGACTTTAAACATATATTTTAGAGAGTTCTAATGGAAAAGTTTATACTGTTGTGGGAAAGTACTGGTATATCCAATATCAGCGGCTCACAAGCCATTATGATGGCGGTTGGTTTTGGTTTGCTGTATTTAGCGATAAAAAAGGGATTCGAACCATTGTTATTGGTGCCGATTGGTTTTGGGGCGGTGTTGAGTAATATCCCCATTGCCGGCATGGCTGATGAGGGCGGATTGCTATATTATTTATATACGGGTATTAAAACCGGTATATTTCCATTATTGATTTTCATGGGGGTCGGGGCAATGACTGATTTCGGCCCCATGTTGGCTAATCCGAAAACGCTGTTTTTAGGCGCCGCCGCGCAATTCGGCATTTTTTCGACATTATTGGGTGCTTTAGCGCTGAATGCTGTTCCAGGTTTGGAATTCACTTTTAAAGACGCTGCGGCTATCGCTATTATCGGTGGCGCGGACGGGCCGACCGCGATTTATGTCGCATCTAAATTGGCCCCTGAATTATTGGGCGCTATCGCGGTTGCCGCTTATTCTTATATGGCTTTGGTGCCGTTAATACAGCCGCCGATTATGCGCTTATTAACAACCGAGCAAGAGCGTTCGGTTGAAATGCAGCAATTAAGGGCGGTCAGTCAAACTGAAAAGATATTGTTTCCGCTGATGTTATTGTTTTTGACGGCCTTATTATTGCCTTCGGCGGCGCCGCTGGTCGGTATGTTTTGTTTAGGGAATTTGATGAACGCTTGCGGCGTGGTTGATCGTTTAAGCAAGACTGCGCAAAATGAATTAATCAATATCGTGACCATCTTTTTGGGCTTGGCGGTCGGTTCAAAGATGAGCGCGGAAGCCTTTTTGCAGATGGAAACTTTGGGTATTTTGGCTTTGGGCGCTGTTGCATTCAGCATCGGCACCGCGAGTGGAGTGCTGATGGCGAAAACCATGAATAAATTCAGCAAGACGCCGATTAATCCTTTGATTGGGGCGGCCGGGGTCTCGGCTGTGCCGATGGCGGCTCGGGTTGCTAATAAAGTCGGTCTGGAAGCCAACCCGCATAATTTCTTGCTCATGCATGCGATGGGGCCAAATGTGGCCGGGGTTATCGGTTCAGCGGTGGCGGCCGGTGTTTTGTTAAGTTTGGTGTAAAATTCTCAGTCCTTAATACGATAACGGCTTTGCCGTTATCGGCTTTCATCTTTTCGTTGAGTGAAAAATCAGCGCATCATCTCCGAATATACTTTTATGCTTGTAAAAGGATTTAAGTTTGCTATCTTTAAGCTTAAATAACCGGATATACAACTACCATCCTGCTAGTACACCACTTCTTTAAGATAGCTGATAAATTGGAGCGCAGGCTTTAGCCTGCACAAGTAACCGATAATGCAGGCTATAGCATGCGTCTACGTTATATTAAATCAATTGTTTAAAGGGTGAGTCGCTAGATAAATGTCTTAAACATTTTTTGTAGTAGCAGAATCCAAAAAAGGTTTTTAATAGATCACTGAGCTTACATGGAAAATTTACCCCCTCATATTCTGATTGTTGATGATGAAGAGCTTAATTTAGAGTGTGTCACTGAATTTTTGGCGGAAACCAATTATCGTATCAGTACCGCTGAAAACGGCAAAGTCGCTATGGAAATGTTGGAGGAAACGCCGGAAGATTTCAACGTCATTTTATTAGATCGGATGATGCCGGAAATGAATGGCATGGATGTGTTGGCAAAAATTAAGCAGCATCCGGTTCTGCAAAATTGCCCTGTTATTTTTCAAACGGCAAAAGCGGGTTCATTGGAGATTGCCGAAGGGATTAAAGCCGGCGCCTATTATTATTTAACCAAACCGTTTGATGAAGAAGTTTTATTGTCGGTCACTAAAACCGCAGTGGATGATCATTTGCGCTTTTTGGAAATTCAAAAAAATTTAGAGCAAGCGCGAATGACGATGGGGATGCTGAAAACCGCGCAATTTGAGTTTAAGAGTTTAGAAGAGGCGCGTTGGATTGCTTCATTGGTTTCCAATGCTTGTCCCGAGCCTTCGGTGGTGGTCATGGGGTTGACGGAATTAATGATCAACGCCATAGAGCATGGAAATCTGAGGATTAGTTACCAGGAAAAAACCGAATTAAATGATTGCGGCGCTTGGAAGGAAGAGGTTAGTCGACGCCTGCAATCAGCGGAAAATGTTGATAAGAAAGTTATGCTGGATTTTTGTCGTTTAAACGATAGCATTCAAATTACCATCACCGATGATGGCGAAGGTTTTGATTGGCGCAAATATATGGATTTTGATCCTGAGCGAGTGATGGATAATCATGGCAGAGGCATTGCTGTCGCCAATAAATTAAGTTTTTCTCATGTTGAATACATCGGCAGCGGCAATCAGGTATGCGCAACCTTGAAATTAAACGAGTAAAAACGTAGATAAGGGACTGTTAACGATGGAAATAAGCAAATAATTCAATGAGTAGCGATGTTTCAAGTCTACTTTCCGGTAGAGAAAAACTGGTTAATGAGATCAACTCATTAAGAAAACAGAATAAAGAATTATCTGTCGTCGGCTTTGAATTAATCAGCGCCCAGACCAAGTTACAATCGCTTTTACACAATGCTTCAGACGGCATCATCACCTTTTCTGAAGATGGTCTTGTTGAGTCCTTTAATATCGCCGCTCAAAATATCTTCGGTTACAGCGAGAGCGAAGTTATCAAACGAAAAATACCTGATTTAATTCCATGTCCCGATTGGGTGGAAGATAATGTAGGTGCGTATATCCGCTATTTTGTTTCTTCGCGGGCTTCAGCCGATATTCCATTACTTGGCAAACATCATTCCGGTTCGGATATTTTGCTTTATGTTTCAGCCAGTGAGGCGAGTCAGGAGGATGTGACTTTATTCGGCGATGATGATAATGGAGCGGCGGAAGAGGATCAGCAGTCGGCCAATCCGATTTTAGACAGTCATAATCTGGTTTGTTTTTTTCGCGATGTCACCTTGGATAAAAAGCTTGAAAAAGAGCTGGCCGATCACAAGCATGCCTTGGATTTGGCCGCCGGCGTTGTAGTGATGGATAAGCATTTCAGAGTCATCGATGTTAATGAAGTGTTTTGTCATGTATTGGGTAGAAACCGGAATGAATTCATCGGCGGTGAACATATTCATACCAAGTTTGGTTGTAGCGATAGTAATTTTGAACAAGACTTAAATAAACGTAGCCGATTCCTAAGAGAGGGAAACGCTTGGGTGGGCGAAACTTGTTTTCAAAATAAACAGGGCGCAATGCTCTGGTTTTCTGAAAGCACAACGCCTTTTTTAGATGAAGATAATCAACCTTATCAATATCTGAGTATTTTTTTCGATATTACTGATCGTAAAGAATATTTCAAAGAACTGAAGCATCATAGAGATCAATTGCAGCAATTGGTTGATGATCAAATCAGCGATATTAGACATTCGCGCGATATTGCCGAAAGGGCCAATTTCGCCAAGTCGGAATTCCTGGCAAATATGTCGCATGAATTGAGAACGCCTATGCATGCCATTATCAGCTTTGCAAAATTATCGCTCAAGCAAGTCAATAAATTGCCGAATGCAGAAGGCAATACCGAAAAATTATACCGCTTTATCAATAATATTATTATCAGCGCGGAACGGTTGTTGATTTTATTAAATGATTTGTTGGATTTGTCTAAACTGGAGGCCGGTAAAGAAGAGTTGTCGCTAGAGCGCTATTCGCTGAGTGACATTGTTAGTCAAATTGTTGAAGAAAACCAGGGTAAAGTGGAAGAGAAAAAGCTTCATTTGCAATTTAATACGGAGCTTGAGAATACGGAAATACTTTGTGACAAATATAAAATTCTGCAAGTTATTACTAATTTACTCGGAAATGCAATTAAGTTTTCCGTTGAAAAAACAACGATTCAAATTACTATTGAGCAAAAACAGATGGTGTTGGGCAGACGCGCCACGGATACTGAAAAAATTGATGGTTTAGTCTGCTCGGTAGTCGATCAAGGGCCGGGCATACCGGAACAAGAGCTATCAAAAATATTTGATAAATTTATTCAGAGCAGTAAAACCAAAAGCGGCTCCGGCGGCACCGGATTAGGCCTGACCATCTGCAAAGAAATTATTGCCGTTCATAACGGCAAAATTTGGGCGGAAAATAACCCGGCAGGCGGCGCCGTGTTTCGGTTTTTTCTGCCGTATTTGACTGAAGAAAACGTCTAATCGCGTAAAAAATAATGCTCAACATCCTTGTTGTGCTGTTTGACTGAGTTTGACGGTCATCCTTTTTGATGGGCGCGCTGCGCTTTGCCCATCCTGCTTTTTATCCTCGTTCCCGCCGTCCTCGGTGGAATGAATATCTTTTTATATCGCAGCTTGAATTCTTTCCAAAGCATTAGACAGGTTATCCATACTGGTGGCGATGGAAATCCGCATATGCCCGGGAGAACCGAATGCAGTGCCCGGCACCAAGGCAACACCGGCTTTTTCAATCAGGTATTCGGCGAAATCAAGATCGCTTTCTATGCCTTCCAGACGGCTGATTAATCGGCTGATATTCGGAAACACATAAAAAGTGCCGTCGGTGCTCAAACACTCAATGCCGTCGATTTTATTTAATGCTTCGACAACAAAATCATGGCGTTTTTTGAATTCGGTCATCATCACATCAATACATGACTGATCGCCGGTAATGGCTTCTTGGGCGGCAAATTGTGAGATAGAAGTCGGGTTTGATGTGCTTTGCGATTGTATCTTTTTCATCGCCCCAATCAATTCGGCTGGCCCTGCCGCATAACCGATACGCCAGCCAGTCATTGAATAAGCTTTGGATATGCCGTTTAACACCATAGTGCGGTCATAAAAATCGGGGTTGGCGTTGAGAATATTCACAAAACTGCCTTTGTCCCAAAGGATATGTTCATACATATCATCCGTGGCGATAATGATATTGGGAAACTCTCTTAATACTTCGCCTAATGCTTTTAATTCCGCTTCACTATAAGCAACGCCGGTCGGGTTGGATGGGCTGTTAATGACCAATAAGCGGGTTTTATCGGTGATGGCGGCGCGTAGTTGCTCAGGGGTGATTTTAAATTGAGCCTCTTGGGTGGTTTGCACAATAACCGGTTTGCCGTCGGCCAATAACACCATATCCGGATAAGAAACCCAATAAGGCGCAGGAATGATAACCTCATCGCCCGGATTCAATAAGGCTTGCGACAAATTATAAAAACTTTGCTTGCCGCCGCAGGAAACTAGAATTTGGTTGAGTTGGTAATCAAAATTATTATCTTTCTTAAACTTTTCAATAATAGCTTTTTTTAAACTGGGGATGCCGTCTACCGCCGTATATTTGGTAAAACCATCGTCCAGGGCTTTCACTGCAGCCGCTTTAATATGATCCGGGGTGTCAAAATCGGGTTCCCCGGCTCCGAGGCCGATAATATCTTTGCCGGCAGCGCGCATTTCCGCCGCTCTTGCGGTGATGGCCAGGGTAGGGGAGGGTTTAACCGATTTGACTCTGTCAGAAAGTTGTATACTCATTGATTCTCAGTGAAAAATAAAATTCTTTAATTATACGCTAACAAAGTGGATAAAGTAATTCGATTTGCTGAATGCTAAGTCCTTCTGTTTCAGGTGAAAATTGGGCGTATTTGGTTAATTCGACCGGTGAAAGATAACCGACCGCCTGATTAAGCAACGCCAGGCGTATGCCTTGTTCAACCAAATAGATTATATAGGTTTCGCGGATGGCGGCGGCGGGAGATTTTGAGGATAGGCTGATTCCCGCATCCACGGCGGTACAGAACAGCATGGCGTTCAACATTTCCTTGCTTGGATTGGCTTGGTTGTGCCATAAATAGCCGTTTTTTACCGCTGCGGTCAAAATACCTAATAAGTTCGGCCCGATAGGAATCAAACGTTTAAAGTGTCCGGGTACTTCGATTGTCGCTTCGCTGATATTAATTTGTTCAAGGCCTAGATTGGCTATTTCTTCCAGCGTCATCCCGGACAGTAATAATAAGGAAGTTAATTGTGCGCCGCTCTCCGCATTATCCAGGATTTGTTCTAAATGCGCCGAGCTTAAACTTTTCGGCGTTTGATCCGGCGCAGGCAGTTCTCCATTTTCAACTTCAACCGCCTGTTCAATTTTGGCTTCGTCTATTCGCGCGCCGATGACATTTTTTTCATAAAGCGGTGAAACGTGGATCGGTTCGCTCTGATTTTGTTCGGGATGGGCGGTTAAATAATCATTCATCCAAACCACGAACAAGGCCAGCAACAAGCAGACGATCAAGGTGATTAACGCGCCGCTTTGGTAATCCGGGCCGATGGCTTGTTTATTGAGGCTGGCGCGTTCAACAATATTGACTTGAGGGATTTTGGAATAGTTTTTACTACTGAGTTTGGCAAACCTGTCTTGAACCTCGCGGCGCAAGATTTCCAGACTTTCCAAATCAGCCGCTAAGGCTTCATGTTGGGCGAATAAATTGGTGAACTTGACTGCATTGTTGCGGTGGTTATTCAGTTGTTGTTGAATTTTATTGACCACCTGTTGAGCCGCTTGATATTCCCGTAACGCCAATGAGCGAACGATTTTCTCGCCTTGTCGGCGTTTGCTTTTGATTTCTATTTCCAGCTCTTTGATTTGTTCGGGCAAGTATTTAAGAGAAGGTTGTAGAGCCAGATAATCACGAGTGTAACGCTGGTCAAACTCATTTAATTGCTCGCTGAGTTGCTGATAACGTTTCTCCAATTCGGTAAGCATTTTTTGCTCTTGGTTGGGAACAACGGTTTGACCATTGGCGATGGCCAGATCAATGGCGTCAAGTTTAGCTTTCGCTTTTAAGAATTCAGAATTGGCCTCGTCATATGATTTATTTAAGTTCTTAATGGTTGCCGGTAAAGCGTTTTCGGTTTCCGATAAAGAACTGATGTCGTTTTTGTTTCTAAAATCTTCCAGTTCAGTTCTAGCGTCGGTGACTTGTTGATCAAGATTAGCCAATTCATCGGACACCATTTGATAAGTGTCCTGAGTGGAAGTTTCGACAGTCACCGTGTGTTTTGAGACATAAAGATCGATTAAAGTATTCGCCACAAGGGGCAGCAACTCCGGGTCATCGCCGGTTGCGTACAAATGCAGCAAGTGGGTGCCTTCTACCGCTTCCAAGCTTAGCAGACTGCGTATTTTGGATAGCGTCAGTTTTGACCAGTCGGGATTGTTGCTGGATGATTGTATTTGTTGTAGGGTTTCGTTTAATAAATCAAATCCCAACAACTTTTCTTGTTCGATTGACGCCCGTTGCAGATCGGCGTCGCCGCTGGCCTGGTCTATGGTGGCGGAAGGCGATGTCAGCACCGTAGCCTTGGTTTGGTAAATGGGCGCTCGCGCGTAATTATAGGCCAGGCCTATCGCCAAGCTGGTCAAAAAAACGGCGGCGAATATTTTTAAGCGGGTCGATAAGGTGTTTTTCGATTGATCGTTAGGATCGGAAAAGCCTTGTTCAGGATGATATATATATTCCAATCTGCTTTTTTGTCTCATCGTGTTTTCCTGTATGCCGTTAACAGAGCATTGTTGTCCATTTTGGTCGGGTCAATTATGGTATACTTCGCGCGGTCACTACTGCGGTTTTCTAGCGGTTGTTTTTGGCCGATAGCAGCGTTGCTGAAACAGTTACATAGCCTGCTATGCGCCTGTTTCAGCGCCTTGCTCTCGACCAAAAACACCTCGCTATAAAATCCGCATCCGTAACCGCGCGAAGTATAGCTTAAATTTTATTCACAATTTCGAATGCATGAAAGCAATTGTTCATTTTCTGTCGCTTATTTTAATCTGTTGCTTCTTTAAGACCGGCTACGCTATAACTCAAAATCAATCGACGGGTGAGGTTTTAGATAAAAAGCCGGATAAGAAAAGAATATCCTCTATTAAACCCATTTTGCCGAAAATGGTGATGATACCCGGCGGGTGCTTTCAAATGGGTAGCCATCAAATCGAACAAAACAGGCAGCAGAATGAAAAACGTCACCGGGTTTGCGTGCAGCGTTTTCAAATGGCGATTCATGAAGTAACCATAGCTGAATTTAAAGCGTTTGTCGCCGCAAAGCAATATTTTTCTGATGCTGAAGTCGATTATAAAGCGCCGGGTTGTTGGTCTTTTGACAACAGCAAGGAAAAAAAATGGGATTGGCGTCCCTGGGCCAATTGGCGCAGGCCGCTGAAGACTAAAATGTCTGATGATATGCCGGTGACTTGCGTGAGTTATTTCGATATTAATCACTATATTCAATGGCTGAATGACATAACCGGCGAAAACTATCGTTTGCCGACCGAAGCGGAATGGGAATACGCGGCCAGAGCAAAAAGCAATCACAATTATTATTGGGGCAATCATCCGGATTTATCTTGCCGATACGCCAATTCGGCAGACCAAACCGATTTCAGCAGCGTGAGCTGGCCGGAACCCCATCAATGTCGTGACGGCTATTTTTTTACCGCCCCGGTCAAGCGTTTTACGGCTAATAAATACGGTTTATATGATATGTTAGGCAATGTTTGGGAGTGGACATGCTCAGAATTTACCCCGGATTATCAGGGACAGGAATTGCAATGTTTGACGGAAATTAATAATGAACAGTATCTAGCGGTGAGAGGCGGCGGCTGGAATGCCGACCCGGCCCGCTTGAGAGTCGCTTATCGCAATTGGCAGCACCCCTGGGCGCGGCTGGCGACCTGGGGGTTTAGGCTAGTTAAGGATATGCGGCCTTTGTATATTAAACGTTAAGATCGCCATAAAAATATTTTTTCAAAGGTGGTTAATCTTTTTTGATACTGATGTATAATACGCTGCTCAATTGATTTCTTCGGGGCGTAGCGCAGTTTGGTAGCGCACTATACTGGGGGTGTAGGGGTCGTGGGTTCGAATCCCGCCGTCCCGACCAAAGAAATCAATGAGTTTTTTCCGTTCGGAAAATCTCCAAAATCTTCTGAGGGTATAATTCCGGTTAAAAACTACTTTCGGGTAGGGGCATTTAAGCCCGTTATTAATCATTACCTTTATATAAGGAGTTAATGCGTAAAATTTTTTATCGGTAGGTCGGACTTCAGTCCGACAATTATCTTGTTATATTGCTGTCTTTGTCAGACTAAAGTCTGACCTACACAGCGCCTATCCAAATGGGTAAGCGTTTAAGTAAACTTCTTCAACATATTCGTCAGTACCGATAAATCCACCGGTTTGGTTAAATAACTGTCGAATAAATCGGCTGAGCTTTCAATATCTTGTTTCATTGCTGCGGCGGAGAGGGCGATGATGGGGATGGATTTAAATTTTGGGTTTTCCCGCAGCATTTTGGTTAACTCTTTACCGCTCATTTTGGGTAAGTGGATGTCCATTAAAATCAGGTCATAGTTTTTTTCATCGAGTAACATTTGATAGGCTGATTCAGCGCTTTCCGCCATGTCCAGGTCATAATTTTGTTGTTTCTGGAAATAACTTTTGATCAGTTTGCGATTGGCCGGGTTATCTTCCACATAAAGAACTTGTTTGATGCTGTCGGAGCGTTCCGGTTTTTTCGAAAGGGTTTGTCCTGCTGAGGAGGCGGCTGCCTCATCCGGTATTGTTTCGAGTTTGCTTTGTTGCTGAGGGTTGTATGCCGTAGGTAATTCAATCCAGAATGTCGAACCTTTGCCTTCGGTGCTTTCAAAGCCGATTTTCCCGTTCATTAGTTCGATCAGGTTTTTGGTTACAACCAGGCCGATGCCGGTGCCTTCTATCAATGATGTTTCCTTGCCTAAGCGGTTAAATTCGGTAAACACCTTTTTTTGGTTAGCGGCGGAGATTCCCATGCCGGTATCGATAATTTTAATTTTCAGTCGTTCGGATTTGGTTTGTTGCCAATCGATGGTGACAGAGCCGCCGCTACGGTTATATTTGATGGCGTTAGTCATCAAATTTAACAATACTTGCTTCAGTTTGGTATAGTCGGCGTGTACGAAGATGCCTTTATTTCTTGCATAGACATTGATTTCAATATTGTTTTGTACGGCGGAGTTGGAAACCAGCAGTAAGCAGTCTTCGATGCAGTCATTTAAATTGACCGAGTCTATCGATAGTTCTAATTTGCCGACTTCAATAGCGGATAACTCCAATACTTCATCAATTAAGGCGAGTAAATGTTTGCCGCTTTTAAGAATGTAATCGACGCTTTCTTGCTGTATTTCCGATAACGGCGCTTCATCATCAGTTTCCAATAAATGACCGAAACCTAAGATAGCGTTCAACGGCGTTCTCAATTCATGACTCATGGAGGATAAAAATTGAGACTTCGCTTTATTAGCTTCATTAGCTTTTTCAGTTTCCTGTTTTAAGGCCTTGGTTATTTTATTGTTGGAGATAGCAAGGCCGATTAGATCGCCGATTTGTTTGAGCAGACTGAGGCGAGAAGGTTCTTTGGAAGGGTATGGGTCGGTATAAATGAATAAAACGCCGACTAATTCATCGGCGAATTTGATCGGTACAATATAATGGCCGTGAGCGGTCATGCCTTCAAAGCTATGTTCATGATCATGGTCGGTAAAACAGTTATCGGATACTCGAAGCTCGCCGCTGACGGCAACTTTGCCGCACAGACAAGAGCCGGATTTCACGCATTGTTCTTTTAGCATGAACTCTTGGCTGAATTCGCCATAAGTTGCGAACATATGCAGATCCGGGTCTTCTTCATGAATTAAAAATACGCCGGCTTTCTGCTGTAGGTGCAACTCATGGGCGGTAACTAAGACGGATAGGGTGTTTTCCAAGCGTTCTTTTAGGGTTTCCTGGCCTTGGAGAATTTGTGAAATTTTGGCTCTGACTGAGGCATATTCACTTTCCAAAGAACTTTTTCTTTCCAACAATTTCAATTGGGTAATGTCGGTGCGCATGGCGATGTATTTTTCAGGTTTGCCATGTTCGTTCAATTTCGGCACGATGGTGCTGCTGACCCAGTATTCGCTGCCGTCTTTAGCGCGATTTTTAAGTTCGCCGTGCCAGACTTTTCCGTTGCTGATGGTTTCCCATAAATTCGCGAATAATTCAGACGGGTGTTCTTCTGATTTAATGATGCGATGGTTTTGTCCGAGTAATTCCTCTTCGGTAAAGCCGTTAATTTCACAGAATTTATTATTGACATAAATGAGTTCGCCTTTGTCGTCGGCAATACTGACGATGGCGTGCTCATCCAATGCTTTCTTTTGAAAGTCTAATTCGCGTTCGCGAGAAAGCAGTTCTTGTAAAGCCTTTTCCAAGGCCTGGCCTTGGAGATGTTCGCGTCTTTCTGTTTGTTTACGGGCGCTGATGTCGCGAATGGATAATAACAGCAGAGATTCATGACTGACTTCAAAGACGGATAATTGAATTTCGGCAGGAAAATATTCGCCTTGTTCGGTTCGACATTCCCATTCAAAGTGATGTGCGCCTTGAAGCAAAGCCGTTTTTAAATGATGATTGATTTGTTGTTGATCGTCAGCATTTATGGATTGTTGTTTACGAGAAAGGTTCGCCAAGGTTCCGCCAATGACGGATTGCTTGTCTTGAATTTTGAATAAATCCAGCGCTCGATGATTGCAGTCACAGATTTGCTCATCTTTTAAAAGAAAAATAGCGTCGTTGGATGCATTAAATATGGCGGTTAATTTTTTTTCTTGTTCCTTTAATATTTTTTTAGAGCGGTTTAATAGATAAATCCAATAGGCGATGATGAACAAAAAGACGATTAGGACAAACAAATATTTCAATAATGTTTGCAAATTCATGCCTTGTTTAATATCCAGCCTCAGCCACTTATCGGTGAGCGCTTGATGCTGTTCAGCATCAATATTATTTAATACCTTATTAATAATCGAATAAAGCTCGGGATTGTTTTGCGGAATTGCTAAGCCATAACGGTTGAAATCAATGGTGGTGCTGGAAAAATGTAAATTATAAAGTCCGGCGTTTTTAATCATATACGATGCGTGAGTCGCATCGGCGATGAAGGCGTCCACTTCGCCGCTGGAGACTTGCTCAAGGGCCGCCAATGAGTTACCGGCATTAATGAGCTGGATTTCCGGAAAGTTTTCAGCAATCCAAGCTTTTCTGAAACAAGTTTCTTTAATAGCCAGTTTTTTACCGTTTAATTCCGCCAGAGAGCCGATGAATTCGCTATTGCTGGTGTTGATAACCACAATCGGGCTGACTGCATAACTTGTCGTAAAATTAAATATCGCTTTATTTTCGGCGGATTGATTGAGGTGGGCAATTACGTCTAATTGGCCTTTTTTGACCATTTCCCGCATTGCCGTCATGGACTTTAAGGTAATTAATTCAAAGCGTCTGCCCAGTTGTTGTTCGATTATTTTAATGTAATCGGCGGCCAGGCCGACATATTCATTGTTTTTATCTATCCATTCAAAAGGGGCGAAATCGTCTTTAATGCCGACCCGAATGACAGGATGGTCATGCAGCCACTTTAGTTCCTGTTGAGTCAGGTCGAATTGATCAATGCCTTGATAAATAAACCGAGCAATCTCGCTGTCTTTTAATTCCCGGCTGATTTTTAATTGAGCGTAACTATCCGCGACGCTGCGTAAGCGTTGCGGAGTAATCGAACCTAATGGGACGGTTTCAGACAGAATCAATTTACGCATGGCCTCAGCTTCATAACGTAAGGCTTCCATGTCTGCGCCAGGGTTATATTGATTGATAATAAGCTTAATGATCTCATCCGGATGCTTCATCGCATATCGCCAGCCTTTCAATGATGCTCTTCTAAAACGGTCGGCGCGGCCCGGATGATTGATTATTTCCTGCTCGCTGGTAAATAAAATATCGCCGTAAAAATCAATGCCGTAATTTTGCGGATTGATGATGTTGATCTTAACGCCCAGTTTTTCAAAATAGTAGGGTTGGTCGCTGATATATGCGTACATAACATCAGCTTCATCGCGCACTAAAGACATATAGTCCATCGTTGGTTTAACTAAGGTGTATTTATCTTCAGTCACATGCGCGTTTAACAACATCGCCAGCAACGGCGCATTATCGCGGCCTTGCTTGTCATACATGATTTTTTTGCCGGGCATTTCATAGGGACTGATTACCCCGGAAGATTGTTTACTGAGGAAAACCAGCGGGTTGTGTTGATAAATGGCGGCAAGCGCTTTAATGGCGCCGCCGTTGGCGTAATCCGCCAGAATCCCGGAGTCGCCCACACCGTATTCGGCCCGTCCGCTGCTGACTTCGTCGACGACGATTTTATCTAAGGTGCGTTTGCGGATTTGAACATCCAAACCTTCTTCGGCGTAAAAACCTTTTTCTTTGGCGGCGTAATAACCGGCGAATTGAAATTGATGCAGCCATTTTAATTGTAAGGTGACGGTTTCTTGTGAAGCCGGGGTATGGCTATGTTTGGCGAAAGCGGCGGGAGAAATGAAAATAAGTATGAATAGGAAGACTTGAAGACGCATTAATAAAACGTTTTCGTCTAAAAAATTAAAACCGGATGGATTATTTGATAACGGCATATTGATCAAAAAAGGTTATTCTTCATCGTAAATATCAGGGTATTGATCTTTGATTTTTAACATTTCAGGCAATAAAGCGTCGATATGCGGGGTTAATTCCGGATCAAAATGTTTACCGGCTTCGCTTTTGAATAATTCCAAAACCTTTTCCAGCGGCCAGGGTTTTTTATAAGGTCTTTCTGAAAGTAAGGCGTCAAAAACATCGGCGACGGCGCAAATTCGTCCTTCAATGGAAATCTCTTCACCTTTTAATCCGGCCGGATAACCACTGCCGTCCCATTTTTCATGATGATGCAGGGCGATTTTTTTAGAGGCGACCATTAAATCGGAATCATCGCCCGATAAAATTTCCGCCCCGATGGTGACATGGCTTTTCATGATTTCCCATTCTTCATTGTCTAATTTGCCGGGTTTTAGCAAGACTCGGTCGGGGATGCCTATTTTGCCTATATCGTGCATACCGGCGGCGTTAAGGATTAAATCGGCGTGGTTTTCAGGCAAGCCGTGAGCCTTGGCGATAATATAGGCATATTGACTCATGCGAATAATGTGATTGCCGGTTTCGTTGTCGCGATATTCCGCCGCTAAGCCTAATCGACGAATGACTTCTTGACGCGTGTGGTAAAGCTCTTGGGTGCGTTCCTTGACTTTTTCCTCCAAAATTTGATTTTGTTGTTGCAATTGCTTATGCATTAAACATACTTCAATCAAATTATGAATGCGGGTTAAGGCTTCCAAACGGTCAAACGGCTTGGTTAAAAAGTCTTTAGCGCCTTCATTCAATGCCCTGATTCGGGTTTCATGGTCGGTCTGCGCGGTTAATACTAAGATCGGTAAAAAATCATCTTGGAACTGTTTTTTTAACATCGCCATCACATCATATCCATCCATTTCAGGCATTCGGATATCCAATAGAAAAGCTTCGAATTCAGTTTCCGCCGACAATTGTTCCACCTGGGTCGGTTGAGTTGTTGAATGAATGTTTTGATAACCTTCGCGCTGTAAAAATCTTTCCAGCAGTTTTACATTGGCCGGTTCATCATCAACAATTAATATGTTCGCTTGTAAAATGGTTTCTTCTAAACTCATTTAAAGGCCTTTTCTGAGGGTTTTATGAAAGCTTATGCCAACACTTAATGGAGTCAATGTTATGCACTATAAACAACCAGGCAGGAAATATCGTCTTGTTCCTGGTTTGGGTCTATATGTTGAGTAATCGCGTCCCTGATGTTATTGACCGATTGTTTCGGTTCCGCCCGCCCGACAATGTCCATTAATTTTTTTTCGCCGAAGAAGTCGCCGACGGAATCGACAGCGTCAGTTAAGCCATCGGAATATAGAAACAGTTCGCTATTTTTCGGTAAGGTGAAAACGTCGCAAGTATCGTCAAATTCTTCATCATTTAACACCCCGCAAAATAAATGTTTTGAGGATAGGCTGAGATCAATTTCTTGGCTCTCATGTCGCATGATCAGCGGCGGCAGCCCGCCATTCCAGAGTTCAATTTGGTTGTTAGCCGCATCCAGATAACCCAGCGCCAGGGCGACGAAATGGCCGACCGGGATATCTTGTTTTAAGCGCCGGTTAATTTCTCTGACGATGGCGGATACGGTTTGTTGTTTGGCGCTCATGGCTTGAAAAACCTGATGCACGATGATGGTCGGCAAAGCAGCGGCTAAACCGTGTCCGGTTGAATCCGCCAGCATAAAATATAATTTATCGTCATCCATACGCTTAGTGGAGATATAATCGCCGCTAAAACGTTTTGAAGGTTTAATCCAAAAATCGATTTGGCTGTCTTGTAAATTATTTTGCGCTAAGATTTTTTCAAAGATATTTTTGGCAAACTCCAGCTCCTGTTCATTTTGCTGATGATAGCGCTGTAGCGTTTGTTGATTTTCAAAAAATTTATCTTGCAGCGATAGGGTTCTTTGAATCGCCTGAATTTTCGCTTCCAATATTTTGATATTGATGGGTTTGGATAAATAATCATCAGCGCCGGCTTCCAAACCTTGCACCACGTTTTGTTCATCGCTGAGCGCGCTGACCACGATAATCGGCAGCCATCTGTCGGTGATTTCCCCGCGTATGATTTTGATTGCTTCAATGCCGTTCATCACCGGCATCATAATATCCATCAACACCAAGTCCGGGGCTTCTTGTTGGCAAAGCTGCAAAGATTGTTGACCATTTTCAGCCAAAATAACTTGATGGCCTTTTTTTTGCAGCATTCTTTTCAGTAATAAGCGGTTTTCCGGTAAGTCATCAACGACTAATATGTTCATTTTTTTGTTATCTAGCTAATTATTGCAAGTAATAACCGAGGTCATTGAGAATTGGACGATTTTTAGGATGCGCATAATTTCTTATTTGGAAAAAGCGCAAACATATGAGTAAAGAATAGACTTTACAGGGGAATTTGCAAAAGCAGTAAGGCAAATTTGGCTACGGATTAAAAAAAATAAACCGTTAAGCAATAAGCTGAACGAGTACACTGCACTTTATCAATCAAGCTTAGAGATCGGGGCGCAGGCTTTAGCCTGCATTTTAGGAAATATATGCAGACTAAAGTCTACGCCCCAATTTTTAATTAAAAAGATTGATTTCTTAAACTGATGACTCGCCACTGATTTTGTTCGGCATGATCCAATAGCTTTTCATCCGGATCAACGGCAATAGGATGATCAACGCGGTTCAATAAGGGAATGTCATTATGCGAGTCGCTGTAAAACCAACTGTTGTCTAAATTTTCAGCAGATGTTTGCAACCAGTTTTCCAAATGGGTGATTTTGCCATGTTGATAACAGGGCGTATCAATGAATTTACCGGTATATCGACCGTCAATAAATTCCGGCGTGGTGGCCAACAGATGGTCGATGCCGAATTTGTTGACGATGGGTTCGGTGACAAAGCGATTGGTGGCGGTGATGACCATAAGCGTATCGCCTTTACTGCGATGCTCTTCAACCAGGTCAATGGCGGCTGGTAAAATCACCGGTTCTATAATCTCGTGAATAAATTGTTCCCGCCATTGAAAAAGTCGTTCGGCCGGGTGTTGCGCCAGCGGCGCCAGGGAAAAGTTTAGAAATGCGACAATATCAAGTTGTCCTTGTTTGTAGTCCTCATAAAATTTTGCATTGCTGTCTTGGTAGTGATCTTTATCGACAATGCCCTGATCAACCAGGAATTGACCCCACAAAAAGTCGCTGTCATCGGCAATTAAAGTATTATCCAGATCAAAAATCGCTAAACTCACATCATTTCCCGTATTTGTCATAAAAAAGTAAAGTTATCATGGCTTCTGCTCCTTATTTATGGAACAATGGCATATTTTTTAGAATGCCTGATTTTATCATTCATGGATTGTTAAAGACAGACAGGCATAAACAACAGGTTTTTACATGATTGACTCGAAAGGATACCGGCCCAATGTCGGCATTATCCTTTGCAATGACGACGGTCGTGTTTTTTGGGCGAAACGAAAAGGTGCAAACTCATGGCAATTTCCGCAGGGCGGCATTGATTGTAATGAAGACCCGGAAACAGCGATGTATCGTGAATTGTGGGAAGAAACAGGATTATCGGCGGAGGATGTTCAACTAATAGGCCGGACGCGCTATTGGTTACGCTATAAATTACCGGATCGTTATATACGCAAAAATTCTATGCCTTTGTGCATCGGACAAAAGCAGGTTTGGTTTATTTTAAGAATGGTAGCCGACGAGTCAATCGTTAGGTTTGATTGCGGACATAAGCAAGAATTTGATGATTGGTTATGGGTGGATTACTGGCGACCATTAAATGATGTGGTTTATTTTAAGCGTAAGGTTTATCGCAAAGCCATGATTGAGCTGGGTCTAATGTTGTTGTCCGATGAGGTGCCGGTTAAAGCGGACGGTTTTTTAAGTCGGGATGATGATTGAATCGATTTTAATTTATCGCTGTCCGGTATGCTTGGGTGCTTATATCAACACACTGCTTAGCAACCTCTTTGTTAGTTCTCGGCTGATTTTTGCCCTTAAATCAGCGTGAGAATTTGTTGTTGGGGTTGATGCCTTACCCCAAGCAATTTTAAATTTGCATTGTATTAGTGCAGATTCATCATCAGAATGGTGCGTTGTCTTGAAACAAAGGATATTCTTTTCGGTTTTATTGAGACATGGAACTCTCATCAACGACTGAACGCCATTCTTATCACTTTCGAAACCGCTTACCTGACGCTGATGGCTTAATAATTGCTTTTACCTAAGCAATTTGTCACGGAATTGATCCAGGAAAAAATATGAGTATCAGGGTTGCAATTAACCACAAAACGCATTATCAATTTGATCGTTTAGTCTCT
This sequence comes from Methylococcaceae bacterium, assembly GCA_006844585.1. Classification (GTDB taxonomy): domain Bacteria; phylum Pseudomonadota; class Gammaproteobacteria; order Methylococcales; family Methylomonadaceae; genus Methylomarinum. The sequence continues at coordinate 7,540 of SPJM01000195.1, read as the reverse complement.
TTATCACCGCATGTATTTCGCCTTAGGCCGGCTGTTCATTGCCGTACGCCGGTTCATGCCTATAGTTTACGAATAACGCCCGATAATCATTTCATCAATTGGCAGCAAGACCCTTACGGTAATTTTTTAGCCAGGGTGCTGTTTCCTGAAAAATGCAGGGAATTGACGGTTGAAGTTGATTTGATCGTTGAGATGATTACCATTAATCCGTTCGACTATTTTGTTGAAGAATACGCGGAACATTTCCCGTTTAAATACGATGAGACCACTAAAAAGGAGTTAAGTAGCTATTTGCAAATCAGCGAAGCGGGCGAGCGACTCAAGAAATGGCTGGCCGAGTTTGATTTAAGCCAATGTAAAATCAATGATTTTTTGGTGAATATCAATCGCTTGGTGCATCAAAAGGTGAATTACAATATCCGCATGGAAGCCGGGGTACAAAGCTGTGAGCATACATTAAAACTGGAAAGCGGTTCATGTCGCGATTCAGCATGGTTGTTAGTTCAGCTCTTTCGTCATTTAGGATTAGCGGCGCGATTTGTATCCGGTTATTTGGTGCAATTAACCGCCGATGTAAAATCTTTGGATGGCCCTTCCGGGCCGGAGCAGGATTTTACCGATTTGCACGCCTGGGCTGAGGTATATATTCCCGGCGCCGGTTGGATCGGTTTAGACCCGACATCCGGTTTGTTGGCGGGAGAGGGGCATATACCTTTGGCCTGTACGGCTGAACCTATGAGCGCGGCGCCGGTGACCGGGGCGACGGATGTTTGTGAAACCGAACTGGAATTCACCAATTCCGTGACCCGCATTCATGAAGATCCTCGCGTTACCAAGCCATACACTGAACAACAATGGTGCGAAGCAAACGCGCTTGGGCATCGTCTGGATGAATATCTTGAAGAAAACGATGTGCGTTTGACGATGGGCGGCGAGCCGACATTTGTTTCTATTGATGATATGGAAAGCCCGCAATGGAATACCGATGCGGACGGTGATGATAAACGTAAGTTGGCGCAAGCGTTAACGCTCAAGCTCAATGAGGTATTTTCTCGGCAAGGTTTGCTGCATTACGGTCAAGGCAAATGGTATCCGGGAGAAGAGCTGCCGCGTTGGCAATACGGCTGTTTTTGGCGCAAAGACGGCATTGCAATGTGGCGCAATCCGGCTCGGCTGGCCGATATTAATCAAAATTATGATTTGCAGGCCGACGATGCCAAAAGTTTTATGGCGTGTTTAGTGGATTATCTGGGCGTGGCGCAGCGTTTTATTTCACCGGCTTATGAAGACCCGTTTTTTGCTTGTTGGCAGGAAGGACAAGTCCCAACTAATCTGGATCCGTTAAAAAGTCGATTGAAAGATCCCTTGGAGCGGAAAAATCTGGCCAAAGTATTGAATGAAAAAATCGGTGAGGCGTCGGCTTTCGCCTTGCCGCTGAAATGGCATTGGCCCAGCGGCGCCTGGCGCAGCGGGCCGTGGCAATTTCGCCGCGGCGAACTTTTTTTAATTTCCGGCGACTCGCCGGCGGGTATGCGCTTGCCGTTGGATAATTTGCCCTGGACTGCGCCGGATAAACGCGATCCGCAAGAGCCGCAAAGCCAGTTTGATGAGCTGCCGGATTTGGAGGATTATGCAGCTAAAGTCGCGCAACGCACCGCCGAAGCATCAGAGTCGGCTTGGGTGGATGTGCCGCATACCGCTTTAGTCGTAGAAGCGCGGGAAGGGCGTTTATATGTGTTTATGCCGCCGGTTTCTTTGTTGGAGCATTATCTGGACATCCTGGCCGCTGTGGAAGCAACGGCGGAACAATTAAAAATACCGGTGGTGATTGAAGGTTATCTGCCGCCGGATGATTATCGTCTGGAAAAATTGATGGTGACCCCGGATCCGGGAGTGATAGAAGTCAATATCCATCCTTCCCGTAGCTGGACGGAATTGGTCGAAAAAACCACGGTTTTATATGATCAGGCGCATCAAGTCCGTTTGGGGACAGAAAAGTTCATGTTGGATGGTCGTCATAGCGGCACCGGCGGCGGCAATCATATTACCCTGGGCGGATTAACGCCCGCCGACAGCCCGATGTTGCGGCGTCCGGATTTATTACGCAGTTTGATTACCTATTGGCAACATCACCCGGGCTTGTCATATTTATTTTCCGGCATGTTTATCGGGCCGACCAGCCAAGCGCCCCGAATTGATGAAGGGCGCGATGAAAAGCTGTATGAGTTGGAAATTGCTTTTCAACAAATGCCGACCGGCGAAACCGATCAACCCTGGTTGGTTGACCGCTTATTACGGCATTTGCTGACCGATATTACCGGCAATACCCATAGAGCGGAGTTCTCTATCGATAAACTATATTCTCCCGATAGCGCTACCGGGCGTTTGGGCATTTTGGAATTACGCGCTTTTGAAATGCCGCCGCATTCCAGAATGGCCTTAGTGCAGGCTTTATTAGTTAGAACCTTGATCGCGCGATTTTGGAAGCAGCCCTATCAGCATCCGCTGATCCGCTGGGGAACTGAATTACACGACCGTTTTTTAATGCCGCATTTTGTGTATCAGGATATGAAACAAGTCGTGGATGATTTACAACAAGCCGGATTTGATTTTCAGATGGAATGGTTGGCGCCGTTTTTTGAATTCCGCTTTCCGGTATACGGAACCACCCAAATTGAAGGCATGGAGGTGGAACTACGGTTCGCCATAGAACCTTGGCATGTATTGGGCGAGGAAATGAGCAGCAGCGGCACAGCGCGGTTCGTGGATTCTTCGGTCGAACGGCTGCAAGTTAAATTGAGCGGTTTTACCGAAGGCCGCTATATGCTGACTTGTAACGGACGCTGTTTGCCGTTAACCAATACCGGTCGCAAAGGCGAATTTGTCGCCGGGGTGCGGTATCGCGCCTGGCAGCCGCCTTCCGCTTTGCATCCGACCATTGCTCCGCATACGCCGTTAGTGTTTGATTTATTCGATACCTGGAGCGGCCGCTCAATAGGCGGCTGTACCTACCATGTTTCCCATCCGGGCGGACGCCATCATGATACCTTCCCGGTCAATAGTTATGAAGCGGAGGCCAGGCGAGCGCCGCGATTTTGGGATTACGGCCATACCCCGGCGGGGCAGCAGACCGCCGCGCCGCAGATGCAAACTCAACAACAAGGGGAGGAATTCGGTTTCGGCGGCGTGTTTAACGCCCATCCGGCGGATACTTCTAAAACCATGCCGAAAATAGAAGAAGCCGATAATGATTATCCGTTTACGCTGGATCTACGCTACCGAAAATAAACGCAATTAATTCATGAACCAACAAGCCAACCAATATTTCGATACCCGTCTGCAAAGCTTTACGGATTTAGAAGCTTTGCCGGAACAAAGCGACAAGCAGGCGTTTCGACAGCGTTTAACGGCGCTGGGCGGTATGGAGTTGGAAAAGCGGCGGCGTGAAATCCAGCATTTGTTGCGGGAAAACGGCGTTACTTATACTGTATATCACGAAAGCAGCGCTGATAACCGGGCTTGGCGACTGGATCCTGTTCCATTATTGATTGAAGACGATGAATGGCGCTTGATAGAGCAGGGATTGCAACAAAGAGCGATGTTGATGAACCTGTTGTTACAGGATCTTTACGGCGAACAACGGGTTTTAAAACAGGGTGTTTTGCCGCCCGAATTGATTTTTGGGCATCAGGGCTTTTATCCGGCTTGCTGCGGAATGCCTGTCGAAGGCCGCAACTTGACGGTTTACGCCGCCAATTTAGCGCGCGGTTCGCAGGGGCGTCTGTGGGTGCTGAACGACCAGACCCAAGCGCCTTCCGGAATGGGTTATAGTTTGGAAAATCGCAATGTGGCCGGGCGAGTGATGGCGGATTTGCTCAGCGATATACGGATCAGGCGTTTAAGTCCGTTTATGACCGCTTTACAACGCGCCTTAACCCATTTGGCGCCGCATCATAAGGACGAGCCTCATATTGCTATCTTAACGCCCGGTTCATTGAATGAAACCTATTTTGAACATGCTTACTTGGCCGCCAAATTAGGTTTTACCCTGGCCCAAGGCGACGATTTAACGGTGCGGGACAATAAGTTGTGGCTGCGCACCATAGAAGGATTGCAGCCGGTCGATGTGTTGCTGCGCAGGGTTGATGACGGTTTTTGCGATCCTTTGGAACTGCGCGGCAATTCTCGCTTAGGCATTCCAGGCTTATTACAAGTCGTTCGTCTGGGCAATGTCGGTATTGCTAATCCGCTAGGCGCAGGCGTCTTGGAGAATCCCGGTTTGCTGGCTTTCTTGCCTGGCTTGGGGCGCTATTTCCTGAACGAGGAATTGCGCTTGCCTTCGGCGGCCAGTTGGTGGTGCGGCCAAAAAAAGGAACGTGATTTCGTCATTCAGAATTTATCTCAAATGGCGGTAAAATGCATTCACCGTAGCGCCGCTCATCGCACCGTGTTTGGTCATCAACTTTCCGCCGAACAGCGGCAAGTTCTCATTGCCGCGATTAAAGCCCGTCCGCACCTTTACGTCGGGCAGGAACAAATCAGTTTCTCCACCGCGCCCACTCTGATTGAGGGTGAAATTCATGATCGACAAGCGGTTTTTCGCGGTTTCGCGGTGGCTGTAGACGGCGAATATCATGTGATGCCGGGCGGTTTGACTCGGGCCGCGGCGGAAAAAGATCAATTTGCCGTTTCCAATCAATTCGGCGCCTTGAGCAAAGATACCTGGGTAGTCAGTGAGGCGGAACAGCCTTATGAGCAACCGCAACGGCGGCGCCGCCAAAAACAATACAATCCGGCTATTTCAGAACCTTTGACCAGTCGCGCCGCCGATAATATTTTTTGGGTGGGACGCCATTTTGAACGTTTATTTACCGCGACCGGTTTATTAAGGAATATTTTGGATATGCCGGCGTTTTATGCAAACGGCGACGGCGTCGACAAAGCTGAGCATATCCCTTTGTTGTTGCGGGCTTTAACCCATGTGACGGCCAGTTATCCCGGCTTTGTCGGGGCGGCTGGCGTTGATCTGAATCAAGAGATCATTGCGTTATTTAAAGATCAGCAGCGTTACGGTAGTTTAGCTTATAACATAGAGGCCTTTTTCCAGTCGGCTTTTCAAGTGCGTGATCTTTGGTCGCAAGACACCTGGCGTTGCATTGATGCTTTGCACAAATATTGGGGCGAGCAGATTGTCGGTCAGACAATTTCCAGCACCGGTCTGTCCGGCTCTTTATTGGATTTGAATATGTCCTTAGGGGCTTTTTCCGGTTTGACTGCGGAAAGCATGACCCGCGAATCGGGGTGGTTAATGCTCAATTTAGGCAGGCGGCTGGAACGCGCTTTAGTCTTGATAGCGCTGTTACGTGCCGGTTTGGTTCATCAACATCAAGGGGCGACTGCTTATTTGATGATGGAGTCCGTGTTATTAGCCGCCGACAGTTTTAATATTTACCAGCATCGTTATCGCTCGCCTTTACATCTGCCTTTGGTGTTGGAGCTATTGTTAGTCGATGAAAAGCATCCTTATTCTTTATTGTTCCAATTACAAAGTTTGCAACGGATGATTGATGTTTTCCCGATGCCGGGGAGTAAGAATCATTTGCCGACAGAACGGCGATTGATTATCAAATGTTGCGCTGCAATACAGCTCTGCACACCGACTCAATTATTAAAGGAAGATAACAGCGGTGTTTATCAGGCTCTGGATAAGTTATTGGGTGAATGTACAGATGACTTATGGTTGCTGGCCGATGCGATTAGTCGCCGCTATTTTAATCATGTGCCTTTGCACGGGCTGGCCGGGGATGGATTGGAGGAGGCCAGTTGAAATATCGCATCCGTCACCAAACCCATTATCAGTACCGGCAAGCGGTGAGCGGCTGTCATAGCTTGGCGCATTTACAACCGCGTCAATTGGAAAGACAACGCTTGCTCAATCACCAAATTACGGTTTTGCCTGAACCCGCTAATGTTGATCGACGACAGGATTATTTCGGCAATCAGGCATTTTTTTTTGAAGTGCAAAGCCCGCATGAACAATTAAGGGTAACATCGCTGAGCGAGGTGGAAGTTGTTGATCAGAACAATACGGAATTCCCGATTGCTGCTTGGGATGCGATTTTAAACCAGCCCTTGCCGCTGGAGGCCCGGTTTTTTCAACTTGATTCCGCTCTGGCTTCCGGTGTTGATGGGATTCGGGAATATGCTCAAGATTCATTTACCAAAGGACGACCACTGATCGAAATCGGCCTGGAAATCAACGAACGCATATTTAATGAATTTGTCTATGATCCCCGTTTCACCACAGTGTCTACGCCGTTAACGACGGTTTTGGAACATAAACGGGGTGTGTGCCAGGATTTTGCGCATTTGGCGATTGCCGTGTTTCGCAGTTTCGGTTTGGCGGCGCGCTATGTCAGCGGCTATATTGAAACCTTACCGCCGCCCGGCGAAAGCAAATTAACCGGCAGCGACGCTTCGCACGCCTGGTTTAGCCTCTATCTGCCGGATTTCGGCTGGGTGGATTTCGACCCGACTAATAATTGCTTGACTCACCAACAACATGTCACCCTGGCATGGGGCCGAGACTACCAGGATGTCGCGCCTGTCAAGGGCGTTGTCGTCGGAGGCCGAGAGCAAAGCGTATCGGTATCGGTTGATATGGAAAGAATTGCTTGAGTGTTGCAAAAGGCTCAAGTGATATTATCCAATTATAAACGCTCCGCGTTTCGTAGTGCATAGCGTTACTTCCTAGTGTTCATGTAGAGTGTGGGAGCGAGAAAATTACGCTTTTTCCCAAGCTCCGGCTTGGGAAAAAACAGGGGAAATTCCAGCTTCCCGATAAGCGAAAGCAGGTCGAAACTGCCCGAAATCCGTGATAGAGTCCGGATAGTTTTTTTCACATTTGATAGCGGAATTGATTAAACATTGCTTGCTACCGCTTTTCGCTTTTCATCCGCAGCGGGTGATTTGAGCAGCGATGGCAGGGTTAGCTTGTTGGGAAGCAGGAGCTTCCGCTCAGATTTCCCAAACGGGAGTTTGGGAAATAGTGAACAATCAGTTCAGGTTCCGAAAATAACAGTTTATTCAAAAGTGAGCCGAACAATAGCACAACAAAGGAAGGCAAAAGGCAAGACCTGACATGTTTTTCGTTTTTTCTACAAAGTCACAGCCATTGGCCTCGCTATCCACCACCGATATTCAGCGCGGAGTACGAGTTAATGAAAAACATCGTCCAACGTCACCGCCGTTAAAACACGCTCCACCCATAAATCCAGCTCTTCTTTTTCAGCCTGGTAAATGCGTGTTGTGATGGCTTCCGTTAAAGAACCAAATTTTAAAGTTAATTGCCGGATCAGCGTCTTTGCTTCACCTCGCACCTCTCCTCTGGCTTCACCTCTGGCTTCGCCTCTAGCCTCTCCCTCTTTAATCCACTGCGGTATGCGATTTGCCAACATGGTTTTAATCTCCAATAAATCGGTTACTTCTGATTTTACCTCCGTCTCTTGAGACGAGAGTAAAACCCGCTTTATCCAAACGC
>SPJM01000194.1 GCA_006844585.1 Methylococcaceae bacterium | reverse complement strand
AAAACAACGAATAACGACTTTTTTGACTCACAAATCAACTTTCTCTCTTTTTATGTTGAAAAAATAATGAAATTAGAGGCGGGAGGGACTTTTGTTTCAATTGAGCTCAGAGTTTTGCAAGAGGCTCTGAGGTTAAGGTCATCTTGATGGATAAGGTTTTGGAAAACGACTCGACCGCTCAAAAAATCGTTGGTCTGATAGCCTAACCAATAGTGATTAGGAAAACTGACCCCTGCAAGAGTAATCACATTGTGAATATGAAAATTAAAAACAATGGATTCAGTTTCGGTATTTTCACATCTTTTTGTTTCGAGATCATTCATGATGACTGCTGTGATCTTTGAGGAACGTGACAATAACCCCTGTTCCTTAACGCGATGTCAGGCTTATTTAGAGCTATTAATACAGATAATGTAATATGTTAGCGCTATCATAAGCTAATTTCGACTCCATTGTCTAAGAGAAATGTTCCTGTTTTTGTTTTATGATTCGAGAGGCGATGAGAGTAAAGATGTGTTTATTTGAAACAGGTGCAAAGCGAATGCGATATTGACAAGCTTGCAATGATGTTGATAATTCCAAGGCTTGGCGCTCATCTGCTTGGAGTGCTGATAATTAATTGTTCGGGTGGCGTGTGAAAAATAGTCAGGAACTAAACGAAAGATCTTTATATTTGTTAAAAACCTTGGTTGAGCGTTATATTCAAGACGGGCAGCCGGTAGGTTCCAGAGCCTTGTCGAAAGATCCAGGGATTCATTTGAGTCCGGCGACTATTCGCAATGTCATGGCTGATTTGGAAGAGTTGGGGTTGATACATTCGCCGCATACGTCAGCGGGTAGGGTGCCGACGGTAACCGGTTATCGATTATTTGTAGATTCCTTATTGACGGTTAAGCCGGTCGGTTCGTTTGAACTGGAGCAGTTGACGACGGGATTGGCGACGACCGGAAAAGGTAATGAAAACTTGTTGCAGAGCGCTTCAAAATTACTCTCGGATGTGACCAAAATGGCCGGCGTGGTGACTCTGCCTAAAACGGAAATCGCATGTTTGAACCATATTGAGTTTTTACCCCTGTCCAATAATCGTATCTTAGTCATATACGTGACCGATGAACAACAGGTTCACAATAAAATCATTCACACGGATAAGGTTTTTAGTCCGGCTGAATTGCAGCAGACGGCCAATTATTTAAATTCAGTTTATGCGGGGCGCAGCGTTTCATCGGTTAGGGCGTCGGTGCTTGCCGAGTTGGAAAGCGACCGCGAACTGCTAAATCAAGGCATGGTCGATGCGGTGAATATCGCTCACCGAGCGCTGGATCAAAAGTCCGATGAAGACTATGTATTAAGCGGCCAAACCAATCTGATGGAATTTTCTGAATTATCCGAAATGGAACGTCTAAAAAAACTGTTTGAAGCCTTTAATCATAAGCAGGGGGTTATTCACTTATTAGATAAATGCCAAACAACCGAGGGCGTACAGATTTTTATCGGCGAAGAATCAGGTTATCAGGCTTTTGAACAGTGTAGCGTGGTGACGGCGCCCTATACGGTTAATGATCAAGTGGTCGGCGTGTTAGGGGTGATCGGGCCGACTCGCATGGCTTATGAAAAAGTGATTCCCTATGTTGATGTGACTGCAAAATTATTAGGCGCAGCCTTGAATCCTAAATGAAAATCCCCATTTTAGGGGAAATTAAACAGTTATTTACATTTTGGAGTGGCGTATGACTCAAGAGCAAACCTCATCTGAATCAGAAGATCAATTGGATACTGAATCAAATGCATCGGCTGGTGAACAATTAAATTCTGAAAATGAAGCCTCGGATGGCGAGCAAGCTGTAGAAGAGCAACAAGAGCAGGTTTCCACCGAAGTTGAAGAAGTCAATGTTGAAGAGTTGAAAAAACAATTGGCGGCGGCTGAAAAGAAAGCGGGAGAAAACTGGGATAAAGCGGTTCGCACTCAGGCGGAAATGGAAAATTTGAAAAGGCGCACTCAAAAAGATTTGGAAAGCGCGCATAAATTCGCCCTGGAAAAATTTGCTAAGGAATTGCTGTCGGTTATTGATAGCTTGGAACTGGGCTTGCAGGCGGCAACTACGGATAACCCCGAAGTAATTAAGTTTAAGGAAGGGGCCGAGCTGACGCTGAAACAATTCGAGACGGTGTTCGCCAAATTTAATATCGAAGCCATTGATCCGGCCGGTCAGCCTTTCAATCCGGAAGAGCACCAGGCGATGTCGATGATGCCTAGCGCAGATGTGGCTCCGAATACTGTTATTAATGTTTTTCAGAAAGGTTATAAGTTGAACGGACGCCTGATCAGACCGGCGATGGTCGTGGTTTCCAAGGCTGAAGACAAGCCGGCCGGCGATTCGGTAAAAGTTGACGAACAGGCTTGAAATTAAATTATCAAACCGCATATCACTAGCAAGTAAAAAAATATTTATTTCAAGTTTGGAGAATTCAATGGGCAAGATTATTGGAATTGATTTAGGGACAACCAACTCATGCGTGGCGGTATTGGAAAATGGTACGGCGCGGGTGATTGAAAACAGCGAGGGCGCGCGCACGACACCTTCTATTATTGCGTTTAGTAATGATGATGAAGTTTTGGTGGGGCAGTCTGCGAAACGCCAAGCGGTCACTAATCCGGAAAACACTTTGTTTGCGATTAAGCGTTTGATCGGTCGTCGTTTTAAAGACGAAGCTGTGCAAAAAGACATCAAAATGGTGCCTTATAAAATCATTGAGGCGGAAAACGGTGATGCTTGGGTTGAGTGTCACGGTAAAAAAATGGCGGCGCCGGAAGTTTCATCCCGCATTTTGATGAAATTGAAAAAAGATGCTGAAGCATTTTTGGGCGAAGAAGTGAAAGAAGCGGTTATTACTGTGCCTGCTTATTTCAATGACTCGCAACGGCAAGCGACTAAAGACGCCGGTCGTATTGCCGGTTTGGATGTAAAGCGGATCATTAATGAGCCGACAGCGGCAGCCTTGGCTTTCGGTATGGATAAACCGAAAGGCGATACTACGATTGCCGTTTATGATTTGGGCGGCGGCACCTTCGATATTTCAATCATTGAAATTGCAGAAATTGAAGGCGAGCATCAGTTTGAAGTGTTGGCGACTAATGGCGACACTTTCCTGGGCGGTGAAGATTTCGATTTGCGCATCATCGATTATTTGGCCGATGAGTTCAAAAAAGAGAACGGCATCGACTTACATAACGATCCTTTGGCTTTGCAACGCTTAAAAGAAGCGGCTGAAAAAGCCAAGATTGAATTGTCATCAACTGAGCAAACCGATATTAATTTGCCTTATGTGACTGCGGACGCTTCCGGTCCTAAACATTTAAACGTTAAATTAAGCCGCGCCAAGTTAGAATCTTTGGTTGAAGATTTGATTGAGAGAAGTAAAGCGCCTTGTCTGCAAGCTATAAAAGACGCCGGTATCTCTGCATCGGCTATTGATGATGTGATTTTGGTGGGCGGACAAACCCGTATGCCGAAAGTACAAGAATTTGTACAAGACTTGTTCGGCAAAGAACCTAGAAAAGATGTCAATCCGGATGAAGCGGTTGCTTTGGGTGCGGCAGTTCAGGCCGGGGTTTTGGGCGGTGATGTTAAAGATGTCTTGTTATTGGATGTAACGCCGTTGTCTTTGGGTATCGAAACCATGGGCGGCGTGATGACTAAATTAATCGAGAAAAACACTACGATTCCGACCAATGCGGCGCAAGTGTTTTCAACGGCTGAAGATAACCAGACGGCGGTGACTGTACATGTATTGCAAGGCGAACGTGAAGTCGCCAGCGGTAATAAATCTTTGGGTCGTTTTGATTTGTCGGATATTCCGCCTGCGCCGCGCGGTGTGCCGCAAATTGAAGTGTCGTTTGATATCGACGCCAATGGTATTTTGAATGTGTCTGCTAAAGATAAAGCAACCGGCAAGGAACAATCCATCGTCATTAAAGCGTCTAGCGGCTTGTCGGATGATGAAGTCGATCGTATGGTAAAAGACGCCGAAGCGCATGCCGAGGAAGACAAAAAAGTCACTGAGTTAGTATCAGCGCGTAATGCTGCTGAAGGCATGATTCATGCGACGGAAAAATCAATGGAAGAATTGGGCGATCAAGTTCAGGGCGATGAAAAATCCGCTATCGAATCGGCGATTAATGATTTGAAAGAAGCGGTTAAAGGCGATGATAAAGATGCTATTGAAGCGAAAACCAATGCTTTGACTGAATTATCCGGTAAATTAGCTGAACGCGTTTATGCGCAAAAAGGCGGCGCTGAAGGCGCGGCTGAGGCGGGCGCAGAACAGGCTACTGCAGAACCGGCTGACGACTCCGTTGTTGATGCGGAGTTTGAAGAAGTCAAAGATGATGACAAAAAATAATTTCCGGAAACGGAAAAATTGACAGAAAAACTGCACTGGTTAAGCCAGTGCGGTTTTTTTTGTATTTGAAGTACAGAGTAAAAGTTGTTCAGGCTTATCAGGGTTGTTGGTTGAGCCTTTATTGTTGCAATTTATGAATTGTTTCTCCCGAAAAACAGGGAGTGGGTTAAAACATGGCTAAAGAAGATTATTACAAATTGTTGGGTGTTGGAAAAAACGCTAGTGAAGCTGAGCTGAAAAAAAATTATAAGCGTATGGCGATGAAATTTCATCCCGACAGAAATAAAGATAATCCTGAGCAAGCGGAACAAAAATTCAAAGAAATCAAAGAGGCTTATGAGGTTTTGTCCGATCCGAAAAAACGTTCGGCTTATGATCAATTCGGCCATGCCGGAGTAGACCCTTCAATGGGGGGACATGGCGGCGCAGAGAGTTTCAGCGATATTTTCGGCGATGTTTTCGGCGATATTTTTGGCGGCGCTGGCGGTGGCCGGCAGCGGAGTAGCGTTCAACGGGGTTCTGATTTACGCTATAACCTGGAATTAACCCTGGAAGAAGCTGTCGGCGGCACTGAGGCGACAGTCAAGGTGCCGGTGCTGGTGAGCTGTGGCGAATGTAACGGCAGCGGCGCGAAAAAAGGTTCCAGCCCGGTCACCTGTTCCACTTGTCATGGGCAAGGCCAAGTGAGAATGCAGCAAGGTTTTTTCTCGGTGCAGCAAACCTGTCCGACTTGTCATGGCTCTGGTAAACAAATTAAAGACCCATGTCGTAAATGTCACGGGCAAGGCAGGGTGCAAGACACTAAAACGCTATCGGTTAAAGTGCCGGCGGGGGTTGATACCGGCGATAGAATTCGTTTGGCGAATGAAGGTGAAGCGGGCGTGAACGGCGGGCCGTCCGGTGATTTGTACGTACAGGTTCAGGTTAAAGATCATCCGATTTTTACTCGCGATGGCGCACATTTATACTGTGAAGTGCCGATTAGCTTTCCAACCGCCTGCTTAGGCGGCGAATTGGAAGTGCCGACCTTGAACGGTAAGGTGAAATTGAAGATTCCGCCGGAAACGCAAACCGGTAAAATGTTCAGATTGCGGGGTAAAGGAGTGAAACCGGTTCGCGGTGGCGCGCTAGGCGATTTGATGTGTAAGGTTCAAATTGAAACGCCGGTGCGGTTGACCAAAGAGCAGCGCGAATTGGTGGAAAAATTAAGAAAATCTTTATCCGGCGGCGGTGAGAAGCATAGTCCCCAAGAGCATTCATGGACTGACGGCGTCAAAAGCTTTTTTGATAAATTAACGGGGTAGTCATGGTAAGAGTTGCAGTGGTCGGCGCTTCCGGCAGAATGGGCTTGTCTTTAATCAAAGCCGGGCATTTAGCGGAACAAGCGCAATTGATGGCGGCGGTTTCGCGTAGCGGCAGCGCTGCAGTGGGGAAAGACGCCGGTGAATTGGCGGGATTGGAAACGCTGAATATTGAAGTGGGTGATGATTTATCGGCGGTACTGGATCAATTTGACGTGTTGATTGATTTTACCCGACCGGAAGCCTCAATGGAGTATATAGAGCTGTGTCGCCAGGCCGGTAAAAAAATCGTTATCGGCACTACCGGTTATTCCGAAGCGCAAAAACAACAGATTGCCGAGGCTGCTAAAGAAATTGCCGTCGTCTTGGCGCCGAATATGAGCGTCGGGGTTAATTTGACCTTGAAGTTGCTGGAAACGGCCGCCAAAGTGATGGGCGACTATACCGATATCGAAGTGATTGAAGCGCATCATCGCCATAAAGTCGATGCGCCTTCCGGTACGGCTTTGAGAATGGGAGAAGTGGTTGCGACTGCTTTAGGTCGCGATTTGGATGAATGCGCGATTTACGGTCGCGAAGGCGATACCGGCGAACGCGACCGTAAAACGATCGGCTTTTCCACGATAAGAGCCGGCGATATTGTAGGCGAACATACGGTGATGTTTGCGGATGAAGGCGAACGCATAGAGTTAACGCATAAAGCCAGCAGTCGAATGACTTTTGCTAACGGCGCAGTGAGAGCGGCGGTATGGTTACAGAGCAAACAGGATGGCTTATTTGATATGCAAGATGTATTAGGTTTGAAAGATTAATACAACAGGCTGAAAATTGTTAATGAATTTGTGATAATATTTTCGTAAAATTAATTAATTTTGTCCGAAATTACGGGATAGAGTTCTTGAAGCTGACGTTTTTAAGAACTTGATCCCGTTTTTTTTAATCAATAGGTGGCTAATTTTGAACAAACCTGCATTACTGGTACTGGAAGACGGAACCGTATTCAAAGGCGTATCTGTCGGCGCAGACGGCCTTGCGGTTGGTGAGGTGGTTTTCAACACTTCATTAACCGGTTATCAAGAAATTTTGAGCGATCCTTCTTATGCGCAACAAATCGTAACCTTAACTTATCCGCATATAGGTAATGTCGGAACCACGGCCGAAGATAATGAATCCGGTCAGGTTTATGCAAGCGCATTAGTGGTGAGAGATGTTCCGTTACGGGCCTGTAATTGGCGATCAGAGCAAACGTTAACTGAATATTTGCAACAAAATAATGTCGTTGCCATTGCTGAAATCGATACTCGTAAATTAACCCGTATTTTGCGTGATAAAGGCGCCCAACGCGGTTGTGTCATAGCGGGTGATGAAGTGGATGAGCATAGCGCGGCGCGTGCGATTGAAAGTTTTCCCGGCTTGCAAGGGATGGATTTAGCCAAACAAGTGACCACTTCGGAAATTTATCAGTGGACTGAAAATACCTGGGATTTAGAGCAGGGCTATGGTCAAGGAGAAAACCTGAGCAAACATATTGTCGCATATGATTTCGGCGTCAAACGCAATATATTGCGTTTATTGGTCAATAGAGGTTGCCGGGTAACGGTAGTGCCTGCGCAAACGCCCGCCGACGATGTGTTGGCGATGAATCCGGACGGCGTGTTCTTATCTAATGGACCGGGCGACCCTGAGCCTTGCACTTATGCAATTGAAGCGATTAAAACGATTCTGGAAACAAAAATTCCAGTTTTCGGTATTTGTTTGGGGCATCAATTATTAGCATTGGCTAGCGGCGCGAAAACTCAAAAAATGAAATTCGGCCATCATGGCGCTAACCATCCGGTTCAGCAAAAAGCTACGGGACGGGTGATGATCAGTAGTCAGAATCATGGGTTTGCCGTAGATGAAGCCTCCCTGCCGGATCATCTGAAAGCAACGTATCATTCTTTATTCGACGGCAGTTTGCAAGGAATAGAGCGCACTGATTGTCCGGCGATGAGCTTTCAGGGACATCCCGAAGCCAGCCCTGGACCGCATGATGTTGAATCATTATTCGATGATTTCATGACAATGATGCAACAAGCTTAATTTTGTTCCTATCTCTATACGCTGAACCAATATGCCAAAAAGAACTGACATAAAATCAATATTATTACTGGGCGCAGGCCCCATTGTGATCGGACAAGCTTGTGAGTTTGATTATTCCGGCACACAAGCTTGTAAAGCGCTGCGTGAAGAAGGATTCAGAGTTATCCTGGTTAATTCCAATCCGGCGACGATTATGACGGATCCTGATATGGCCGATGCGGTATATATCGAACCAATCGATTGGCAAACCGTAGAAAAAATTATCGCCAAAGAAAAACCGGACGCTGTTTTGCCGACCATGGGCGGGCAAACGGCCTTGAACTGCGCTTTGGATTTAGATGCGCACGGGGTATTGGAAAAATACGGCGTGCAAATGATCGGCGCCAGCAAAGAAGCGATTAATAAAGCGGAAGATCGCGACTTGTTTAATCAGGCAATGCGTAAAATCGGCTATGAAGTAGCGCGTTCAAATGTGGCGCATACTATGGAAGAAGCTTTTGTCGCGCAAGCGGAAGTCGGTTATCCGACGGTGATTCGACCTTCTTTTACCATGGGCGGCAGCGGCGGTGGTATTGCTTATAACAAAGAAGAGTTCATCGAAATTTGTGAGCGCGGCTTGTATTTATCGCCGACCAATGAATTGTTGATCGAAGAATCGGTATTGGGTTGGAAAGAATTTGAAATGGAAGTGGTGCGCGATTCCAAAGATAACTGCATCATAGTCTGTTCAATTGAAAACTTTGATCCAATGGGCGTACATACCGGTGATTCCATCACGGTTGCTCCGGCGCAAACCTTAACCGATAAGGAATATCAAATTCTGCGGAATCTTTCAATTGATGTATTGCGCGAAATCGGCGTGGATACCGGCGGTTCCAATGTTCAGGTTGCGATTAACCCCGAAAATGGGCGCTTAGTAGTGATCGAAATGAATCCAAGGGTGTCGCGTTCATCGGCGTTAGCGTCTAAAGCGACTGGTTTTCCAATCGCTAAAGTCGCCGCGAAATTGGCGGTGGGCTATACCCTGGATGAATTACAAAATGAAATCACCGGCGGCGCGACGCCGGCATCGTTTGAGCCGACTATTGATTATGTCGTCACCAAAGTGCCGCGTTTCACGTTTGAAAAATTCCCGCAAGCAGATGATCGATTGACTACGCAAATGAAGTCGGTCGGCGAAGTGATGGCGATAGGCCGTACTTTCCAGGAGTCTGTTCAAAAAGCATTGCGCGGCTTGGAAGTCGGCGTAGACGGACTTAATGAAGTGGCGGATTTGAATGAGGAAAATATTCAAGATGTGATTCAGCGCGAATTAAGGCATCCCGGACCGCAACGTTTATGGTATCTGGCTGATGCTTTCCGCAGCGGCTTGAGTTTCGACGATATTCATGAAGCCTGCAAAATTGATCCGTGGTTTCTGGCGCAAATAGAGGACTTGATCAACAGCGAACAATCTTTAGCCAGCAAAACCTTGGCGACACTGGAGTCAGGGCAGTTATTGCGTTTGAAGCGACAAGGTTTTTCCGATGCGCGCATCGCGTATCTATTGGATACTAAAGAATCAGAAGTGCGTAATATTCGCCAAAAACAAAATATCCGACCGGTTTATAAGCGTATTGATTCTTGCGCGGCGGAATTTGCTTCCGATACCGCTTATTTATATTCCACTTATGAAGAGGAATGTGAATCGCA
Source organism: Methylococcaceae bacterium (assembly GCA_006844585.1). GTDB lineage: Bacteria > Pseudomonadota > Gammaproteobacteria > Methylococcales > Methylomonadaceae > Methylomarinum. The sequence goes on along the minus strand of SPJM01000194.1, from coordinate 38,077 downwards.
AACCACTGAACGCGACAAAATTATTATTCTGGGCGGTGGTCCCAACCGCATCGGACAAGGGATTGAGTTTGACTATTGTTGCGTACACGCAGCTTTGGCATTGCGTGAAAATGGTTTTGAAACCATCATGATCAACTGTAACCCGGAAACGGTTTCAACGGATTTCGATACTTCTGACCGTTTATATTTCGAGCCCTTGACTTTAGAAGATGTGCTGGAAATCATCGATTTGGAAAAGCCGAAAGGAGTGATTGTGCAATATGGCGGGCAAACCCCGTTGAAATTAGCGCGCGCCCTAGAGGCCGCCGGAGCGCCGATTATCGGCACCTCACCGGATTCCATTGATTTGGCGGAAGATCGGGAACGATTCCAGAAATTACTGGATCGCTTGGGTTTGAAGCAACCGCCGAATGGCACAGCTCGTTCTGTAGAGCAGGCCATCAGCGAAGCTAAAGAACTGGGCTATCCTTTGGTAGTGAGGCCTTCTTATGTATTAGGCGGGCGCGGTATGGAAATCGTCATCAATGAGGACGGTTTGCGGCGTTATATGAAAGAAGCGGTCAGCGTCTCCAACGATGCGCCGGTGTTACTGGATCGCTTTCTGGATGATGCAGTGGAAATGGACGTGGACGCCATTTATGACGGTGAAACCTTGTTGATCGGCGGTTTGATGGAGCATATCGAGCAAGCCGGGGTGCATTCCGGAGATTCGGCCTGTTCGATTCCGCCTTATGAATTATCCGCAGACATGCAGGATCAATTGCGCGAACAAGTCGCGAAAATGGCCGAAGCTTTGGGTGTTCGCGGTTTGATGAATACTCAATTCGCGATACAGGGCGATACTATTTATGTATTGGAAGTGAATCCAAGAGCTTCGCGGACTGCGCCGTTTGTCTCTAAGGCGACCGGTTATCCGCTGGCTAAAATAGCCGCCTTGTGTATGGCGGGCAAAACCTTGAAAGAACAGGGGATTGAGGGAGAGCGTATTCCCGAATATTATTCGGTAAAAGAAGCGGTTTTTCCTTTTGTTAAATTTCCGGGCGTTGATCCTTTATTAGGCCCGGAAATGAAGTCCACCGGTGAAGTGATGGGGGTGGGTAAAACCTTTGGCGAAGCGTTTGCTAAATCACAGCGGGCGGCTGGAATTGATTTGAGTCAGGGCGGTAAAGTCTTGATGAGTATTCGTAATCGAGATAAACCTAAAGCTGCGGAATTAGCGCAAATGTTGATTGATAAAAATTATCAAATCGTGGCGACCCGAGGTACGGAAAAAGTGTTGAAAGAAGCCGGAATTGCCTGTGAAGCTGTTTATAAGGTTAATGAAGGGCGGCCGAATACGGTGGATATGATTAAAAATGATCAGATTCAAATGATTGTGAATACCACGGAAGGCATTAAATCGATCACCGATTCCTTCACAATGCGCCGCGAAGCTTTGCAGCACCGGGTAACCTATTACACTACCATGGCGGGCGCAAAAGCAGCCTGTTACGCCCTGGGCGAGTTAGATGCGGGCGATGTTAACTGCTTGCATGACTTGCACGAAACCTTTAATTGATTTGAATTAACCCTGCTTCGCCATTGATAAGTTGTAGTCGCATGGCGCTACGATGGCAAGGTGAGGTTAATGTTTAGACAGAATAGAAATGGATTAGGAGTAGTAAATGAATAAAGTCCCTCTAACCGTTAATGGCGCAAATAAATTGCGTGAGGAATTGGAAGAACTGAAAACTGTGGTGCGCCCCAGAATCATTGCCGCGATTGCGGAAGCGCGCGAGCATGGCGATTTAAAAGAGAACGCAGAATATCATGCGGCGCGGGAACAACAAAGTTTTGCTGAGGGTCGAATCGCGGAAATTGAAGGTAAATTATCGAATGCGAATATTATTGATGTGAAGCAAATGGACGCCAACGGTAAGGTGGTTTTTGGGGCAACGGTTGAAATTGAAGATTTGGATTCTGAAAATGTCGTGACCTACCAAATTGTCGGCGAAGATGAGGCGAATATTAAAGAAGGCCGTATTTCAGTCGGTTCGCCTATTGCGCGCGCCTTGATCGGCAAAGAAGTTGAAGATGTTGTCGAGGTTAAAGCGCCGGGCGGCAATAAAGAGTACGAAATTCTATCAATTGAATACATATAAAGCCTAAAATTAAACCCTACTTAGTCTATGAAAAAAGTCGGCAAAGTAGGGTTTGAATCAGAAAGTTAAGATTTTTTAGCTTTCTTTTTGACGTTTTTGCGATATACAATTATGATTTGCCCAATCGATTGAATCAGCTCCGCTTGAGTTTCCCGGCAAATATATTCGGCGTAAATTTTACGTTCATCGCGATCCGCGCGTATTTTAATTTTGATCAATTCATGCGCATCCAGAGCAATGTTAACTTCATTTAATACGGCGTCTGTGACTCCGGCCTGGCCGACGTAAACGACCGCTTTTAATGGATGGGCAAGCGACTTTAATTTCTTTTTCTCGAGGGCGTTCAATCTGGGTCCTTATCAATTTGGCTGCAAGGCTTTAATTTGCAGCATAGTCATTAAATTATTGGTTAGGAACGTGAATTTTATAACATCCGAAACTGACTGGTCTTTCTGTCCATCTCCGGCGTTGCGGAAACAGTTACATAGCTTGCTATGCGCCTGTTTCCGCGCCTTGAATATGAACAGAAATCCTGCGCCAGTTGCGGATGTTATTTCATTCTCGTTCCTTAATCAGCAAATTTTACTGAACCAGGACATTTTACACTACCTCTTATGGCGAGAACAAAAAGCAGTAATCAATGGATGCAGGAACATGTTCAAGATGAATATGTCAAGAAAGCGCAAGCGCTGGGTTATCGGTCGCGGGCGGTCTTTAAATTACAAGAGATTCAGGAAAAAGACAAAATTATTCGTCCGGATATGAATGTCATTGATTTAGGCGCAGCACCCGGCGGTTGGTCTGAATATGTTAGAAAAATTGTCGGCAAAAAACATAAAGTTATTGGTCTCGACTTATTGGATATTGAACCTATCGAAGGCGTCGATTTTATTCAGGGCGACTTTCGGGAACAGGCAGTTCTGGATCAATTAATGGCGGTCTTGAACGGCGAAGATGCGCATTTGCTGTTATCGGATATGGCCCCGAATATCAGCGGTAATAAAGCCTTGGATATGCCGAGAGCTATTTATTTGGGGGAGTTGGCGTTGGACACAGCTCATCAGGCGCTTCGCCCCGGCGGAACGTTTTTGATCAAAATGTTTCAGGGTAGCGGATTTGATGAATACCATCAGCAAGTAAAAAAGGATTTTCAATCGGTGGCGATTAGAAAGCCGAAATCCTCCAGAGCGCGCAGCAAAGAAGTATATATATTGGCGAAAGGGTTTAAAAAATAAGCCGCTACCCCAATATCATTAAACATAACAATCAATTCACAGATTGCTTTCAAGCTGTCTATAATGGGTTAAGACTCACTGTGTTTTGAGGCAAAAGGAGTTGTATTGCTTTAATAGGGCGTGTATTTTTATATTGCAGCGTTCTGTTGTGGCCTTCCTTGTACAACTGCATTTTTCATAGAAATACTGTTCTGTGTGGAGCGTGTAAATTGAGCGATATTTTAAAAAACCTAATTCTTTGGATAATTATTGCAGTCGTATTGTTATCTGTATTTAATAATTTTGGAGGGCGTAGCGGCGGTAACGAAACGACTATTACCTATTCTCAATTTATCGATGCGGTAAAAGCCGGGCAGGTGAGCAAGGTAATTATTGATGAAAACGCCATCAAAGGACAAATGCAAACCGGCGAAGCATTTAATTCTTATGCGCCGAATGATCCTCATTTAGTTGATGACCTGTTGCAAAACGGGGTGGAAGTTCAAGCTAAACCGCCTGAAGAGCCTTCTATGTTGATGCAGGTTTTCGTGTCATTCGGGCCGATATTATTGTTGATTGCAGTATGGATTTTTTTCATGCGGCAAATGCAAGGCGGCGGCGGAGGTCGCGGCGGCGCGATGGGCTTTGGTAAAAGCAAAGCCAGAATGTTGGAGCAAGACCAAAACAAAGTGACCTTTAGCGATGTGGCGGGCTGTGATGAGGCCAAAGATGAAGTCGAAGAAATGGTCGACTTCTTGAAAGATCCGGCAAAATATCAGCGTCTGGGTGGAAAAGTGCCTAGAGGCGCATTAATGGTGGGGCCTCCGGGTACAGGTAAAACCTTGCTGGCGAGAGCTATTGCCGGCGAGGCTAAAGTGCCTTTTTTCACGATTTCCGGTTCGGATTTTGTTGAAATGTTTGTCGGCGTGGGCGCTTCGCGGGTAAGAGACATGTTTGAACAGGCGCGAAGACATGCGCCGTGTATTATTTTTATTGATGAGATTGATGCGGTGGGTCGTTCGCGCGGCGCTGGTTTAGGCGGCGGCAACGACGAGCGCGAACAAACCTTAAACCAATTATTGGTGGAAATGGATGGTTTCGAAGGTCATGAAGGGATTATTGTTATTGCGGCGACTAACCGCGCCGATGTATTAGATAAAGCCTTATTGCGTCCCGGTAGATTTGATCGTCAAGTGACAGTCGGTTTGCCGGATGTTAAAGGCCGAGAACAAATATTGGATGTGCATATGCGCAAAGTACCGGCTGCCGACGATGTTGAAGTCAAATATATCGCACAGGGCACGCCGGGTTTTTCCGGCGCCGATTTGGCCAATTTGGTTAATGAAGCGGCTTTATTTGCGGCGCGGCTTAATAAGCGTTTGGTCGGCATGGTTGATTTGGAAAAAGCTAAAGATAAGCTGATTATGGGCGCTGAAAGGCGGTCGATGGTGATGGGGCTTAAAGAAAAGAAAATGACCGCTTATCACGAGGCGGGTCACGCGATTGTAGGGCGTTTAGTACCTGATCATGACCCGGTCTATAAAGTCAGCATTATGCCGCGAGGTCGCGCATTAGGGGTGACTATGTTTTTACCGGAGTCCGATCAATATAGCGCCAGCAAACGTAAATTGGACAGTATGATTTCCAGTTTATACGGCGGTCGGCTTGCCGAAGAGCAAATTTTCGGTTGGGAGGAAGTTTCCACCGGCGCTTCCAACGATATTGAAAGAGCGACTGAAATAGCCCGCAATATGGTCACCAAATGGGGTCTTTCTCAGCGTTTAGGACCATTAGCTTATAGTGAGGAAGAAGGCGAAGTGTTTTTAGGTCATTCAGTGACTCAGCATAAAACCGTTGCCGATGAAACTTCGCATTCTATTGATGAAGAAATTCGACATATCATCGACCGCAATTATGATCGAGCCAAGAATATTCTTGAGGAGAATGCGGATATTTTGCACGCTATGGCGGAAGCCTTGATGAAATACGAAACCATTGATAGATATCAAATTGATGACCTGATGGGGCGTAAAGCGGTTAGGGAGCCGCAAGGTTGGGATGATACGCCGCCGTCCAATGATAAAAGGAATAACGATCAAAGCCGGGCGGGCGGAAAAGATGCGCCCATTGGCGGAGATGTCACGGAAATGAATTAATGGCGTGTTAGATTTAAAAAGGAGAGGCTTTTGGTCTCTCCTTTTTTTTGGCTTTTTATAATTGAAGGAATAAAAAGAAAATCGTTTGATATTTAGCCCTGGATTTGGATGCATAGCGGTTTTCAGATATTGTTTTGAAGGAGGATTTGTAATGGCAAAAAAGTATTTTGGAACGGATGGCATTAGAGGCAAAGTCGGCGAATATCCCATTACTGCGGACTTTTTGCTTAAATTAGGTTGGGCCGCAGGCAAAGTTTTTGCCGAAGATGGCGACGGATTCGTTTTGGTCGGAAAAGATACGCGTATTTCCGGTTATATGTTTGAATCCGCCCTTGAGGCGGGGTTGTCTGCCGCAGGCGTGGATACGCGCATGTTGGGACCGATGCCGACACCTGGTATAGCTTATTTGGCGCGAACTTTGAGAGCTAAAGCCGGGATTGTGATCAGCGCTTCGCATAACCCTTATTACGACAACGGTATTAAATTCTTTTCGGTAGACGGCATGAAATTGCCCGATGATGTTGAACATCATATCGAAGAATATTTGGATATGCCGATGACAACCGTGGAATCCTCTACTTTGGGTAAGGTGAAGCGAATCGGCGATGCAGATGGACGTTATATTGAATTCTGTAAAAGTACGATACCGACGCGTTTAGATTTTAAAGGCTTGAAGGTTGTCGTCGACTCCGCGCACGGGGCGACTTATCACATTGCGCCGCATGTTTTTGCCGAAATCGGCGCAGAAGTGATAGCAATGGGCGATGAGCCGGACGGACTAAATATTAATGAAAACTGCGGCGCCACCAAACCGCAGTATTTGGCGGAAAAAGTGTTGCAATGCCAGGCGGATTTGGGTGTTGCCTTGGATGGCGACGGCGACAGAGTGATTATGGTTGATCACAAGGGCGAAGTCGTTGATGGCGATGAGTTGATATACATCATCGCTATGTCTCGTCAAAAATCGTCCGCTTTAAGCGGACCGGTAGTGGGCACTTTAATGTCTAATTTAGGCATGGAACACGCCTTAAAAAGAGAAAACATTGAGTTGTTAAGGGCCAAGGTCGGTGATCGTTATGTCATGGAATTATTGACCTCAGAGCAAGGTGTTCTAGGCGGCGAGGGTTCGGGGCATATAATTTGTCTTGATAGAACCACAACCGGCGATGGTATTGTTGCGGCTTTGCAGGTTTTGGCGGAAATGCATATATCCGGAAAATCATTACATGAGTTGAAGTCGGGGATGGCTAAATACCCTCAGGTTTTAGTTAATGTCAGAACCGAAAGCAAAGTGAATTTGGATGAGCTGGAAGGCGTTAAAACTGCAGTAGCGGCTGTTGAAGCAAAATTGGGCGACAGGGGGCGGGTATTATTGCGCGCATCCGGCACCGAGCCGTTGATAAGGGTGATGGTGGAAGGCGAAGATCAGGATCAAGTGACTAGCTCAGCTAATGAGTTGGCGGATGAAGTTAAGAAGGCAATCGTTGCTTGAATTTTAATTACATAAAAGCTATTATAGAGAGCTTTATTTTTTGTCTGGAGTAAACAATGCGACAAACCTTAATCATGGGGAATTGGAAAATGAATGGTTCGCGTGCTGAATCTCAAGCATTGGCGCAAGCCATTGTTGATGGATTAGAGCCGGGCGATCAAGGCATCGCTGTTTGTGTGCCGTTTGTTTATTTATCAGATGTGCGCAGCATAGTAGAGTCAACGCCGGTTGCCTTAGGCGCTCAAAATGTTGCGGATCAGGAAAAAGGCGCTTATACAGGCGAAGTATCTGCGGCGATGTTAAAAGACAGCGGTTGCAGTTATGCTTTGGTGGGTCACTCGGAAAGAAGAAGCTACTACGGCGATAGTGATCAATCTGTTGCAGCCAGATTTTGTCAAGCGCAAAAAGAAGGCGTTACTCCGGTTTTATGTATAGGCGAAACTTTGGAAGAGCGTGAACAAGGACAAACCTTCTCTGTTTGTGATAGACAAATGGAAGCGGTTATAGAAGCCGCCGGAATTGAAGCTCTGGCAAACTCTGTGATTGCCTATGAGCCTGTTTGGGCGATTGGTACGGGCAAAACCGCAACTGACGAACAAGCGCAAGAAGTTCATAAATACATCCGTGATCGTTTGGCTGAAAAAAATCAAGAAGTCGCTGAAAATCTGCAAATCTTATATGGCGGCAGCATGAAGCCTGAGAATGCTAAAGGTTTGTTGGCTCAGCCGGACATTGACGGCGGCTTAATCGGCGGCGCTTCCTTAAAAGCAGAATCTTTTCTGGGCATTTATCGCTCAGCATCATAATTATTGGTTTAAATATATGTATCAAGTCGTTATTGTTTTCCATGTACTGTTAGGCTTAAGCGTTATCGGTCTGGTTTTAATGCAACAAGGAAAAGGTGCTGACGCCGGGGCTGCTTTCGGCAGCGGGGCATCAGGTTCGGTTTTCGGCGCTCAAGGCGCTGCTTCGTTTTTGTCGCGGACTACAGCGATTCTAGCATCGTTTTTTTTCGTGACCAGTTTGACTTTAGCCATTTTAGTCGGTTATCAAAATAGCCCGACTGATTTAATGGATGAGCCGGAAACCATTAATATTAAATCGGATGTGCCTTTAGTTGATAACATGACTGGTAGCGAGAGCGCAATGCCCTCTGTTCCGGCAATGGCGCAAGAAGTTAATGATGCAGTAACAGGCGTTGCTGAACAGGCGCAGGTTTTGACTGAAGAAACAGTTGAGCAGGTCAACGATGTTGTCCGCACTGGAGCAGATCAAGCGGTAGAATTTTCTGAAACTGCAGCGGGAAAAATCGCGGATATTACCAGAACAGTCGTTGATGAAGCGCAAAAAGGCTCTGAAGAGCTGGAAAAAGCAATTGTAAGCGAATAATTTGTATGCAGCCGATGTGGTGAAATTGGTAGACACGCCATCTTGAGGGGGTGGTGACTTCGGTCGTGCCGGTTCAAGTCCGGCCATCGGCACCAAATTAAGTTTCGGAGAAATCCGAAATAATGTAGAAACCCGCAAGTCTTATGGCTTAGCGGGTTTTTTATTGTCCAGCGAAATCCAATTAAATGTAGCTAAATCCAGTTAAAAATGTTAATTTTTTTGATGCCTTCTTTATGATTAATTTAATAAGGTAACAGTGAGGGTAACAAAATGGCTATAAATCTCAATCAATGATGGCGGTGGTCTTTACCTTTTTGTTTCGAAAGGTGGTTCCAAGTTATGGCGCTTTGTTTATTCATTTGATGATAAACGTAAAAAAATTGCTTTTGGCCCTTATCCAAACACAACGCTTGAAAATGCAAGGCGCAAGGCGGAAGAAGCAAGAGAGCAAATTGCAAATGGCGTTGATCCATCTGAATTCAGGAAAAAAGCCAAGCAGGAACCTTTGTTGTTCAGTCAGCTTTTAATGAACAAGGTTGGAGTTCTGATGCAATTGAGCGGCAATTAGCACATGCGCCACGCGATCAGGTTCGAGCTGCTTATAACCGAGCGCAATATTTAGAAGAACGCAGAAAAATAATGCAATCCTGGGCCGATTATCTGGATGCTTTTAGCTATAAAACCGCTGTGACTACTGGCGACCATTGTTAGAAAAAAAGACAAGATAAATAACGGTTAAACCCATGAGAAAGTAAGAATGAAAACAGCTGAACAAGAATTCCTAAAAGCCCTTGATGACAAGCTCTGGAAGGCGGCCGATAGGCTGCGCAACAACCTGGATGCAGCCAACTATAAGCACGTCGTACTCGGTTTAATTTTCCTGAAATACGTTTCTGACGCCTTTGAAGAAAGGCAAGACGAGCTGCGCCACTTGTTCACCGAAGATGACAGCGACGAAAACATCTACTACATGCCGCGTGATGATTACGACAGCGACGATGAGTACGAAGAAGCCATCAATTCTGAGCTGGAGCTGCACGAGTATTACCAGGAGAAAAACGTATTCTGGGTACCGGTCCGCTCCCGCTGGAACACCTTAAAGCAAGCCGCAGCGCTGCCCATCGGTTCGGTTATCTGGCAGGACGAAAAAGGGAGCGACATTAAACTGCGCTCTATCTCATGGCTCATCGACCAGGCGCTAGAGCAGATCGAAAACTTCAAGATTGACGACCTGTCTGCCGACCAGGTAGGCAAACTGGTCAACCCCAAACTTAAAGGCATCCTGCCCCGTGTAAGCCAGTATCAGGTCGATAATCACAATCTCTCGGAACTGATCAACAAGTTCTCCGACACCAGCTTTAGCAAGCCAGAATACAACGGTGAACAGCTGGACCTGCACAGCAAAGACATACTTGGCCATGTCTACGAATACTTTCTTGGCCAGTTCGCCCTGGCGGAAGGCAAACAGGGCGGTCAGTATTACACCCCTAAAAGCATCGTTACCCTGATTATCGAAATGCTCGCCCCCTACAACGGCCGCGTCTATGACCCGGCGATGGGCGCCGGTGGCTTCTTTGTCTCCAATGACAAATTCATCGAGAACCATGCCGGTGAGAAGCACTACAAGGCCAGCGAGCAGAAAAAGCACATCTCCGTTTACGGCCAAGAGAGCAACCCCACCACCTGGAAGCTTGCCGCGATGAACATGGCCATCCGGGGCATCGACTTCAACTTCGGCAAGAAAAACGCCGACAGCTTCCTGGAAGACCAGCATCCGGACTTGCGCGCCGACTACGTCATGGCCAATCCGCCGTTTAACATCAAGGACTGGTGGCACGCCAAGCTGGAAGGCGACGTACGCTGGAAGTACGGCACACCACCCCAGGGCAACGCCAACTTCGGCTGGATACAGCACATGCTGCACCACCTCAACGACCAGGGTTCTATGGCGCTGCTGCTCGCCAACGGCTCAATGAGCTCTAACACCAATAACGAGGGCGAGATCCGCAAGGCGCTGATAGAGAACGATCTGGTCGAGTGCATGGTGGCGCTGCCCGGACAACTGTTCACCAACACCCAGATACCCGCCTGCATCTGGTTCCTGACCAAGGACAAGTCTGCCGCCACCTCGTTCCCACGCTCCCGCGTGGGAATGCAGACCGAAGCAACCGGAGACGACAGTATGGGTTCCCACGCAGAGCATGGGAACCAGAAGAGCGACCGGCGCGGCAAAACTCTGTTCATCGATGCCCGCAATCTCGGCTACATGAAAGACCGGGTACTGCGTGATTTTACCCAGGAAGACATCGCTAAAATTGCCGACACCTTCCACGCTTGGCAACAGGATGACAACTACGAAGACGAAAAGGGATTTTGTTATTCAGCATCGCTCGATGACATTAAAAAACACGACTTCGTGCTGACGCCCGGGCGCTATGTGGGCGCAGCGGATCAAGAAGAAGACAGCGAGCCATTTGCCGAAAAGATGACACGCCTTACCGCACAGCTAAAAGCGCAGTTTGAAGAATCGGACCGACTAGAAGGTGAGATTAGAAAGAATTTGGCAGGGATTGGCTATGAGTGTTGATTGGCCTCTGATTTCTCTGGCGGAACTCTATGACATCCGGTCTGGCTTGTCGAAGCCTGCAAAGGACTTTGGAACAGGCTTTCCCTTTCTGTCGTTTAAAGATGTTTTTTATAATTTCTTCGTCCCGGATAAGTTAACGGAACTTGTCCAGACAAATGAGCGGGAAAGGGAGTCCTGTTCAATAAAAAGAGGAGATGTATTCCTTACGCGAACCAGTGAAACAATTCATGAGCTGGGTATGAGTTGCGTGGCCTTAAAGAATTATGAACAAGCTACTTTTAATGGATTTACAAAGCGTCTAAGGCCTAAAAGTGGGACTGACCTTTTACCTGAATATGTTGGATATTATCTAAGAAGCCCCTCCTTTCGAAAAGAGATGATGGCTTTTTCTACGCTAATGTCTACGAGGGCCAGCTTAAATAACGAGATGATTAGTCGGTTGAATTTGCTTGTTCCTCCTCGGAGAGAGCAAGAAACTATCGCGCGAGTCTTGAAACGCTTGGATGACAAGATCGAACTCAATAACCAAACCAACCAAACCCTCGAACAAATCGCCCAGGCCATTTTCAAAAGTTGGTTTGTGGATTTTGAACCGGTCAAGGCCAAGATGGCGGTACTGGAAGCAGGCGGCACAGCCGAACAGGCCGAGCTTGCCGCCATGTCGGTGATCTCCGCCAAAGACGAAGCCGCCCTCAAGCAGCTGCAAGCCGAGCAACCCGACGCCTACGCTGAACTGGCCCAAACCGCCGCACTGTTTCCCTCGGCGATGGAAGAGTCGGAGTTGGGGGAGATACCGGAGGGGTGGGGTATTTCTAAATTAAAGAGTCTTTCAGAAAAAATCAGCAAAGGCACTACACCACGTAAGCCAGATATAGCAAACGCGACGGATCCATCAATGATACCCTTTATAAAAGTAAAGGACATATCAGATGATGGGGAAATAAATCGGGGTGGCCTTGAGAATATCCCTTCATCTATACATGAGAAGGCATTAAAGAGATCAATTTTAACTACTGATGATTTGCTATTTTCGATTGCAGGGACGATTGGGCGAGTTTCCATTGTTGATGATGATCTAGATAATTCCAATACTAACCAGGCGGTTGCTTTTGTCAGGCTGTCTGATAAAGAAAACTTTCTAGAATTGTGTTTCTTAACCTTGAAGAGCAAACGAGTTCAGGAAGAAATTGCATCAAAAGTAGTTCAAGGTGTTCAGGCTAACGCGAGCCTAACCAATATAGGTGATATTCAGGTAGTAGTTCCTGATGATCCCGTACTGATGGCTTGGAAGAAAATAATATATCCGTTTATTTCAGAAAAAAGGAATCTTTCAGGTCTGAGCAGAAGGTTAAGCTCGCTTAGAGACACACTACTCCCCAAACTCCTATCCGGAGATCTGCCCATAACAAACACGGAAGTGGCTTAGTATGCGGAGAAAATACCACCTCAATTCCCCGCTCTGGCGCAATTTCGCAATCAATGGCGACAACGTGGATGGCAATATTCCCTCCACGCGGGTCAAGAGCTGGTCGCATCTGGTGGAGATTATCAACGAGGATGCCTTGTTTGAACATACCGACCAGGTCTTGTTCAGAGGTCAGCGCCACTCTCACTGGGGGCTCACCCCCAGCATAGCCCGGCTATCGGGTACAGGCATCTACGAGGATGATTGGGCGCAAAAGCACCTGGAGAGCTTCAAGTATTCCATCCGGGGCCGAACCAAAATACCGGTTGCCCAGATGCCGAACGATGAAGATGTCTGGTCCCTCGGGCAGCACTACGGCTTATGGACGCCACTGCTTGACTGGTCGCGCTCACCTTTTGTGGCAATGTTCTTTGCTTTCAATGAACCCGACCCGAAAGATGAAAGCCCGAAGAACTACAGCCGCGCACTGTTCTATATCAACAAGTCCAAGTTAGAAGAGTTCCTCACCACCGATATCTTTGTCAATCCGCTCAGCAGCGACCATGACCGGCTAATCAGTCAGGATGGCCTGTTCACGCTTTCACCCAGTGGCCAGACCAGTCTGGAACTGCAAATTCTCAATGCGCTGGGTGAGAACGATATCAACATCGATGATGCCGAGGTGTTGAAGGAGTACATCTTCAAGATTCATATCCCCATGGAAGATGAACAGGATCGCTTGCGCTGCATTAATGCGCTTAAGCGGATGAATATCCACTATGCCAACCTGTACCCGGATATCGCAGGCTCTTCTTTGCACTGCAACGACCTGTTAACCGAGCATGTACGAAGCACCCAACAGGCGGATGAATAAAGAATGAACGAAGAAGAACTCGAAAACCTCTGTCTAGACTGGTTCCGTGAAGGCGGTTGGGATGTGCTGTACGGTCCTGATATTGCACCGGATGGCACGGACCCTCAGCGTGATGACTACGCCCAGGTGATGCTAAAGCACGATCTGGAAGTAGCGTTCACCCATATCAACCCGCATCTGCCGCATGAATGCTTCGATCAGGTGGTCTCCAAGCTCTCGCAGTCGGAAAGCCTGGATCTGGTGACCAACAACCGGGCCTTTCATCGCTTGCTGCTGGAAGGCGTGCCTGTCGAGTACAAACTGCCCAGAAGAGCTGATGGAGAAAAGCATGACGAGGTACACAACGACCATGCCTTTCTGGTCGATTTTGATCAGTTAACCAATAATCGTTTTGTCGCCTTCAATCAGTTCACCGTTCCTCGTTCCCACGCTCCCGCGTGGGAATGCATACCTAACCCACAGCAACCAACGGTTTCCACGCATGAGCAAGGCAAACAGGGCAAAACAAGGCCAGTGCAATACGGCGATATGGGGCATGGCTAATGGGTAGAAGTCGCTACAAATTTACCCAGGTTGATCAGCCTCATTTCATGACGCTAACGGTCTTGCACTGGATACCTGTTTTTACTCGCCCTGAAACTACAGGGATTCTATTCGATTCCCTGCGCCACTTAATGAATGAAGGCCTGAAAGTTTATGCCTATGTGATTCTTGAAAACCATCTACACTTAATCGCCCAAAGCCATCAACTGGACAAAGATATTGCTCGCTTTAAATCCTATACTTCCAGAGCATTGCTCGCCTACTTACAGGAAAAAAGGGTTAAAAGCATTTTGGATCAATTGGCGTTTTATAAGAAAGCTCATAAAGGTGACCGGCAATATCAGTTCTGGCAGGAGGGCGTTCATCCAGAACTGATTCAAAGCGAAGTGATGATGAGGCAGAAAATTGAATATATCCACCACAACCCGGTTAAACGAGGATATGTGGATGAACCTGAACATTGGCGCTATTCCAGTGCAAGAGATTATGTTGGGGTTCCAGGGTTGTTGGAGGTACAGATCAGATGGTAGTTCGTATGCATTCCCACGCGGGAGCGTGGGAACGAGAGAAACGCGCTTGGGAATTAACATCATGCCGAATATAAGCCTGCAAGACCAAACCACCGAATTCCTGTTCTACACTGCCCCCAATGGTGCGATAAAGGTTGAGGTATTACTCAGCAATGAGACCATTTGGCTTACACAGGAGCGCATGGCTGAGCTGTTTGGCGTACAACGCCCAGCCATTACCAAGCACCTTAAAAATATTTTTGATAGCAATGAGTTACAAGAAGATGTGGTGTGTTCCATTTTGGAACATACCACTGAACACGGGGCAATTGCCGGGAAAACACAAACCCAGAAAGTGAAATACTACAACCTCGATGCGGTGATCTCGGTGGGCTATCGGGTCAACTCTTCTCAGGCCACCCAGTTTCGCATCTGGGCAACAGCGCTAATCAAGGAGTACATCATTAAGGGTTTCGCCATGGATGATGAGCGGCTGAAAAACGGGCGCTTCTTTGGCAAAGATTACTTCAAGGAGCTGTTGGAGCGGGTGCGCTCCATCCGTGCCAGCGAGCGGCGTATCTACCAGCAGATCACCGATATCTTTGCCGAATGCAGTATCGATTACGATCCGAAGTCGACAACCACGCGGAATTTCTACGCCCATGTACAGGACAAATTCCACTACGCCATTACCGGGCAGACATCCAGTGAACTCATCTATCAGAAAGCGGATGCCGATAAACCTCTGATGGGCATGAGCACCTACAAAAACGCGCCACAAGGCCGTGTGTTGAAATCTGACACGGTGGTTGGCAAAAACTATCTGAACGAAACAGAGATAAAGAAACTGGAGCGTACGGTGTCCGCTTTTTTCGATTACATCGAGGGCATTATCGAGCGCCGAAATACCTTCACCATGGAAGGGTTTGCCGTGAGTGTGAACAAGTTTCTCGCATTCAACGAATATGAAATTCTTGAAGGTTATGGTCAGGTATCCCGAAAACAGGCGGAGCAGAAAGCCTTTGCGGAGTATGAGAAGTTCAACAAGCAGCAAAAGATCGAATCTGACTTCGACCGTGAAGTTAAAAAACTGTTGAATAAAAAGGAATCGGGCGATGACTGAAGAAGAACTCGAAAAACTCTGCCTGGACTGGTTCCGCGAAGGCGGCTGGGATATTTGGTACGGACCCGACATTGCGGTAACGCCTACCTGGAGGCATATGAATGAAATTTGAGGTCTATTGTGATGAAAGCCGTCCTGACCTGTTATGTTCACTGCATCCTCAAGCCCGTTATATGGTTATTGGTGGGTTGTGGTTGCCATCTGAACATCGGGACAGGATGAAAACCGATATACACGCACTGCGCAATAAGTACAAGATCGGTGGGGAGTTTAAATGGCAGAAGGTTTCCCCTTCGCGTATTGATTATTACCGTGAGCTGGTCGATTGGTTTGTGGCGATGAGAGATGATTTGCGTTTCCGATGTATTGCCGTAGATCACAGCCAAGTGAATCTGCTGCGTTTTCATGGCAATGATCAAGAGCTGGGGTTCTACAAGTTTTACTACCAGATGTTGCACCACTGGATTCTGGATTTTAATGAGTATGCGGTATTTTGTGATTTTAAAAGCAACCGAGTAGGAACGCGTTTATCTGAGTTACAGCGTTGTCTGGCCAATGCCAATCTCTCGTCTGAAATTATCAATGTGCAGGCGATTCGCTCGAAAGAGTCGGTTTTGATTCAAACAGCCGATGTATTGACGGGCATTGCCGCGGCCAAGTTAAACAATAATCTCAAGGCGGGAAGCGCCAAATGGGAGCTGGTTTCGCATATGGAACAAGCTCTGGGGCGACAGATAGCGCTGACCTATCGCGGTGAGCAAAAGTTTAACGTTTTTAATATTGATTTGAACGGAGGGTGGTAAATGACTTCACCACCCTTGGTTCAGTACCCAACTGAACTGGAATATCGACAGCACTTTGAGCAGGTCTATTGTCGTGGGCCGATAGAAACCTTTGACGGGATTCAGGTGCGGTTCCGCAAAGGTATGTTCGATCACTGCTTTTTTGAATCGGTTAATACCAAAGATGATACTTTTTCACCCCGACGGGCGGAAAGAATTGATTGGATTAAGGCCGTTCTTCAGGATGCCAATGCAGAACTGCGTGAAGGGTGGGATAACCAGAAAAAACGTCCGGCAAGAGATCGGCGCGTCGCGTTGGTCGTAAACAGCTATGTGGTGATTATCCGAATCAGAGGTTCTAGGGCAGACTTTGTTACGGCTTTCGTGGCAACAGGAAATTCAATTAGAAAGATTCGGACTAATCCATTATGGCAAGCGTGAGCTGTAGGCATAAAAAAACCGCTGATTCGCCAGGCGGGTTCAGCGGTCAGACCTTTATGGATTCTGCTACCACTGGTAGAGAACTGTGTCCAGTTTAACAAACTATTTGCCATTGTACATAACGAAATTTGCGGTTGAATTAAGGGAAATTACAGTAACTATTTGATAATGAACGAAGAAAAACTCGAAAACCTCTGTCTGGACTGGTTCCGTGAAGGCGGCTGGGATGTGCTGTACGGACCTGACATTGCACCAGACCTGCCTGACGGCAAGGCAGGTGGCAAAGACCCTCAGCGTGATGACTACGCCCAGGTGATGCTAAAGCACGATCTGGAAGTGGCGTTTACCCTTATCAACCCGCACCTGCCGCATGAGTGCTTCGATCAAGTGGTCTCCAAGCTCTCCCAGGCTGAAAGCCTGGATCTGGTCACCAACAATCGGGCCTTTCATCGCCTGCTGCTGGAAGGCGTGCCTGTCGAGTACAAACTGCCTAGAGCTGATGGTGAAAAGCATGACGAGGTTCACAACGACCATGCCTTCCTGGTCGATTTTGATCAGCTGACCCATAACCGCTTTGTCGCCATCAATCAGTTCACCGTCAGCGGCGCCAAGCAACCGCGCCGCCCTGATGTGATCTGTTTTATCAACGGTCTGCCCTTTGCGGTACTGGAGCTAAAGAGCCCCAGTGACGAGAACGCCGACATCTGGGATGCCTTCAATCAGTTGCAGACCTATAAGGATGAGATCAGCGACCTGTTTATCTTCAATGAGGCGCTGGTGGTCAGTGATGGCTATACCGCCCGTGTCGGCTCGCTCACCGCCAGCCAGGAGCGCTTCATGCCCTGGCGCACCATCAAGCATGAGGATGACAAACCGCTGCTGGAGTGGCAACTGGAAACGCTGGTGCGCGGTTTCTTTGACCGGGAACTGTTTCTGGATTACATCCGTTATTTTGTGCTGTTTGAAACCGACCTGTCTGCCGGAAAGGCAGGCGGTGAGCAGATCATTAAGAAAATCGCAGGTTACCATCAGTTCCATGCAGTGCGCGAGGCGGTCAAGGCGACTGTGATTGCCGCACAAGAGATTGAAAGGGTCGCCCCAGGTGTAAACGAGCCGCGGGCGACCTATGCCGATGAGGTGGCACCTGGCAGCAAAAAGGCCGGTGTGGTCTGGCATACCCAGGGCTCCGGCAAGAGCATCTCCATGTGCTGCTATGCCGGGAAGCTGTTACAGCACCCGGCGATGAACAACCCAACCTTGATTGTGGTGACGGATCGTAATGATCTGGATGGACAGTTGTTTGCCACCTTCAGCAATGCCGTGGAGTTATTGAAACAGACGCCGGTACAGGCCAATGACCGGGACGCACTGCGCCAACTGCTGGCTGAGCGAGAGTCTGGCGGCATTATTTTTACCACGGTGCAAAAGTTTGCTCTGCTTGATGAGGAGAGCAACCACCCGATACTCAATGACCGCCACAATATCGTGGTGATCTCCGATGAGGCCCACCGCAGCCAGTATGGCCTGAAAGCGGTGCTGACGGCTGAAGGCCAATACAAGTTTGGCTATGCCAAGCACATGCGCGATGCGCTGCCGATTGCCTCATTTATCGGCTTTACCGGCACGCCCATATCGCAGGAGGATAAAGACACCCGTGCAGTCTTCGGCGGTTATGTCTCCATCTACGATATCCAAGATTCCGTGGACGATGGCGCGACCGTACCCATTTACTATGAGTCCCGCCTGGCCAAGCTGGAGCTGAACAACGAGGAGATCGAGGCGTTATCTGATCAAGTCGATGAGGTGGTCGAGGATGAAGAAGACGTCGGGCAGCGGGAAAAAACCAAGGGTGAATGGAGTCGTCTGGAAAAGCTGGTGGGTGCGACACCCCGTTTGCAGCAGGTCGCCGCTGACCTGATTGACCATTTTGAAGCACGTACCGCCACCATGGACGGCAAGGCGATGATAGTTGGCATGAGCCGGGATATCTGTGCCCAGCTCTACAATGAGATTGTCGCCTTGCGCCCCGAGTGGCACGACGCCGACCCAGAGAAAGGCGCGATCAAAATCGTGATGACCGGATCCGCTTCTGACAAGCCCTTGCTGCAACCGCATATCTACAATAAGAAAACCAAGAAGCGACTGGAGAAGCGCTTTAAGGATGAAAGCGATCCGTTAAAGCTGGTGATCGTACGGGATATGTGGCTGACCGGTTTTGACGCCCCTTGTTGCCATACCATGTATGTCGATAAGCCGATGAAGGGACACAACCTGATGCAGGCCATTGCCCGGGTGAATCGGGTATTCAAGAACAAGCCAGGCGGATTGGTGGTGGACTACATCGGTATTGCCAACGAATTAAAACAAGCACTTAAGACCTATACCGACTCCAAGGGCAAAGGTGAACCAACACTACGGGCTGAAGAGGCGTTCGCGATTCTTTTGGAAAAGCTGGATGCCATTCGAGGGATGTTTGCCAAGACACCGCAATCGGATGGTCTGGATATTTCCGGATTCGAGACCGATGCACACAAGCTGTTGGCGCCTGCCGCCAACATTGTGCTGGGATTGGACGATGGCAAGAAACGTTTTCTCGATTTGGTGCTGGCCACCAGCAAGGCTTATTCACTATGCAGCACGTTGGATGAAGCCAAGAGCCTGCGCAAAGAGATCGCCTTTTACTCTGCGGTAAAGGCGGCTATCAGCAAATTCACCTCGATTGATAAGAAGCGCACTCAGGAAGAGAAGAATTCCGCGCTCAAGCAGATATTGGATAACGCCGTCATTGCCGAAGGTGTAGCGGATGTATTTAGTCTGTGTGGCTTGGATAAACCCAATATCGGCCTGCTTTCTGATGAGTTTCTGGAAGATGTCCGGCAGATGCCACACCAGAACCTGGCCGTTGAGCTGCTGGAAAAGCTGCTCAAGGACGACATCAAGGCCAAGACCCGCAACAACGTGGTTCAGGAGAAGAAGTACGCTGAGCGATTGCAGGAGACCTTGCGTAAATATAATAACCGCGCCATAGAGACGGCACAGGTCATCGAAGAGCTTATCCAGATGGCCAAGGAGTTTCAGGCGGAGATGGCGCGTGAGGCTGAGCTGGGACTCAACCCGGATGAGATCGCCTTTTATGATGCCCTGGCCAATAACGAAAGCGCGGTTCGTGAGCTTGGCGATGAGATCCTGAAGAAGATCGCTATTGAGATTACCGACAAGCTGCGCAAATCCACCACGGTCGACTGGCAAGTACGCGACAGCGTTCGTGCCAAGCTGAAGATTCTGGTGCGGCGCACATTGCAGCGTTACAAATATCCGCCCGACAAAGCGGCAGAAGCCGTTGAGCTTGTGCTCAAGCAGGCTGAGACGCTCTCGAATTCCTGGAGTGAATGATCTTACTGATTAACTGAATTGATTGTAAGTCTGGAAACAGTGAAGGCTGTATAAATCACCGATCTTGAATCTTAAAATGAGATAATAAATGATACAATTCGACAAATCTAAGGATTGCTACATCACATGATTACAGTGGAGAAAAAGCTAAAATAGCTCTACAGGCGATGCAGGGTTTCATTAATGATGCAATAGCTTTGTATCTTATACTTTCGAAAGAAGAATGGCGGTAGAAAACAGAATAGATATCACGTCTGCTCAAAAACAGATAATTTCCTCCTTGTTGCGACAATATTTACCTGATACGGTTGTATGGATTTATGGTTCAAGGGTTAAATTCACGGCAAAAAGTCATTCTGATTTGGATATGGTGGTGTTTTCCAGTCCGGAGTTGTCTACAAAAGTCTTTTTGTTGCGGGAAGCTTTGGAGGAAAGCAATTTACCATTTCGGGTGGATTTATTTATCTGGGATGACATTCCTGAATCATTCCGTAAAACGATTAGAGCGAATCATATTATTTTTGAAGTATAAACATTGCTTTTGCAGTGGTTTTGTTGGTAACCCATTGTCTTTTTGATGGTCTAAATTGTTTAAAAGGGAATTATTGTTCAGCAGAAATTATGTTGAAATAAACAATTTTAGGGATTGAATGTTTACAATCTGATGATAGTGGGGGTTATATGAAAACAAAAGCTGAAGTCTATCAAGAAGACAGCGAAAAGGGCGGTTTTTGGGTGTGTCCATGCATTCAAGTCGGGGGATATTATAAGCATTTCGACAAAAATAGAATTCATTGCAGCAGTCAGCTAGAAGTGAGCGATGCAGTTTGGAAAATTCTTAATAAAAATGTTTGTCCGGAATGCGGTCATGTGTTCTCGGGCAATGGTTGGGATGGTATTGATACGCATTGGCGGGCGCATCATGAGGATATCATGAGTTATGAAAATGCTTGGGAGCTGCTCACTCGCAATAAATACATTGAAGTGATGCTGGAATCAGCCGAATAAAGAAGAGGGTGATTTGTACACGCTATTCAACCTGCGCTACAGTGAGGGAGTTGTAGCGCAGGCTATAACGAGCTTGTACAGCATTCAATTTTCTTGTTGCGGGTAATAAATTACAGGTTTTCAAAATTTGTAAGTAATCTTTTGATTTTACCCGTCATCATTAAAATGTTGCTGTGTTAGTAGCTAAGCACATTTTGCATATGCTTTTAAAACTTTTTGCTCGAATCAGTTCGCTTTTATTTTAAAGCGTCAGTATAACCACGATCAAAAGTTGGGATATGACTGTCTAACCAACCTTTTACCATTTGACCGACTTCGTCAGTAACGTCAGCTTCGCCGGCGTGGAATTGAGTTTGTAAACCAGCGCAAGTAGCGACTAATTTATCGTGTTCTTCTTTATGAGGACCAATACCGGCGTAACCGGCTGCTTCCATTTCTCTTTCTTCATGAGCGAAATGGTCTACAACGTATGCAATCAATGCATCTAAAGATGCGCCGATAACGGAACGGTCAGCGCCGCCGGTTGCATCGTCATATAATTTGTTTAACAGATTGAAAATTTCTTTATGCTCGTCATCAGCGAAGCCAACATCAGTACCGTATTGTTCAGCAGTCCAAGTCATTAAAGCCATATTTGTGTACTCCTACATTGTTTTATTTGTTTGGAGCGCATAGTATGCCGTTAAAATTTTTTTAAAATCTGATCTGAGTCAATGTTTTCCGGTTTTTTTATAATCGGAACATTGGATTATGCTTACCTATACATATATCGGCGCCATGCGTCTCCAATAATAGCCGCTATGCGCCCTATGATCCCAGAAATGTAATTGATGGTGGATGCCTTTGGATGCAAGAATTCGACTCAAATGCACATTGTTTTCAATAAAAGGGTCTTCCTTGCCGATCACTAACACAATATCCATTGCTCTGAGCGCATTGAGTTGATGGTCGTTTTCCAAATTAGGCAAGAAGTGGGTGGGGGTGTTGAAATAAATGTCTTCGTTATAAAAACCGCCCAATAGATCGTCAAAGGATTCTACATTCAAGGTTAAATCGTAACGACCGGAAAAACACACCAGTTTTTTAAATAAGTGCGGATGGCGAAAAGCGATGTTGGCGGCATGGAAAGCGCCTAAGCTTAATCCATGCGAAATGACACAATCGTGCGGGTTTTTTTTCTGCATGAACGGCAGAACTTCATCAATAATATATTTCTCGTACAATTGCTGTCTATTGATTCGTCCGCTGGGATGCGCCCACCAGCAATAAAATGTTTCCGAGTAAAGACTGTCCAAACAATATAATTGCAATTGCCCTTGATCAATTTTGTGGCGTAAACGATCAACGATGCGGAGGTTTTCATATTCGTAGAAGCGACCGCTACGGGTTGGAAAAATTAGCACTTTGGCTCCACTATGCCCAAAGACTAAAGTCTCCATATCCCTTTGCAGGTTCGGGCTCCACCATTTGTAATATTCGCGATTCATAGTGATTTTAGGGTCTTGCAGAGATTAGCGTAGAAAAAAGTTTTTCAATTCAGTTAACAAATCATTTTCCTGTTTGAATTTGCTCGGGTAGTCGGCGTGTCCTGCCTCCAGCACAAATAATTGCTTTTTATTCGGCAGGGCGTTGTAAATGGCGAATTGTCCAGGCGGCGCTACTATCGGGTCAAAAACGGCACAGGCGCAATGGGTAGGCATCTTAATATGTTTGGCGGCAATAGCCGCATCGTAATAACTCAATGTCTGCATAAAATCCATTTTCTCATGATGAAATGCCTGTTGTAAGCTATCTGCGCTGCCCAGGGTTGCTAATTGCATGCGTAGGGGATGATGACCGAAACTAGGCACATTAAAGTGGCATCGGGCGATTCGGTTTTCACAAGCCATGGCTAATGCGCCTATGCCGCCGCTAAAACTAATCCCCAAATAACCGAGTTTGTGATGGAGTTGGGGAAACAGTTGTAACATAGCACTGGTCGCCATCCATAAATCTTCCACGCAGCCGCCCAAAATATAACGATTCAATTTGTCAATATCGTGACGCACATGCCAATAAGGATTATTGGAAATAGGCGCTCTTTGGCTCAGGGATAAACCTCTGAAGCAGGGAAACATCAATACGGCGTCATCAAACGGCAAGTGAAAGTCGGGCGATTCACGTCCGCCGTAACCATGTCCGATAATAAAACCTCGATTAATAACGCCTGATTGCGGTATTAACAGCCAACCGGAAATAGGAAATTGGTCGGTCGAAGTGTAGCGTAAAGAAAAAATTCTCCAATGTGATTGGCTGCGTCCGGTATCTGATATCTGCGCCAGGGGATCTTGGGCTAATGTTTTTTGATAGCGTGTTTGCCAGAAATCTATAAAATCATGAGGTTCGTGCGGTGGCGTTACTTGTAATAATTGAGCAATGTTATAGCCGTAACTTGGATCAAAATCATAATGGTGCGCTGGGTTAGCTTGAGTGTTTTGAACAGTCATGAAATCCAAGATTGTTTAGGTCAAATATTACGGTGTTCATAGTGAAGCGGCTAATCGCCATAAAATCGGTTACAATATCCGGCTGTGAATTTCAGTATGTAAGGCCGAAAATTTTGCCTGAAAAAGCGTGCATTATAGGCGATTACTGCTCTGTTAGTGTATAAAATTAAGAAAAACTGTGTTTGATGAGAGTCTTTTACAGCCTGGAACTGTCCAATATTTAATGAAGAAACCTGTTTTTAGATTTTTATCCTTTCAATATGATGAAAATGATGCTCAATTAACCTTGAGCTATTGTTTTGATGAAGGCGAGGCGTTTAACGAAATCATCAGCTTTCGGCAAGCCCCGAAGACCTTATCTTTACCACAAAAAGAAGCCTTACATCGGATTTTTAAGCATCTGCATTTAGCGGCGGGAGTCAGTTATTACAAGGCATCTGCGCCAGCCGAGATAAATATAGAAACATCGCCGATTAGCCGGGAAGAGGCTGATTTTTTCAATAAATTTTATGTTAACGGATTAGCAGAATTCGCTTATCAAAACGGTTTGGATTTACGCGATCAAATCCGCTTTCCTTATGACGATGAAGAACAGGCGCAGGCTTTGAGTTACCCTTTGCCGCAGCGAACGGCTGTGCCGATTGGCGGTGGTAAAGACTCATGTGTGACCGTTGAAATTTTAAAACACTTTTCTGAAGAAATGGTGTTGTTTTCCTTGGGGGATTCCGGACAAATCAGTCGCATGATTGAAGAGATAGGTTGTCCCGGCGTTAATGTGAGGCGGAAAATTTCACCCTATCTATTGCAATTGAATCGTGAACAAAAGGCCTTGAACGGTCATGTGCCGATTACCGGGATTTTATCGTTTATTACCTTAGCTTGTGCGGTGCTTTATGGTTTTGATACGGTGGCGATGTCGAATGAAAACTCCGCAAATGAAGGAAACTTGCTGATTGACGGTTTTGAAGTCAATCACCAATACAGTAAGTCATTGGCCTTTGAAGTCGATTTTGTTGAGCATGTGCAGCGCTCAATCTTATCAACTTTCCATTATTTTTCTTTGCTGCGGCCATTGTCGGAATTGGCGATTACCAGTTTATTCAGTACTTTTGAGCATTATCACGATATTTTCATCAGTTGTAATCGCGCTTATAAATTAAATAAACAGGAGCGTTTGCATGGCTGGTGCGCAGATTGTCCAAAATGCCGTTTTGTTTTTTTAGCATTGGCTCCGTATTTAAGCCCTGCAACCTTGACCCGTATTTTTTCTAAGAATATGTTGGATGATTCATCGCAGTTGGAAGGTTTCGAGGCCTTAGTCGGTATTTCCGGTCATAAACCTTTTGAATGCGTAGGCAGTCTCAGTGAGTGTCAGGCGGCTTTTAAAACGATTGCGATGCAATCCGAATGGCAAGCGTCCTATATTGTCAAAGAAATAGCGCCTACCCTATTGCAGAAAAACATTCCTGATCTGGCTCAATGTCTGCATTTATCGGATGAGCATCAATTACCGGAACCTTACTATCAAAAACTCAATGAATTTACAAAGTCTGTCTGGCAAAAACATCGCCATCTGGGGATTGGGTAAAGAGGGGCTTTCGGCTCTTAAATACTTGCGGAAAAAACTGCCGGAACAATGCATTACGCTGATTAACGACCAGCCCATATCTGAAGAGCAACAACAATCCCTAAAGAAATACGATCCGATTCAATTAGTTTGTTCCAGCAGTAGTGATCAACTGGTCAAATTTGAATTGATTATTAAATCGCCCGGTATTTCCATTTACAAACCTGAAATCGAAATCGCTAAAAACCAGGGCGTACAGTTTACCTCAGCCACAAATTTATGGTTTGAAGCAGTTCAGGGTAGTCAAATTATTGCTGTAACCGGCACTAAAGGAAAAAGCACCACTGTTTCCATGTTGGCGCATATGCTTCAGCAAAGCGATTATTCGGTGGCGGTAGGAGGCAATATCGGCACGCCATTATTGGACTTGTTGGCAGAAAATCAAGCGATAGATCTTTGGTTAATTGAATTATCCAGTTACCAAATCAGCGATCTCGTTTATACCCCGGATATTGCCGTATTGTTGAATTTGTATCCGGAGCATATTCAATGGCATCAAACATTTGAAAACTACTATCGAGATAAGCTGAACTTGTTTAGTGATGAACAATGTTTGGCGGTTGTAAACGGCAAAGATAAGCGATCAAAAAGCTATTTTGAAAAACGGGACAATACGCTTTATTTTAATCAAAAAGATGCTTTTCACGTTAAAGAGGCGACGATTTATTATCAGGATCAAGCCTTGATAAAACTTGGACAATTAAATATTCTCGGTGAACATAACCTGATTAATTGTTGCGCGGCGTTGACGATTCTAAATCAATTAAATGTCGATTGGCGTGTTTGCCTTAATCATCTGAGCGAATTTAAGGGGTTACCGCATCGATTACAAATCTTAGGGGAAAAAGATAAGGTTTTGTACATCAGCGACTGCATTTCCACGACGCCGGAGTCCACTATTGCCGCCATAGCAGCGCTTGAACACTTGCAAAGACCGATAGCGTTGATTATCGGAGGACAAGACAGACAACAAAATTTTGAGGCTCTGGCGAAATATATTATGCATTCCTCAGTAGAGGTAGTGATCGCCGTTTATGAAACGGGAGAAAGGGTTTTGCAGGCCATTAATAATGTGGAATCAGGAAACCAGCAAGCGGTATCCGTTTATCAAGCGGAAGACTTATCGCAAGCCGTGTTTTTAGCACAGCAAAATACACGGGAAAATGGCGCCATTCTGTTATCGCCTGCTGCGCCGAGTTATGACGCATTCAACAACTATCAGGAAAAGGGGGGATTGTTTGCTGGTTTGCTTGGAACTGTTGACTGAAAACAAACGCCACACAAAAAAGGACGGGGAAAACCCCGTCCAGGCTGGAAGTAGAGCAGAACAACGAAGTCTTGATTTATTCAACTGTAATAGAACCGGTTGCAGCGGTATTTTTATAGCCTTTAGCCACTGTAGTATTGCGTTTGTTAACGGATTGGTTAACAACCACTGATTTTTTAATTTTCGAATCCCGCACCGCTACCGAACCGGTCGTGGCAATATTTTTCTTACCGAAGGCCATCGTGTTATTGCCTTTGTTTACCGATTGATTGACGATGACGGATTTTTTCACTTTGGCGTCTTTCAAGTTAATCGAACCGGTGCTGGCTAAATTGTGTTTGCCTTTAGCGATTGTCGCATTGGCTTTATTCACTGATTGATTGACCAACACTGATTTTTTGACGGTAGATTGTGCATGAACAGAAGTTGCGAAAGCAGCGGCTAAAATAATGGTTGCTGTAGTTAAAGTTTTCATGGTGTTATCCTCTGGGCTGTTTGAAAAAGTAAGATTCTTAACCCAGCTTTCGAAACGTACTCAATAGCACAATGTTGATTATGCAATGGTATTTATTCAATACTGTGTTGTGCATAAATTCAAAATCGAAGGCTGGGTTAAAAACTTGGTCTTAGTTTACAAAGCCTAGCGAAAACAAGATGTAATCGAGGTACATGGTATTTGTGAACCATTCACAATCCGGAAGAGGTATTCGATTAATTCAATCAGCGTTCCAAAACCAAAGCGAATGTCTGCGGCGCCGATTTAGGACTGAGGATTGGCGATTTGTTATGAGGCGACCCAAGGTCATCATGGTAAAATATGGGCGCTTAATAACCAAAGTCATGGCGCCGTTTTCTATTTTTGTATTCCGCTGCGACAGCCGATGTGATTAGGATTAGGGAAAAGCGACTAATTGAAAAATGCGTATTTTAATTGTTGAAGACGAGAAAAAAACAGCCAGTTTTTTAGCCAAGGGGTTGAAGGAAAACGGCTATGCCGTCGAGTTGGCCGAAAACGGTATCGATGGTTTAAATTTGTTACTGCAAAATGATTACGATTTAGCGATATTGGATGTCATGCTGCCATTATTGGATGGTTGGTCGGTGTTATCAGTGTTGCGTTCAAAAAATATTCAAACCCGTGTGCTGCTGTTGACCGCGCGCGATTCAGTTGAAGATCGCGTTAAAGGATTGGAGGCCGGGGCGGATGATTACTTGGTCAAACCGTTCGCATTTTCAGAATTATTGGCGCGCATTCGCACCTTGTTAAGGCGCGTTGCGGTGACTGAAAGTCAAAATATCGTTTGCGCCGGTTTGGAAATTGACGCGCTGAAACATCGTGTCACTCGCGACGGCATACGCATTGATTTAACACCCAAAGAATTTCAATTATTGCTGCTGATGGCCAGGCGACCGGGCGAAGTGTTTTCTCGCACGGTGATTGCCGAGCAGGTCTGGGATATGAATTTCGATAGCGATACCAATGTCGTGGATGTCGCGATCAGACGCTTGCGCACTAAAGTGGATGATCCTTTTGATAATAAATTAATTCATACCATACGCGGCGTCGGCTATGCCTTTGAAAAGCGCGATTAAATCGGTTTATTCTTTATCATTAGCCGGAAAATTGGCAATCTTATATGCCATCACTTCGTTTGCCGTTTTATTATTGGCCTCCGGGTTATTGTATTGGTCGCTGTTGAATCATTTACAGCAAGAGCATCAAAAGTTACTGACCACTAAAATTATTCGTCTCAGGCAATATTTTGCCGGTTCTTCTGAATTGAATCAGACCTTGCGCGAGCTGATTGATGCTGAGCACCATCATTCGCAAATTACCCACTCATCTTCTATTCATCCGGGCGTCCCTCATCATATTTATGTGCAGATTTTTGATGCCGATCACCGTTTTTTATTGGAATCCAAGCGCATTGAACGATTGCCGAAAGATATTTCTTTTCCGAAAGCGGATAGAGAAGATATGGCGGCAATCGCGGTTTCCAGAGCTCGCTTGGATCAACGCGCCTACTTATTGGCAAGCGCTTGGGCTATTGCCGAAGAGAATGGCGTAAAACATAAACTGCTGATACAGGCTTATTTGGAATTGGCGGAAGATGAAAATTTACTGGTGGATTTTCAGAAAACGTTGGCGGCAGTATTATTTTTCGGCGTATTGGCATCTGCTTTTACCGGGTTTTGGGTGACCCGTCGAGGGTTGCGTCCCTTACGGCAAGTGACTGAAACCATCGAAAAAATTACCGTACAGCAGTTAAATGAACGTTTGGATCCCAGTCTTTGGCCATCTGAAATTGCCTTGTTGGCAAAAGCCTTCGATGCCATGCTGATGAGACTAGACCAGTCTTTTGACCGGCTTTCGCAATTTTCAGCCGACCTGGCTCATGAGTTGAGAACCCCGGTGAATAATTTAATGGGTGAGGCGGAAGTCATCTTGTCTAAAACGCGCAGCCCTGAAGAATACCGACTGGTGTTGGAATCCAATATGGAAGAATGCCGCCGAATCGCTCGGATGATAGATGAACTATTGTTTTTAGCCAGGGCGGAGGATCCGAAAACGGAAATAAAAAGGCAATGGTTGAATCTGGATAATGAATTCCAAACGCTTAAAGATTATTTTGAATTTATCGCTGCAGATAAATCTGTGGATTTGGTTTTTAAGGCTGATCATATCCGACTTTATGCAGACTCGCGGTTGTTACGCAGAGTGCTCAGTAATTTAATTTCCAATGCCTTACGCTATACGCCGGAAAAAGGGACAATTCAGGTTTTAGCCGCCATTGAAGCTGATAACGCCATAACGATTGAGGTGCAGGACAATGGCGCAGGCATTGATGCAGCCCTACTGCCGCAAATTTTTGACCGTTTTTTTAGAGCGGATAAGTCGCGTCATAACGAAAACCAAGGTTCCGGGTTAGGCTTGGCTATTGTTAAATCGATAATGGAATTACACGGCGGAAGCGTGACAATGGATAGCCAAAAGGGTTGTGGAACTCAGGTGAAGTTGGTTTTTCCTAGCCTTTCATAAATGTTGTAGATAGCGTCAGAATCTTGAAAAGCCCGTAATTTGTGCTAGCCTCATAGTGAATAAGGTAATACATGCAGCGCCATGTTGAATACATGGTTACTATTTCAATAGAATGAGGAGAGTTGATATGCCGTTAATGGATTGGAGTGATGACTTCAGCGTTGGAATTGAATCAATTGATAACCAACACAAAAAATTAGTGAATATGTTGAATGCATTGTATGACTCAATGCAATCCGGCGAAGGTAATGAAATGTTAGGTAAAGTTTTAGGTGGTTTAGCGGCCTACACGGTTAACCACTTCAAATATGAAGAAGACTTATTCGCCCAACATGGTTATCCGGGAACAGCCGAACACAAAAAACAACATGACGATTTGCTTGCCCAAGTGACCGACCTTAAGAATAAATTTGATGCAGGCTCCGCAACCTTATCGATGGAAGTGATGAAGTTTCTTAAGGATTGGTTGATAACCCATATCCAAGGTTCAGACAAAGCCTACAGCGCTTTTTTGATTGAAAAAGGCGTTAAATAGATTGGATTCATTGAACAGACTTCGGCAATTCGAACCTGAAAAGTTTTTATTGCCGGAGCTGTAGGTAGGACTTTAGTCCTATCAAAGTCAGCGCAATAGCTTGTTTTTGTCAAAGTCAATTGTACAAATCAGAAAGCATTCCAATCATCTTCCAACTGTTGCTCGCTAGTTTTGTTTTGAACAACCGGCTCTGTTGTAGAGGCTTGTTCAGCAGCCGGTTTTTTGCTCTCAGTCACTTTAAAAAAGCCGATTAGCTGATTCATTTCCTGTATTTTTTCACTGAGCGACATTGCCGCAGTGGATGTTTTCTCCGCCAATGAAGCGTTTTTCTGAGTTGTTGCGTCCATGCTGGTGACAGCCTGATTAACTTGAGATATGCCTTCCGATTGTTCGCGGCTGGCGGCGGCGATTTCCGACACAATATCGCTGACTTTTTTGACGCTGAGAATAATTTCACTCAGATTTTCTCCGGATTGGCCGACCAGTTTAACGCCGGTGTTAACTTTATCTTCGGTATCGATAATCAATTCTTTGATTTCCTGAGCCGCAGTGGTGCTTTTAGTGGCCAGTTTACGAACCTCGGTAGCGACCACTGCGAAACCTCGGCCATGCTCTCCGGCGCGTGCAGCCTCTACAGAAGCGTTTAACGACAATAAATTAGTTTGAAAAGCGATTTCATCAATGACGCTGATAATTTCCGATATTTTTTGACTTGAAGCGCTGATGACATCCATCGCCACCGCCGCTTGATCTGTTACCTTGCCGCCTTGTTCAGCTACCGAGCGGGCGGTTAAAGCCAATTGAGCGGCTTTTTCAGCATTGTCGGCGTTGTGTTCTACTGTACTGTTGAGTTCTTCCATGCTGGCTGCGGTTTCTTCCAATGCGCTGGCTTGTTGTTCGGTGCGATCAGACAGCTCTGAATTACCGGATTTAATTTCCAATGCCGCAGTATTAAGCAGTTCGCTGGAATCGCGCAATTGGGTGATTATTTGCGAAAGATTGGCGATGGTCATATTGACATCGAATTTCAAATCATCGAATTTACCGAGATATTGCTGCTCCATGGTTTTGGTTAAATCGCCATTGGTAATATTGCCTAATGTGACTGATAAATCATCTAACACGGTTTGCACTGAGCCAAGCAATTGATTAATGCCGGAACTCAGTTCTGATTGAAAATCGGTTTTGTTCAACAAGCTGATTTGTTGGCTCAATTCTCCTTTTAAGGCGCTTTTGACCACCGCTTGAATCTCTGTTTCCCCACTAATGTTTTCTGTCTCATCCCGCCATTCCAGACTAAACCCTAATTTGCTATTGTGGTTATTGAAAATAGGGTTAATCGTTAATATTAAATTTCGACCGGCGATCTCTATTTCCGTAGTGTGTATTTCTTCTAAACATTCCAATTTTTGTCGTTGTTCTTCAGGGTCGGGTAAAAAACTGTCAAGATCAGCGCCAATCAGCAGATCCGGGTCAAACTCCGGTAAACAGCTACGGAGCTGTTGCTGAATCGATTTGAACATTTTGACCAAGCTGTTATTTAAAAAAATCACCTTATAGTCAGCATCAATTAACATAATGCTTGCGCCGCTCTCATTTAAAGCAGTCTGCAATCTAGCGGTTTCAACTGTTTGCTGTAATT
This sequence comes from Methylococcaceae bacterium, assembly GCA_006844585.1. Classification (GTDB taxonomy): domain Bacteria; phylum Pseudomonadota; class Gammaproteobacteria; order Methylococcales; family Methylomonadaceae; genus Methylomarinum. The sequence continues at coordinate 6,423 of SPJM01000194.1, read as the reverse complement.
CAGTTTGCTGTTGTGCTTGTAATTTGCTTTGTAATAAGTTTATTTCTTCAATAATTGCGGTTAGCTGTTGATTCGGTGGAGTAAATTTATCTATACCAAAATTACCCTTGTTAAATTGGGCTAAACGTAAGCTGATTTGCGACAGGGGCTGGTCAATATATTTTTTAAACCAGAAATAACTCACTAAAGCTAATAAAGCAATAATAACTACGAATGCGAATGCCGTTAACGCTAATTGATTTTGGCTATTGTTCCAAGCGATAATTGAGAAGCTTAAAGAGCCGATGATAGTCGCCAGAAAACAAGCGCCGATAAGGCCTGTGGATCCAGTGAAAATACCTTTTTTATACTTCATAAAGCTACCTTATTAATGATATTAAGCTTACATAAAACAAGCTTTTGTAATTAAGATTAAGTGTAGTCTTAATTTATTAGCATAGCATCATTTTTTCTTCTGCCAGATCATCGCTAAAAGACTGCCGGATAAATTATGCCAGATACTGAATAATGCGCCAGGCAATGCGGTAAGGGGAGTGAAATATTGTATGGCTAAGGCGACGCTCAGTCCTGAGTTTTGCATACCCACTTCAATGCTGATCGTGCGGGCTGTTTTTTTGTCGAATTTACACAAGCGCGTTAAACTGTAACCACAGATTAACCCTAGGACATTATGTAAGATCACTGCCGTTAAAACCGGCAGCGCCATTTGACTGAGATTTTGATGGTTAAGCGCAATAATAATGGCGATAATAACAATAATCGCTAAACTGGATATGAGTGGAATCGCCTGTTTAATCGGCTTAATCCAACGACCGATCAAACTGTTGAGCAAAACGCCTGCAGTGACCGGAATAAGCACCATTTTTAAAATACTGGTCAGCATTTTTATTGTCGGCACATCAATTGTTTGATTTAGATAAAACCAACTGAAAAAAGGCATTAACAAGACCGCGCAAAGGGTGGAAACGACAGTCATCAAAATGGACAAAGCGACATTACCTTTAGCCAGATAACAAATCACGTTAGATGCCGTGCCTCCGGCGCTGGCCCCGACCAGCACCATACCGGCCATCAATTCCGGCGATAATTTCAGCAGCCAGGCAATCAACCAGGCGAAAAACGGCATGCATAAATATTGTATGGCGACGCCTAGGGCGATGACTGCAGGCGATTTGAACACCGCGTAAAAATCCCGCCAATGCAGCGTTAACCCCATGCAAAACATGATGACAGAGAGTAGCGGTATGATGGCGACTTTCCAGTCGGTGAATAAATGAGGAAAAAAATAGGCTAACGCAGAAAAAGCGATAGCCCAAAGAGGGAAAAGACGGGTGAGGGCGGTTTGCATTATTTAGTGGCGGTGACAATACAATACTCGACAACATTCTCCATAAATAATTGATATTGCGATAAACCGACATAATAATTAGCAGTCTGCGCTTTGGAGCGTAGCCCCAACCATTGGCTGATTTTCTGAACCGGATATAAACGTTTAGCGACTTTATACATATGCACAGCGGAAGGCAAAGTCTGTTCAGTGATATTATCGATGTTGTAATCTTTGAAAGGACAAGCTTCAAGATATGCGGTAAATTCTTCGCGGGTACATAGATTGGGCACCGCCCAGCCGTTTAAACAAGTGACGACATCTTGCCAAAGTTCTTCGTCAAACTCTGTTTGTAATAAAAAGCCGTCGCAGACCACTAATTTGCCGCCTTTACGCAAAACCCGAAAAGATTCCCGTAAGAAGTCCGCTTTATTTAACGCATGGCAGGAGCTTTCCAAAGCCCAAACCACATCGAAAGATTCATCCTCAAACGGTGTTTGACAAAAATCCGCCACCTCGAAATTGACCTTATCGGCAACGTGATGACGTTCAGCATGACGACGCGCATAATCGGCTTGTTTACCGCTGATAGTAATCCCAGTGACTTGATTACCGTGAGTTTTACCCATCCATATAGAACTGCCGCCAATACCGCAACCTGCATCCAATACTTTATCGCCCGGCTTAATCCCGGCTCTTTGATACAACTGATCATTTTTATTCAACAAAGCTTGATGCTGGTTATAAGCCTCCTGCTGATCCCAATAGCCGTAATGTAAGGCAAGATTATCACGATTACACCAAGCCGCCAGATAATCCATATAGCAATCATCATAATGCTTAGCCGCATCTTGTTTGAGCTCTTCAGTGCTTAATTCGGTGTTTTGGCGCAAACTCTGGTCGCGATAATCCTGGTTGGGTTGTATGGTGTGTTTCTTCATGTGTGGAGGCAATTCGACCGGATAAAAAGCGGGGTATTATATCCTGTAAATGAAAATTTAAGCGAATGTATCAACGTTGTTAGAATTAACGGTGGTTTCAGAAAGTTTAATGACAAACCTTTTCGTAATTTTGCTATGAAACTTCTTGTTGCCTTAATGAAAGATAAGCGCGTAGCCGGTTTCTTTTTCGTTTAACTGTTATATCCGTCAAGCCTTGTTCCTGAAAATTTGTAAATGTTTGAAAAACATCTTGTCCTTCATCAAATACTAAAGCGTATAAACAACCCATGTCGCGAATAATTTTTGCATAGTCCCAAATTGTCAGGTTTGAATGTTGAAAAGTATTTCCACCGACCGCTAATGAAAATAAAGCATTGTCTTTTTTTGTTTCTGTTTTGCCTTCATCTGTGATTTGACCCACTACCCTTTATTGCTTATATTGTTTTATCTAATCGCAGGCATATAGTTTTTTTATATTTTCTGTAAAAAAAATCTAGGAAACAACTGCTTAGATGTTGTTCACAGATATGCTACAATTTTCTTCCATCATGTCGACCCCCTCACTAAATTGCTATAGACTGTGTTAGCATTCCCGCTATATCAGCTTTGGATATAATTATCTGTAGTATTTCTTTGCGTCTCCGTAACATCTCATCGAAACCAGAATTATTATGGATGACATTATTTAGGTATAGGACTAGTCAAAAACAATTCAGCTAAGGATCAGAAAAACAACCCATCATGACGCTTTCTCGCCATAAATTACCCATAGGCATTCAAACTTTCGCCAAAATCCGAGAAGCTGACTATTACTATGTCGATAAAACGGCTTTTGCATTGCAATTGATTGAAAGCGGCAGCCATTATTTTCTTTCCCGTCCACGCCGATTTGGCAAATCCTTGTTTCTGGACACCCTTAAAGAAATGTTCGAAGGGAATGAAAAACTGTTCCAGGGACTATATTGTCATGATCAATGGGATTGGCAAAATTCTTACCCGGTCATCCGCATTAGTTTTGCCGAAGGCGTATTGCAGAGTCGCGCCGAATTGGAACAGCGAATTCGAGTGATCTTGCGCACCCAGCGGGAATACTTAAATCTCGAATGTAGTGATGAAAGCGACAATGTCGGGTGCTTTTCTGAATTGATCGCCCGCGCACATCAACAATATGGTCAGCGCATTGTGGTTTTAGTGGATGAATACGACAAACCGATTCTGGATAATATTACCAAGCCTGAGATAGCTCGCGAAATGCGCGACGGGCTAAGAAACTTGTATTCGGTGATTAAAGCCCAGGATGCGCATATTCGTTTTGCCTTGTTAACCGGCGTTTCCAAATTCAGTAAAGTCAGTTTGTTTTCAGGATTGAATAATCTGCAAGATATCACAGTCGATAAACGCTACTCAGCAATTTGCGGCTATACCGAACAAGATGTGGAAACGGTTTTCGCGCCTGAATTACAAAGTTTGGAAAGGGAAAAAATCCGCGATTGGTACAACGGTTATAATTGGCTGGGCGAAGCGGTTTATAACCCGTTTGATTTATTGTTGTTGTTTGATACCGGCGAATTCAAAGCGTATTGGTTTGAAACCGGTACGCCGACTTTTTTAGTCAAGCAGTTGGCCAAACAAGGTTTTTTTACCCCGAATTTAACCCGGTTACGCAGCAGTTTGGAAATATTATCGAGTTTCGATGTAGAGTGCATTACCGCCGAAGCCTTGTTATTCCAGACCGGTTATTTGACAATCCATAAAGCGGAGCAGCCTATTTTAGGGCATTGGGTTTATACTTTGGGTTATCCGAATCATGAAGTCGAATCCAGTCTTAACGCCAGTTTATTATCGGTCTATACCGATGATATCAGTAAAAGTTTCGCCAATCGAATGCGCTTGCTGGATTTATTGCAAGCTAACGAAATTGCAGGTTTAGAAAATTTGTTTCAATCTTTTTTCGCGGGAATTCCGCATCATTGGTATGTCAATAATGACATCAGCCGTTACGAAGGCTATTACGCCAGTGTGTTTTACAGTTATTTCGCGGCTTTGGGCGTAACAGTGATTCCGGAAGATATTACGCATCATGGTCGTATCGATATGACGGTTCAATTCAATCAGCGCATTTATTTGTTTGAATTCAAAGTGGTCGAATCTACGCCGACAGGCAGTGCTTTACAACAATTGAAAGAAAAACGCTATGCGGACAAATACCACGCTGAAGGATTGCCGATTTATCTGATCGGTGTGGAATTCTCCCGCGAGCAACGGACAGTGGTCGGCTTTGAAGTGGAAGTGGTGGATGACTTTGTTGAGTAAAATAAAAAGTGAGTGTTTGTTGGGGGCATATCATTTACCTTCAATTTCATGTGGGACAATACGGTACGCACTTCGTACCGCTTGATGGCGCTAAGTGAACATGGTCTATTCCACCTTTTTGATGTCCCGTTTTATGGTGATAGCTGAAAAATAATGATTGATTAATCGCAGGTATTCCCGTTAGTTCTCCACGGAGCACCCAATACAAAGGGCACGGCATCCCATTTCACCCAAGTAGAAGGGTCGTCAAAATCCACACTGCCGGATTGCGCTAAAATTGCTACTGCCATCCATACGCCTTGAGGCAAGCCGAAGGCGTCAAAACCGATGGTGCCGCCCATAATAGTTTCATCAATGGTGGTCGAGCTAAAATCTTGCGCTCTGAGTAAAACATCAGCGGGATCAAGATCGGTGGAAAGCGGTTTCAGTAATATATTCACGCCGACTAAAGGACCGCTGCCGGTAAATGCGTTATATCGGCTGAATACATAAAACTGGTTGTTGGTCAGATCAGCCGCGGAACCGGTAGCGCCAGCATTGACGATAAAGAAATATAAGTCATAGTCAAATATGTCGTCTTCATTATCATCACTGTTTGAACCTTCGACTGTGATCATGAATTGATCATAGGAGTTGGTTATGTCGGTGGGGGTTGCAGCGTCAACAGCGCCGAACGGGACAGGCGTTGAAGGCGTGGCGCCGCTAATGCAAGGCGTGTATTTTATAGATTTGACCAGTTTGCTTCCAAACGCCTGGCTGGCCGAGCCTTTAGGAGCCGTCACTTTTACGGTTAAGCTTGCCGCCGCCCAAGCGTTAGCTGAAAAAAAATAACACAGAAAGGTTGTGATTAATACAGGGAGTTTTATAGATTTCATGGTATTGCCCTATTGTTCAAATTAATTTATTTCAGCATAAGTTTTCGTAAATCCAGCTTTGTCATCGTAGAAGCGTCATTATTTATTCTGTTTATCAGAAGCTAATGAACATCGCCGACAAGGCTGGATTATGGCGCTTGATTTCCAGTGTGTAATTCTAGTTTCGGCTTGATGGTCAGCGTTTCAGCTGTATCTACAAGTTTTATAGAAACTGAATGGTCTTTTAACGAAAATCTATATTCGCGGCTTAAGCTTCGCCCGCTAATGCGGCTGCCTTTAACTGTATCGGTCTGAAGCTTTTCGACTTTAATAAATTTATGTTGATTAATCAGTGCAGGGTTGAGAACGGTTAAGAAATGATCTTCAGTTTTGTTTTGAGACGGCGAAACTTCAAAGCGCCAAGCGCCTGGTTCTGGCAAGGCATTTTTGCGTTTGTTGATTTGTTGTTGAATAACGCCGCCGGCGTCGTAGTTTTTACCGTCAATCCAGTATTCAGCGCCCTGACCGCCTACCAGTTTGATAGTCGGGTTCTCAGGAAAAACAATTGTGGTTTCCAGTTGTCCGCCTAAACGGTTTTTACTTTCATCCTTCTCAACTTGATTAGTAATTACATTATTACTGACTTGCGGTTTATTTAAGGTATGAAAAATTGCCTTGCGTTCAAAATTTGCTTTTGTGGCTTTTAACTGATCGAAAATCAATATGACATCGAGTTTTTTGTCGTATACAAAAGTCCGCCAAAAACTTTCCACTCTTCGAGTGCGGTGAGCAAAAGCGCCTTTTCCGGATAAGATATTAGTGTAAGCTGGCGTAACTTCAGCGATACTGACCTGTACCTGTGCATCCGAATAAAAACGGTGGATTTTTCCCGTGTGATAAACATCTTTTAATTGTGTCCATTCCTCCAGGTCGATCGGCGCAGGTTTGCCCCAGCCGGAACCGATTCGGCGCTGTCCGCCGTCATTGG
>SPJM01000193.1 GCA_006844585.1 Methylococcaceae bacterium | reverse complement strand
ACTTCGTTATTCCTGTTTAAACCAATTTATACCATTTTCGCCCTATCATTAATTTCAAGCCGGTAAAAAGTACCGGAAAAAGCATGAATAAACAAACCCCTAAGCCAAAAGGATTCTGCGCCGCCAAGCCCAAAAATGCAAAATAAAGCGGCGCAATTATTCCGAAAATAATCATTAAGGTCTTACCCAATACAAATTGATCAATTTGAAAATAACCTTTTTTTGCTTGGCAATCAGAACAAGTAGAATCTTTCGGGGATAATTCGGTTAAACAAAACGGACATTGGTTCATGATATTCGCCCTATTTGGTTAGGAAAATAAGCTTTATAGCAATCATTTATGACAATTGTTTGCCAAAAACTTTAAAGTTTCATTCCAAATTAAATAGGAAAGCAAAACTCATTTATCATTACCCTGTAATTCGTTTTAAAACTCGGCTAACCTTGAGCATTCCTTTTTCCATGTTGGATAAAATCTCCTCCATAGTAATTTCTCCCGCCGACTTTCCCGCCGCCCAATTAACCACAACATTAATCGCCGCATAATTAATATCCAGCTCACGGGCCAAAGCGGCCTCCGGCATTCCCGTCATGCCGACGATATCGCAACCATCCCGTTCCATCCGCTGTATTTCTGCGGCGCTCTCCAAGCGTGGACCTTGCGTACAGCCATAGACGCCTTGCTTTTCTACCTCAACGCCGCTGACAGTCGCCGCTTCAAGCAACGCATTCCGCAATAAAGGCGTATAAGGCCAGGTAAAATCGATATGAGTCACTTGTTGCAAATTATCCGCAAAAAAGGTGTGTTCACGCCCATAACTGTAATCAATAACCTGATCCGGTATGCACAAATGCGCCGGCTTCATCTTCGGGGTGATGCCGCCGACAGCGGCTACCGCAATAATATCGGTCGCCTCCAGTTGTTTGAGTGCGTGAATATTGGCTCGATAGTTAATTTTATGCGGCGGTAGAGTATGGGGATTTCCGTGCCGGGGCAAAAAAACGACTTGTTTTCCGGCTATCTCCAACACAATCAACTCTGATGAAGGAGCGCCGAACGGCGTATTCATTTTCCTTTTTTCAGTAATCGCCTGATTTTCAAATTCGCCGAAACCGGATCCGCCTATAATTGCAAGTGTCATTGACTCTCCTGACAGGCGTATATGCCCGGCAAATTTCTCAAATAGCCTTTGTAATCCATTCCATAACCGAATAGGTAATGATCTTCCACTTCCAAGCCGACAAAGTCTGCTTGCACCGGTTTCGATTTTGATAACTTTTTATCCACTAAAACCGCTGAATAAACGCACTTTGCCTTTTGTTGCCGACAATATTCAATCATTTTTTCCAGTGTTAACCCTTCATCGAGAATATCATCGATAATCAATACGGTTCGGTCAGCCAAATCCGTAGACGGTTTTTGCAGCCAATTAATTTCGCCGCCGGTCGTCTCCCGTCCGTATCGGCTGACATTAATCACATCGACAGTTAACGGAAAATTGAGCTTCAATAATAATTGCCCGGTAATCATAATGCCGCCTTTTAAAGCGCATAACAACAGCGGATTTTTATCCGCCAATTCAGCGGCTATCTGTCCAGTCATTTTATCAATCGCTTGTTCTATCGCATCATGATCATGCAATAACTGCGCATTTTGTTGTACACATTTGATTTCTTCAAGCATATTGTTTCCCCAACTGTTGCAATTGCATAGCAATCTTATTCCATTGTTCGTTTGCTAATAACGTCTCCCGATTCATAAGCGGTTGACCGCGCATGGTCGCCAAACGTTGTTCTCTGGTCGAATCAGCTTTGATGGGCAAGGTTTCCAAAACTTGTTCGGCGGCTTTCGGATCATTGCATACCAGCAACATGTCGCACCCCGCTTGCTGAGCCAGTCGCGCCCGCTCTTCAAAACCACCTACGCTTGCCGCGCCCGCCATACTCAAATCATCGCTAAAAACCACGCCGTTGAATTGCAATTGCTCTCGTAAAATAGTTTGTATCCAAAAAGGAGAAAACCCTGCCGCCATTTCATCAACCTGAGAATAAACAACATGAGCGGGCATGATCGCCTCCAAACCTTGTTCGATTAATCTCTGAAACGGTATTAAATCTTGCTTGAGAATTTCATCAAATTTGCGTTCATCGACTGGCAGCGTCAAATGTGAATCCAGCGCAACCGCTCCGTGTCCTGGAAAATGTTTGCCGGTCGCAGCCATCCCCGCCGTCCGCATCCCCTTTCTAAACAAACCGGCATATTCACTCACTTTATCCGCATTGCAGGCAAATGAGCGATCACCGATAATTTCGCTGACCCCGCAATCCACATCTAAGACCGGCGCAAAGCTAAAATCAACGCCCACCGCCAATAATTCCATTGCCATTAACCAGCCGGCAGGTTCAATTAGTTCGCTATTTTCTGCATAATCCATTGCCGACGGCAACACAGTAAATCCATCTTTAAATCGCTGTACGCGTCCGCCTTCCTGATCAACAGCAATCAGAATTTCGCCCTGGCGAACTTCGCGTATTTGCTGAATCAATGCTTGGATTTGACGGGGACTTTCATAATTACGCGAAAATAAAATTATCGCGCCGGTATTAGGATGTTGAATTTTTTCACGTTCATAGGCGTCCAATGCCTGCCCCGCCAAATCAATCATCACAGGGCCGATAGGAAGTTTTTTAGTCATGCTGGTAAATGTCTAATTTTAAAATATACTTAGAGATAAGCAACTACTTCCCCTTTGTTAAAAGCGGTTGTCAGCTATTGATTAAGAATGCCTGACACTGATAAACATAGGGCGAGTAGTTACAAATTTAATAACGTCATTACTTATCACTACATTATATGGGGAAACACCGTGCGCGTATTGTTTTTATTACTGAGTTTAATGTTTTGGAATGGACATGCTTTTGCCGAAGATGGCGAAAATGTAGAAGCTGAAGTGGAATATTTGGAGATGAAACCAAAATTCACAATTAATTTGGCTACACCTAAAAAATACATGGTCATTAACGCCCAATTATTAGTCGAAGGAGACAAGCACATTGAAAAAATAACCAAACATATGCCTCTACTGCGACATGAATTAATTATGCTCTACACAAGTCAACGAGTGGAAGATTTGGCAACCATGGAGCAACGTGAAAAGTTGCGCAAAAAATCCAAACAAGTACTCATTGATGCTTTGGATCAATTCGACAACAGCGATGGCTTTAGAGATATTTATTTCACTGAGCTATTAATCCAGTAGAAAGCCTTCCAAGGCATCCCTCATTGCTGAAACTTGTTGTTCGCCTGTATCTTTGCCATACGGCAAACGATCAAACTTGCCCCACACAGGGGCAGGCCAGGCTTTATCGGTTTTATAACGAGCAATATGGTGCATATGCAACTGCGGCACAATATTGCCGATAGTCGCAATATTTAATGTATCCGGTTGGTGAATCTGCGTTATCATTTCGGCAAGTAAAGCCGACTCTCGCCATAGTTGCATTTGATCATTTTGCGATAACCGATAGATCTCAGTCACATCTTGCCGCTCCGGAACCAAAATATACCAGGGAAATTGCCGATCATTCATCAACAATATGCGAGAAAGCCTTAATTGACCGACTTGTAAACAATCCGCAGCTAATTGCGGGGGTAATATAAATTTCACGCGCCACTCTTTGTTAATAAAGATTAAATTTTAATCCGATATTTCCAAATACGATTTATGCTTGATGCCTGACCGATATTTTTTCATAATAGGTATACTTCGCGCGGCCACGGTTGCGGTTTTCTATCGGCTGTTTTTGGCCGATAGCAGCGTTGCTGACACAGTTACATAGCCTGCTATGCGCCTGTATCAGCGCCTTGCTCTCGACCAAAAACACCTCGCCATAAAATCCGCACCCGTAACCGCGCGAAGTATAAATCTGAGATCACAATACTCGCCTTATAATAACAATAAACAGGTGCATTATGTCGGCTATCATCGCTTCAACATCCCACCAGCCTACAGAAGAGAAATTGGCAATTTCTTTTCGCTATTTACTGGGTTTATACATCATCATTCCTATTTGTTTGATGATATATTGGCTGGACGGATTCATTTGGAATGACTATTTACTTAACAATTTACCCAGTAGTCCAAGTCATTTTCTGCTTTTCCAAATTCTTTTCGGTACGCCGCATATCATTGCCAGCTCCATTTTATTATTCAGCAATAAAGAATACATCATTAATTATCAACGAAAAATTGTTTGGATGAGCTTATTTATCATCGCCTTTTTCGGCATCGGCAGCCTGTTTATTCCTTACATCGCATTATATGTAATCACTGCCTGCTGGACGGTATACCATGTATTGAAACAACAGCACGGCATCGGCAAAGGCATATGCCGACTCCCGACTCATGCTTTTTACACCTTACTAACCCTGAGCATTTTAGCCGGCATCTGCATTTATTTAGGCATATTCCTCAAAAATTCGCTGACGCCCCAATATACTTCCTGGGTTCTCAATATTGCTACCGCATTAACATTACTTTTAGTATTGGCATCCGCATATTGCCAAACCTTAACCCATACCTGGATGGGAAAATGCTATCTCTGGGCTAACACTTTAATGGTGGTATCCAGCTTATATTTATACAGTCAGCAGTATTATTTCATAGCGATACTGGTTCCCCGCTTGATACATGATATTACCGCCTATTCTTTTTATATCACTCATGACTACAATAAACACCATCCGCAAGCACAAAACCTGCTTTACCGATACGCTAAGAAGTTTCATTTGCATATTTTCATTGTCTTGCCTATTTTATCCTTTGCCTTAGCTTTTCTACTGCAGGCCTACGGTGATGAAATGATTAACCTGATTACCCGTAATCTTTTTGATTTTGAAATTTATAAAGCGGTGACGTTGGGCGTGATTGGTTATTTGGCATTAATGCATTATTATTCCGAATCGTTTATCTGGTCGGCAGGCTCCCCTCTGCGCCAACATATACGCTTTAAATCATGAATAAACTGATTTCATGCCAACAGCACGACTATATCGAAATTGCCTGTTTATACCATTATCAGGTCAAACTGCTGTTACGCAATGGTGAGACAATTATCGGCATTGCGGAAGATGTGCTTACCGACTCGGATAAAAGGGAATATCTGGCGCTGGATCAACAGCGCCGGATTGAACTGAATCAAATTAAGCTTTTGAGAGTACTGACTAAAAATGCACAGTTTCATAGCGTTGAATTCTAAGGCATCGTAATTTTTATTTATGAGAATGCATTCGCAACGCTTTTATTTCCTCAACTGAAAGCCCTGTTTTCTGTGCAATAGTTTCATCATCAATAATATCTAATAAATTGAGGGCAATTTGTTTTGCCGCTGTTTTAGCGCCTTCTTCTCGACCCTCTTCCTTGCCTTCTTCTCGACCCTCTTCTCGACCCTCTTCTCGACCCTCTTCCCGACCTTTATCTATTGCCGAAACAATTTTACTTTCAACATCCGCCAATGCCTGCATTCGGGTTTCATAAATCTGCCGTTCATCTTCATCAAACATGCGATCAACGGCTGTAATCGCTTTAACTATATTCGGATCCACGTTCAATTCAGCAGGCACATCATTTTTATCAAGTTTATGCGCCTGAGTTAGAAAAGTGCTCCAACGATCCAACGCAGTATTAACCCCTAAATTCTGCAGCCTGAATTTCCTCAATTCAACATAGTGCAGTTCAAACATATCATGCAAGCGATCATCTTGTTGTGTTGTGGTGTTAGTAATGCGATAACAATTATGAAAGGCCTCGCTATCAAAAATAAAATTGAAATCCAAAATATTAATACAAATGGTCTTTTGCAGTTCCTTAAACATCATCCCTTCAGTTAACTGCTCAGTCACCAACTTTGCCCAGTAATAGATTGCTCGCTTATCGAAGTTATAATCTTCGCTGATCTGCATTTCTACATTAAACCACCGGCCTTGTTCGTTCTTGGCTTTTATATCCAGAATAGACATCTTACCGGCCTGGTAAGCGGCTAGGTTATAAGGGTTTTTCAGTTCAATTTCGGCCACTTGATCCTGATCCGACACCACTGCGTTAATGAGAGAAATCAACAGGTCTTTATTTTCTTCACTGCCAAAAAGCTTTTTAAACGCGAAATCCACGCGCGGATTAATTTTACACATATTTTAAAATTCGCTGTTTTGCAACGGGGAGAAGGTCTTATCAAAACAGTTGTAAGTACCCAAGCATACACATTTAACTAAATTTCACGCAGGATTTTTTTTCATATTCAACGACTGCAGGGACAGATATTTGCTCCTGCAATATCTGCATTCACTACATCCCTGTAGTTTATGCAGGAGCTAGAGCAACGCATGGAGCAGTTGCCGAGGCGCATAAATAGGCGCATAGCCCGCTATGTAACTATTTATGCAAAGCTTCCGCTCCTGCTCACGCCCCTTACCTACATCCATGTAGGCAACGCTGAAGATGGAAAAAAAGACAAGTAAAATGTTAAATGTGTATGCTTGGGTGCTTATGAGTCGCCTTCTGTGAATTGAAGTGTATCATGCGCAAAACAGGCGAAAAATGCAATAAAGATAAACAAAAAGACAAGCTGGTTTCAAAAATTATATAATTTAACTAAATTATATTGATGGTCATGGTCAATTTTACCGCCTTTTTACTCACCTTACGTATTGGATGAAATAGGACAAAAACTCTTCCGAATCAGATACAAGTTAAACTCTTAGCCGATTTGTAATGCTTGAAAGCAGGAAAACCCGAATTTTTTATGTCGAATACTCACACACCTATTCCTATTTCAACCGCCAAAACTCAAACCTGGCAACAGCAACTCGCCAACGCTTTCACTGATATTGATGCGCTAGGCAATTATTTATCGATCTCCCCTGCTGAGCTGAATCTGCCGACACAAACTATCGATTTTCCGCTGAAAGTTCCGCAAAGCTACGCCGACCGTATCGAGAAGGGAAATCCGAATGACCCGCTGTTAAAACAAATACTGCCTGAGCAAACTGAATTAACCGAAGCGCCGGGATATTTAAGCGATCCGGTAGGCGATCTGGAGGCATCAGCGAACAATGGGATCATCCATAAATATCACGGTCGCGCCTTGCTGATTACAACCGGCGCCTGCGCCATTAATTGCCGTTACTGTTTTAGACGCCATTTTCCTTATCAACAACAACAGCTCAGCAAACAAAGAATACAAAACGCGCTCAGCTACATTGAAAATCATCCTGAATTAAGCGAAATCATTCTCAGCGGCGGCGACCCTTTGGCGCTTAGCGATGAGCGAATTGATCATTTATTGCAACAATTAAAAGACTTCACACATATTAAACGGATCCGTATTCATACCCGTTTACCGGTAGTATTACCCGCCCGCATCACCCGGCAACTAATGCAAACCTTAATCAATTCAGGTAAACAGATCATCATGGTTTTACACGCCAACCATCCACAAGAATTGAATAATGAAGTCGCCGACACCTGCCGATTAATCAAACAATATCCGGTGACCTTATTGAATCAAAGCGTGTTGTTAAAGGATATCAATGACTCGGCGGAGGCGCTATGCGATCTAAGCGAAGCGCTATTCGATATTGGCGTTTTGCCCTATTATCTGCATTTACTGGACAAAGCGAAGGGAACGCAACATTTTGAAGTGTCTGAATCCGAAGCCGGTCAATTGATAAGCCAAGTTCAAAACCGCCTACCCGGCTATTTAGTCCCTAAATTGGTCAAGGAAATCAGCGGCGCGCCCTGTAAAATTACTGTTGCATCAACTGTAATGCAGTCATAATCGTTTGTTGTCTAACTTGGTTTCGGTCACCGTTGAAATGATACTGCCGGCAAATGGTTTTTTGACCTTCAGTCGCCAATGCGATAAACACTGTTCCCAGCGGTTTTTCGGTCGTTTCACCGCTTGGGCCGGCAATGCCGGTCACTGAAACGGCAATATCCGCCGAGCTGTTGCGTAAACACCCTTCAGCCATTTCTATCGCGACCAGGCGACTGACCGCCCCCTTATTTTCCAGAGTTTCCGCTTTAACGCCTAATAAATCCATTTTTGAAGCATTGCTATAAGTGACATACCCCCGATCAAACCAAGCAGAACTCCCGGCAACATCAGTAACCGCGGAAGCAATTCCGCCGCCGGTGCAAGATTCCGCTGTCGCAACAACTAAATCTCGCTGCATCAAATAATCAGCCACATCAAGCGCCGCTTGTTGAATATTAAATTCGGACCTATTAATGATGACCTCCTCCTCTTAATAATCATCGTTTATAAAATTCAGGATAACTACTCGCTCCTTTTAAAAGGCGGGTGTAGTTACAATTTAGGTTAAAATATTCGGTATTTCGACAACGCGCACCCGCGCGCTGTTCATGCTATTGAACTTACCACAGACTTTATGGCCGCCAAATCATCAACTCAACACACGCCCATGATGCAGCAATATTTGCGCATTAAATCTCAACACCCGGATAATCTGGTGTTTTATCGTATGGGCGATTTTTATGAACTGTTTTTTGATGATGCCAAAAAAGCCGCACAAATTCTGGATATTACTTTAACACAACGCGGGCAATCCGGCGGACAAGCCATTCCTATGGCGGGCGTTCCTTACCATGCGGCGGAAGGCTATATCGCCCGTTTATTAAAACAAGGCGAATCAATCGTAATGTGCGAACAAATCGGCGATCCGGCAAAAAGCAAAGGGCCGGTAGAACGAAAAGTGGTTCGCATTATCACGCCCGGCACGGTAACCGACGAAGCCTTATTGGATGAACGCAGGGATAATTTGTTAATCGCCGTTCATCAGTTGAAAAATTTATATGGCATCGCAGCGATGGATTTAAGCAGCGGCAAGTTTACTGTTCAGGAAATGAATAGTTTAAATCAACTGACCGGAACACTTGAGCGTTTACACCCTGCGGAACTCATCTACAGTGAAGACTTTCCAGAAGCGGATGCCTTAGCGGCATTCTCCGGATTAACTCGCCGACCGCCTTGGCACTTTGATCAGCAAAGCGCCACTCAGCTCATTTTAAAACAATTTAAACTGCATGATTTACAGGGCTTCGGCTGTCAACATTTAAGCGCCGCCATCTGCGCGGCCGGTAGCTTAATACAATATGTCAAAGATACCCAGCAAGATACAATTCCGCATTTACAGGGAATCTCAGTAGAAAACCAACAAGATTGCATTAATTTAGACGCAGCCAGCCGACAAAACCTGGAATTGGATTATCATCCCAGCGGCAACTTGCAATATACTTTGTATGGGGTTCTGGATAAAACAGCGACGGCAATGGGCAGCCGCTGTTTGCGCCGCTGGATTAACCGCCCGTTACGCGATCAACAAATCTTAAACGGACGCTATGCCTGCATCGACACCTTATTAAGCAACCATCTTTTTGAAAACATCCATGATTTACTGCGGCAGACCGGCGACATCGAACGCATCAGTTCACGCATTGCCTTAAAAACAGCTCGACCGCGGGATTTACTCACACTGAGATCAACTCTGGCCGTGTTGCCCGATCTACATAAAGCTTTAGCAGACTGTAAAAACCCATTCCTCGAAAAACTTTGTCTGAGTATCGGGGAACATCCGCAGTTATTGGATTTACTCACTAAAGCCATTATTGATAATCCGCCGGTATTAATACGCGACGGCGGCGTCATTGCCCCCGGCTATCATCAGGAATTGGATGAATTGCGCAATCTTAGCCAAAACGCCGATCAATTCCTGATTGATATGGAAAGTCGTGAAAAAACAGCAACCGGCATCAACAATCTGAAAGTCAATTACAATCGCGTTCACGGATATTATATTGAAGTTTCCCGCGCCCAAGCTGACAAGGTTCCCGCCCACTATACACGCAAACAAACCCTGAAAAGCGTGGAGCGCTATATCACAGCGGAACTAAAAAGCTTCGAAGATAAAGTCCTGAGCGCCCGGGAAAAGTCTCTGGCTTTTGAAAAGTCGCTTTATGACGATTTATTAACCCGAATAGGCGAATCTTTAAGCGAATTGCAGCAATGCGCTGGCTCCCTGGCTGAACTGGATGTGCTGGTTAATTTCGCCGAACGCAGCAACCATTTAAATCTAGTCAAACCGACCTTAACCAATACGCCCGGCATCATGATCGAAGGCGGTCGCCATTTGGTTGTCGAACAAGTCATTGATAAACCATTCATCGCCAATGACTTGAACTTCTCCTCTCAAAAGCGCATGCACATCATCACCGGACCGAACATGGGCGGTAAATCGACTTATATGCGTCAATCCGCATTGATTGTAATTATGATGCATATCGGTTGTTTTGTTCCTGCGAAAGCCGCAAGCTGCGGCCCGGTCGATCAGGTTTTTACCCGCATCGGCGCATCGGATGACTTGGCCGGCGGTCGCTCCACTTTTATGGTGGAAATGTCGGAAACCGCCAATATCCTGCATAACGCCACCGCCAATAGTTTGATTTTGATGGACGAAATCGGTCGCGGCACCAGCACTTTCGACGGCTTGTCGCTGGCTTGGGCCTGCGCCGATTATCTAGCAAAACACAGCAAATCCTTTACTCTATTCGCCACCCATTATTTTGAATTGACAACCCTGGCGGAAGAACAGAAATGTATACAAAATCTGCATTTGGATGCCATGGAACACCATGACAAAATTATTTTTCTGCATACCGTCAAAGACGGCCCGGCCAACCAAAGCTACGGACTGCAAGTCGCCGCCTTAGCCGGGGTGCCGAAAAGCGTTATTAATCAAGCTAAGGAAAAATTACGTCAACTGGAAGATAATGCTTACGTCAACCAACAAAGCGCTAGCGGCAACAAACAATTGGATATTTTCTCTGCCCAGGATCACCACCCTATCGTGTGTCAGGTTGAACAATTGGATCCGGATAATATAAGTCCCAGACAGGCGCTGGATATGATTTACCGGCTAAAGGAACTTCTGTAAAGCAATCAACATAAGTTACAAATCTTTAGCCAATTGTTATTATTCAATAATCTAATGGATAGTCTTTTTTCAGCGGAATAAAAAATCATGCAAATATTAGCCAGAATGTTATTAATCATCTTAATTTCAATACCGATCGCTATTATTGTATTTCTCATTTATAGCCTGCAGGACTACCCGCTGGTTAATGAAGCGCCGCCGCTCACACATCGTCAGATCGCCAAGGCTAAAACCATTATCAAAAAGAACGACCCCAGGTTATTAAAAAAAGGCCAAAAAAATTATATGACGATGAAATCAAGCGATGTTTCAAACGCCTTTAATTATTTACTCACTCAGATTACCCGAGGCGGCTTTGAAACCCGTTTCGATAGCGGCGAAATGGATATTAAGGGAACAGCGATATTACCCCAGAACCCTTTCGGGCAATATCTCAACATCCAGTTGAATATTGAACAGAGTCAATATCAACCTGACCTGGACAAGCTTACAATCGGTGAAGTCGCCATTCCTAATTTCATTATAGACTTGACCTGGTCGTTGATTAAAAACACCGCCAAAGGTTCCCAATTAGTCGCCATTACGGAAATGTTGGACAAGATGCAAATCAGTCCGAACAAACTGTTGTTAGCTTATACCTATAGCAAACAAAACATTCAACAAGTCAAAGACCTGATTGTTACCCGACAAGACAAAGATGTACTCTACGCTTATCAGGAAAAATTGGTGCAAATAACCAAAATCCTATCGGATAAGCGGAAATATTCCATTACTGTTATTTTAGAACCCTTATTCAAACACGCTATGCAACGTTCCGTTAAAGGCGACCCGGTTGAAGAAAACCGCGCCTTGTTGACCATATTGAATGCTTATATAAAATATAGTTTTTACAAAAACGGTGAAAACCTTTCCAAATTAACCGGACGCCGGGATCGACCGCCGAAACCGTTGCAATTGTTGATTTATGATAATGATGATTTAGCCGAACACTTAGCCTTTACCGCCGGCATGGCCGTTACCGGTGGTAAAGCACTAGCCAACGCTGTCGGCATCAATCAAGAATTCGGCGAAGTTAAGGGGCACCGCGGCTTCAGTTTTGCTGATTATGCAGCGAATTTAGCCGGCATGAGATTAGCGGAGCTGGCGACAACAAGTCAATCCAGCGCCAGAAGAATTCAACGCATTATGTCTAATCAATTATCAGAAGGCATTTTTATGCCCAGAGTGGATGATTTACCGAGCAATGTTGATGAAAAAGAATTTAAAAAACGATTTTTGAAGGGTGAAAGCACTGAGTATAAACGACTGATTAAAATAATTGAAAGAAGAGTAGATGCTTTGCCGATTAATTAGAAACTTTGACAATCTTTTAACTAGGGCGCAATCAGCCTTGCGCCCATAAGGAATGGAAATTTTATAACTTGTGCATTCCTAATTGACCATCATTGTCTCCCTATACTGTAATAAATCAGTCCATAATTATTGACTTGCTCAGGACGATAAAGATTTCTACCATCAAAAATCACCTTATCCTTTAGCGTATTGCCGATCATTTCAAAATCAGGACTCCAAAAATTTTTCCACTCAGTCACTATCGCCAGCGCGTCAGCGCCTTTAATGGCCGCCTCAGCGCTATCCATTAATTTTAGAGCCTCTTGATCCCCGTAAATTCGATTGGCTTCCTGCATTGCTTCCGGATCAAAAGCTTGAACAATCGCTCCGGCCTCGATCAATGCTTCCAAAACAACCCGGCTGGGGGCTTCGCGCATATCATCGGTTTTCGGTTTAAAGGCTAAGCCCCATAAAGCGAAAACTTTTCCTTTTAACTCGCCGTTATAATGTTTGTTAATCTTTTCAATTAAAACCTTTTTTTGTCGGTGATTGACATTTTCAACGGCGCTTAACAATTCCGCATGATAACCAACCTGTTGGGCGGTTTTTTCCAACGCTTTGACATCCTTAGGAAAACAGGAGCCGCCGTAACCGCAACCGGGATAAATAAAAGAATAACCGATACGGGTATCCGAGCCTATCCCATTTCTGACTTGCTCAATATCCGCGCCTAATAATTCCGCCAGATTCGACAGCTCATTCATAAAACTAATTTTTGTCGCCAACATGGCGTTAGCGGCATATTTTGTCAGCTCCGCTGAACGGACATCCATGGTGATTACCCGCTCATAACTGCGATTGAACGGCGCATATAACGCTTTTAAAAGCTCCGCCGTTCGTGGATTATCGGTGCCGACCACGATTCTATCGGGTTTCATAAAGTCATCAATAGCCGCGCCTTCCTTTAAAAACTCAGGGTTAGACACCACATCAAAATCAATATTGACGCCGCGCGCTTGCTGTACGCTAAGCATAGTTTCCTTTACCTTATCCGCTGTGCCGACCGGCACTGTTGATTTATCAACAACAATCCGATATTCATTCATATTTTCGGCAATCGATTTAGCAACCGCCAATACATATTGCAAATCAGCAGAGCCATCTTCATCCGGCGGCGTGCCGACAGCAATGAACTGGAAAGTGCCATGGGTCACCGCCATCTCAATATCGGTAGTGAATTTGACGCGACCGGCCGCCATATTTTCCTTAACCATATTATCAAGCCCCGGCTCATAAATAGGTATAAGCCCTTGGTTAAGGTTATCTATTTTTTGTTGATCCACATCGATACAAACAACATCATTTCCTACTTCCGCCAGACAAACGCCTGTCACCAACCCGACATACCCTGTGCCGAAAATCGTAACTTTCATAAACTATCCTAAAAACTGACAATAAGTGATCAATTATTCCCTTGTAAAAAAGAATTAAACATTAATAAAGACCATATCGGTGTACTGTAATCACGCAAACCGCTTTGATGCTGACTGAGCATTTTGCTCAAAAACTTGCGATCAAACAAGCCGGTGTCCGACATGGTCTCGCCCAGCAGCGCAGAATTCACTTGCTCTTTCAAAGGCCCTCTAAACCAACTCGCCAACGGAACGGCAAAGCCCATTTTTGGGCGATATAAAATATCATTTGGTAAATGCGGTTCTAAACCTTTTTTAAAAATGTACTTCCCTTCCTTGTTTTTCAATTTCAAAGCAGGCGGCAGCCCCGCCATCCACTCAACCAGTTCATGATCCAATAACGGCACTCTGACTTCCAAAGCATGCGCCATGCTGGCTCTATCGACTTTGGTTAAAATATCGCCGACCAGATAAGTTTTGATATCCAGATATTGCACTAACGATTGGGCGTTATCGGTCGGCGCATTCCCCATGTGCTTTCGAAACACATCTACAGCTTGATAACCTTGCAAATCCGATTTCAATTGATCGCTGAACAAAGCGGCGCGAATCGCGTTGGAGTTTACCGAAACACTGTGAAAATAACCTTCCAGCGAATCCCGGCTGATAGATTCCAAGGTTGATTTAGCGCGAAATATTTTAGGCGCCCAATCCGCTTTAGGATAAACCGTGCCCATGAAACCAAATAAGGGTTTACGAAGACTATCCGGCATAATAGAACGCATGCGATCTTCATAAGTATGCCAACGGTAGCGCCGATAACCGGCCAGGTTTTCATCGCCGCCATCTCCGGACAACACCACTGTAACTTGTTTTTTCGCCAATTCGCAAACCCGATAAGTCGGTAAGGCGGAACTATCTGCATAAGGCTCGTCGTATAAACCCGCTAATTGATTAACCAGATGAAAATCATCCGGATCAACCTGTTCAACCCGGTGCGCAGTCTGATAACGGTCGGCGACTTGTTGAGCAAATTTGGATTCATTATATGCCGGGTCACCGAAAGATATAGAGCATGTGTTCACCGGTTCATTGGAATTATTCGCCATCATCGCCACTACGCCGCTGGAGTCGACGCCGCCGGATAAAAAAGCGCCTAAGGGAACATCCGCCATCATCCGAATTTTGACCGCTTCTTCAAAACGCGTGATCAATTCATCCATCGCCTGTTGCTCAGAAAGACTATCGGCATCGGCAAAGCGCACATCCCAATATTGCTCAGGTCGATAATGGCTTTGTCCGCGTTTAAGCCTTAACTTAAACCCTGGCTCTAATTTGTAAACATTTTTATAAATAGTTTTAGGTTCGGGTATATAACCAAAACCGAAATACTCTTCAATCGCTGACGGGTCAAACGCCTTTGGTAATTGAGGGTGTTCTTTTAGCGCTTTTAACTCGGAAGAAAAAATGAACTGGCCGTTTTCCAGTTCAGCGTAAAACAAGGGTTTGATGCCTAATCTATCCCGAGCCAAAAATAGGGTTTCATTATTTTTATCCCAAACAGCAAAAGCAAACATGCCGCGAAATTTCTCAACACAGGCTTCTCCCCAAGCTCTCCAACCATTCAACACCACCTCAGTATCACAATGCGTGGTAAACGCATAACCCAACTGCTCCAACTCTTTTCTGAGTTCAAGGAAATTATAGATTTCACCGTTATAGCTTAAAACTACATTTTTATCTTCACTCAACATGGGTTGTTGACCGCTACTAAGATCGATAATTGATAGCCTTCGATGGCCTAAGCCTAAACCCGGTTCCGTATAAAGGCCGCCTTCATCAGGCCCTCTGTGAAATTGGCTTTCATTCATGTTAGAAAGCAATTCACGATTAATTTCCCGCTTTTCTTTCAGGTCAAATATTCCAACAATTCCACACATTAGATTTACGTTGTCCTTTTAAATAGTTTCTTAAAAAAACGGCCTTAAAAACAGCTAACCGTCATTATATAACCGGGTGTATTTCTCAATCATGACATCTATCGAAAAATTGCCAAGAACTCTGGCTCTGGCATTATCACCGTGCTGCTTTCGCACACTCGGATGATTTATATAATACGCCAGCTTCTCAGCCATCGCAGCAAAATCGCCTTTCTCCACCAAATATCCGGTACTATCCAACTCAACCAGTTCAGGATTACCGCCGACATTAGTCGCCACCACCGGGAGACCTGAAGACATCGCTTCAAGAATCGTATTTGAAATACCTTCAGCAGTAGACGGCAACACAAAAATATCCATTATTCGCATAAGGTCGCTAATATCATCTCTTTGTCCGGGCAACCACGCCACCCCACACAACCCCTTTGCCTCTAGAAAATCATTGACTTCGGTCATAATCGGCCCATCGCCAATCATCACTAACCTGGCTTTATCTCGTAATTGCGGTTGTTGTTCCACTAATCGTGCAAAAGCCTTAGCCAAAGTCATTTGATCTTTAACGCCGTGCATTCTCCCAACAGTTCCGATGATGACCGGTTGTTGCTCAAAGTCGAAAGGGCAATCGGCTAATTGCACAGGTCTTGATCCGGGATGAAATTTTTGACTGTCAACGCCATTGCATATTCTGGCTGTTTTAGTCGCTGTAACCCCCACTCGTTGCTGTAAATAGGCTTCCAAATGCTTCGACAAAGGCACAAAACGATGAATAATCAAACTAAACATTTTGCGCAACCATTGATATTTCTTGTTTTCGCCTAATGGATCAAAAACATCCCAACCATGTTCGCCATGCAAACGATACTTTACCCCTGCGCAAAAAGCGGCAAGCTGATACTCCATCGCCGCCAAGTTTCGGCTATGAACAATATCCGGCTTTAGCTGCTTTAATAAGCGATACATCTTGAAAAAAGAAGCGATGTCATGCCCAGGCTTTTTGTTCAGTTCATGAACCTGAACGCCTGTAAGCTTAATCCGCTGTTTAAATTCAGTCGCGTGAGTCAAACATATGATTGTGTGTTGAAATTGATTAGAAGGTAAATGGTTGATTAAGTTTACGACCCCATTTTCCAGGCCGCCTACTCCCAAACTATAAATAATATGGACAATATGTCGTTTGTTGGTAGCGTCTTGTGTCATTTTTTTTGCCAAAATCGCAGCAAGAAAGTTACTAATGAATTCCCATTTATCGTGATCTTTTTAAGCTGTTTCGATCAAAATCCCGATCGCTTAAACCCACTTTAAATTGGTATTTATTCCAATGTAATAGCGTCTTTTTACCATTCTGATGATTTTCCATTTCCATTTCATCGGATCGCCAATATTGCTCTAAGTATTGCTGATACTTTTTATATGTCAACGTTTTTAATAAAGCATCCTTGCGATCATAATAGGTGACTTTTACAGGAATATAACGTTGTTTATCCACCCACATAATTTGCCGCGTATAACCTGAATGTTTATATTGCGGATACATTTCAATAACAAAACTATCAATTCCATTAATCGTTTCATCCCGTAAGTATTGATAGCTAAACTTTTCAAGCTCAAACGAAGTTAAATCTTCAAATGCAAACTCACTACCCAAAAAAGGGCCGGATTTATTGCTGGAGGAAATCCGCTTCACCCGCTTAATCGCTGGCAGATAAAGCCATTGTTCATCGGCCTCCAAAGCATGAGTAAAACTTAAAAAAGCAGTCCCTTTTATATCTTTCGGGCTATTAAAAACACTCAAACTTTTATCGCCGTCATCTTGCATTTCCAAAGTTTTGAATTTTATCTGCCGAATGCTTTTATCGCCTCGATGATTGAACAGCATCATCGTTAAATCCACGATAGAGTCGCCAAACCCGCTATCCCTCTCTACCACCTCAGCCATAATTTCCAAACCAGTTCGCTCGGCAGCCTGAATATTTTGGAAAATAATTAACAATATTATTAATTTTAAAAAAATTTTACCGCTATAAGATTGACTCATTGCTTACTTAACTATAATTAATAAATGTGAAACCAAAAAACTGTTTAATCATAACATTACAGCAGTTATTATTTTCAAAATTCCTGAACTTATGCTTAAATTAGCAAGCAGATTAATTCCCCTACGTATAAATAGATTATGCAAATGAAAATAAAACCGTTAAGCCTCGCATTCACTTTGTTACTCGCCAATACGGCGGTAAACAGCGCCACCTATGATTTTGAATCCGATAGTCCGGCAATTACCGAAGAACAAAACCTACTGCCCTTTGAAAATCAACTGGACAACTCTTTTTTTAATCAGGAATTACCCGCTCAACAGGCGCAAGAGCATTTCCGTCAGGTCTATATCGAAATCGTCAAGCTGATTCAACAAAATAAACTGATCCAGGCGGAAGTCAAACTAGAAAAAGTCCAAGAACAATCGCCTAATTCCCCAGCCTTTCATAATCTGCGCGCGCTTTTAGAAACCAAGCGCAACAATAGCGACGGCGCCATACGTAGTTTTCAAAAATCGCTGGAACTCAGTCCTAACAATATCAAATCTAATTTAGGGCTCGGGGTGATTTATTTACAACTTGAAAAAAACGCCAAAGCTAAATCGTTTGCCGACAAAGCCTTAAGCATTGATGACACCTCGTTGCACGCGCATTTTCTGTTAGCGCAAATTGCCCTTAAAGAAAAAAAAATCGAACAAGCGGAAAAACATTTACTCAACGCTCAGCAAAAAAACAAAGGCGACATTAAAAAAGAAATCACTGTCGCCAACAATCTCGTCAAATTATACGCCTCACAAAAACAACAAGATAAAATCATAAATTTGGCTGAAGATTTGGCTAAACGCTATCCCGGCAATAGCATGGCCTTATCATTCCTGGCAATGGCTCAAATCAGCTTAAAACAAACAGATAGCGCCATCAACACGCTTGACAAAATTGTTGCACAGGAAAAAAACGATATTCGTCACCGGCTGATATTAGCGCAGTTTTTATTAACTCAAGGCAATAATGAAGATAAGGTTTTACAATTAGTCACTGAAGCGGCCGACATAGCCCCTAACAACCCGCAAGTTATTTTTCAGCAAGTCGCGTATCTAACTAAATTAAAAAAATTAGATGCCGCCAGAAAAGCCATCAAAAAATTAGACAAACTAGCTCCAAACAGTGGTTTGCCCGAAGCGCTGGAAGGCGATATATTCCTGAAAGATCAAAACTATGACAAGGCCGTTAAGCTTTACAAGCAGAGTTATAAGAAAAAGCCTAATGTTAAAGTATTGAATATTTTAGTTAATTTATTGCTAAAACAGGATCAACTTGACCAAGCGGTTCGTTTTTTAGATAAGGAAGTCAAACAAAACCCAAAAAACTTGGCCGCTCATTTCAAATTGGCGGGTATTTATGAAAGGCAGAACAAACCCAAAAAAATAGAGCGTCATTATAAGGCCATTTTAGTTGAACAACCCGACAATCCGGTTATATTAAACAATCTGGCATGGTTATATTATACCGAAGGAAATCCAAAAGCCTTGGGCTTGGCTGAGAAAGCCTATCGAAAAGCGCCGAAATCAGCTGCTATCATCGACACTTACGGCACTATTCTGGTTCAGCAGGGACGAATCCCGGAAGGCATTACAATCTTGAAACAAGCGATTGATTTAATGCCTGAAATGTATGATTTCCAATACCACTTAGCCAACGCCTATGTATTACATGGCGAACCGCAATTAGCCAAAGAAATTCTGCAAAAAATCACTCAGCAAGATAAGCAATTCAATGAAAAAGAAGATGCAATCAAGTTGCTAGACAAATTGTAAGCTAAATTATAATTTTATAGGCCTATGCTCGAGCAACAGGGATGTTGCACAGAGCTACTCATACGCGACTGGATTAATTAAAAATCGCCCGCCTTACCTACTTTTTGTCAAACGCCATCAACAATGGCGGCAACAAGAAAAAATCCAAAACCAGAGCGATTAAAATTGTCAGACTGGTCATTATGCCCATTTCTGAATTCATTGAAAAATTGGAAAACCCTAATACCGCAAAGCCGCTTACCAAAACCAGGGAAGTCACCCATAACGCAATACCAACCGTAGAAAAAGCGAAATTAACGGACTCGTTTCTGCTTAATCCTCCTTTAATTCTGGAATGCCGATATTTGCTGATAAAGTGAATGGTGTCATCTACAACAATTCCTAAAGTAATACCGGTTACTACTGATAAAGAAATACCCACATTTCCTTGCCACAAGCCCCAAATACCGAAGGCCACGGCGCTAGGCATCAAGTTAGGCAATAAACTGATCAAACCCAAACGAATAGACCGAAAAGCAAAAATAAGAATGAAAGAAATAAGCATTAAAGCCGTAGCGGTGCCGACAATCATTTGTTTAATATTCCGCTGACCGATATGCGCGAACATCAATGAAGTGCTGGCCATTTTATGCTGATAACCCGACAACTGCGTATTCATCCAATCATTAAAGCGTTTTTCTAAATCCAGCATTTGCTCGGAACTCATCGATTCCATAGAAGCGACAATACGCACACCTGACTTTTGGAGATTAATTTGGTCGTTTAAGTCTAAGCCGTAAGGCAGCGATAACTCATACAACAACAAGTATTGAGCTATCAATTCTCTACTGTCGGGCAATCGATACCATTCTTGCTGATCGGCATGCATACTTTTATTTAAACGTTTGAAAGTATCGCTGACTGTATTAACATGACGGACTTCTTTATTTGACAACAACCATTGAGAAAACTGTTCCACAGATCTAAGAAAAGCCGGATCATAAATCGCCCCCTCTTCCTGACCCTGAATAACAAACTCGATGGTATAAATCCCGCCCATATTTTCATTCAAAAAATCAGTCGCAGTTCGAAAACTGACATCCGTATCAAAATATTTCACAAATTCATCGTTTAAGGCATTCTTACTGATAAAAAATGAAATACCCATTGATGTCAATAAAGTAAACAACAATAGAAATTTCCGCTTCCAGATAACCATTCCGGCGATCCGTTTCATAGGCTGTTTATGCTGTTGAACTTGAGTCCGAATACGCACCGGCAACAACATTAATAGAGCGGGCAACAAAAACAAAGTTAACAACATTGCGACCAAAGCGCCGATTGCAACGATATTGCCTAAGTCTCTAAACGGCGGCGAATCGCTGAAATTCATACTCATAAACCCAATTGCAGTGGTCAAACTGGTCAATATAATCGGCTGTAAATTGAAATCCAAGCTTTCAGCTGCGGCGGTCGCCTTGTCATGGCCTAAGCGCATTTTTTGCACCCAGGTCATGGTAAAGTGCACGCAATCAGCGACTACCAGCGTTAAAATTATGATTGGCGCCACAGCCGATGTCGAGGTTAAAAACCAACCCAACCATCCGGCTGCGCCTAAAGCAGAAGCAATGCTCAAAGTGATTAATAGAATAATGCAGAAAGTGGCGGTCAACGACTTCACGCAAATCAGCAAGGTCATAATAACAATTGCAAACATTATCGGCACTAATGTTTGATTATCCTTTACCGCTTCTTCGGAAAATGAATTACTCATCAACACCATGCCGGTCAAACGAATTTTAATTTGCGGGTATGATCTTTCTATATCCGCAGCCAATTCTCGCGCATAGCGGGTCACCTCCGTTACTTCATCGCTATTTTTCGCCGGTAATTGAACCATCACATTAACGCCGGCGACATGTCCGCTATTAGAAACCAAGCGGTTTACTAAAAAAGGCTCGTTGAGCGCGACGTTACGGATTCGTTGAATTTCGGCCGCGCTCAGTGTCAGGGGCTCAATGACCAAATCCGCAACAGTTAGATCATCGCCATCTGCAATGGTATGTTGGAAATTAGTAATCGAATCCACCCTGTTTGAATAAGGAATCCGCCAAGACTTATCTGTCAATTCAACAATCGCTTCTAAAACATCCGGCGCGAAGACATCGCCGTCAACAGGTTCAATAATAAAAAGCACATTATCAGATTTACTGTATTCGTTCTGAATGGCTTCAAATGCAGCTAACTGCGGGTTTTCTTGACTAAAATAGACGCGATAATCGGTTTTAAATGTCAAAAACTGCATCCCGAAAGCTAAACCGAAAACACCGGCGAGGGTTAAAAAAATCACTATGTAAGGATGTTTAATACTCCAAAGAGCCGCGCGTAGTATTCCCATTTTTTTTTGCATAGTTTGTCCTTAATAAACCACCTTGTTAGATAATGAAATTCTTTCAAGATATTTGCAAGCTGTATCTATATGCCTCGAAGATTATCGGCCGACACAATTTAGTCGCAACACTCATTAGCAAATATCAAAAAGTTACTTATTTATTTTAGCAAATACTACTTACGTCTTTGTTAAATCGACCAATTTATGCTTCCCTTTTTTGACAATGTAAAAGTCGGTAAGCAGACGCTCAATCAACGATAAACTTATTGATTGAGCGCGTATCATGATTCAACCAGCCCTGTCTTAAAAAAGTTATAAGTTATTGACAAGTATCGTATAGCTTATTTTATGGCACTACAATGACAAGGCTGGGTTAAATTTATTACGCCACTTCAACCGGTGTAAAAGGGATGCCGACAATTTCAATCGCTAATTCGTTCATAATATTTGCCGTTAATTCAGTGTCCGCCGCAAACTCCATTAAACCAGTGCGAGTAAAGAGTCCTTCATCCAGTAAATCCGTATAAACTTCAATTTCTTCCTCAGTACCTTGTCTGCCGACTACATTTGCAAAAATATGTCCGACAAAGCCTTCATCAGAATCATCGCCAATCATCTCCTCAATTAATTCTAAATCAACGACCAAATCAAATAATTCGGAAAAACTTGCGCCTTCATCTGTTAAGCCAAGGGTTACGCCCATAAAGCTATCGACTTGATCCGCGCCCAAAGCCGTAATAATCGCCCTGGCCGCAACACCGGCATTGCCATCCAGGTCATTGGCGTAACTTTGGTCGAAAAGATGTATGCGTTCAATATTCTCCAATATATCCGAACCGAATTGATCGCTGGTGATTTCAATATTCATATTTTCATCGATCGTAATTTCAAAATCGTCGCTAAAGCCTCCGATAAAAAATTGGTCAATATCTTCGCCGCCATTAATAAAATCATCGCCCAAAGACGCCAAAATCATATCATCGCCGGTGAAAACGTTGATCACTTCAGATAGATCTGTACCTAAAACATAGTCCATATCCTCATTATCACTTTCGCTGTCACCGTCATCAGCGTCATCAGTATCATCACTAACATCGTCATATTCAGAGAACAAATCCAACCATTCAAGCCATTCGGGTTTGCCGACTCCCAGAGCCTCCCAATCGATTTTCAAAAAAGAAAAAACTTCAGTTTCATCATCATCTTCCGTTTCATCCGATTGGAGTTCAACTTGTAATTCATCCAAGTTTTCCAGAGTAAAGACTTGATCATTTAACGCTGTCAATTCAAACATAACCATTTCCTCATAAAATTAATAAAATCAATGCATGTTTTTTTGCATGGTTATAGTTTAGCGCCTAATGCTTCTAAACTAAGTTGACCAATACCGATTATTTTGTGAAATATTCACCTGTCAAAATCAACAATAGCGTTGATTGAACTCAACGTCGCTTAAAAGGTAAAATAAAATGAAAAGCCGCACCGCCTTGTTTCGCATTCTCCGCCCAAATTACGCCTTGATGCAATAAAATAATTTCTTGGCATATCGCTAATCCCAAACCGCTCCCATCACCACTTGCTTTATTTTCACCACTTTGTACAAACTTATCAAAAATATGCGCCAATTCATTTTTTGCAACCCCCGGACCTTCATCTCTGATACTGAACTTTAAAACAGTTTCGCCACCATGCTGCACTTTATTAACTGAAAAGTAAATTTTACCGCCGCGTTTTGAAAACTTAATAGCGTTAGCCAATAAGTTACTGACAACCTGAGTTATCCTCACCGGATCAAATTCCGCAGAATCATTATCAAAAACCGAATCACGAACAATTTCCAACTGTTTTTTGCGAATTGAAGGCTCTTGTTCATCCAAGCAATTATTAATAATAGGCGACAAATGGCTTGTTTCCCATACCAAATCCATTTGCCCGGATTCCAATTTAGCCAAATCCAACAAATCATCCAGCAATACCATTAAACGTTGTCCGCTAGTGTAAATCTGTGCAAAATATTTGGCTAATTTCTTCAAATCGCCTTTTTCGACATTATCTACCCCGAAACGGGCAAAGCTGAGAATGCCATGCATGGGCGTACGCAACTCATGACTCATATTCGCCAAAAAATCAGACTTCGCCTGATTAGCTTTAATGGCTTCGTTACGCGCATACTTCAAATCCCGGGTTTGCCGTTGAACTTCCGCTTTTAATTCATCACGATGCCGCGCCAACATCTGCTTGGCTTTCTTTTGTTCAGTCACATCCGAAAATAAAACGACCCGCCGATAAACAGTATTATCTTCATGAAAAATAGAATTGACTGTCATCCACAAGTATTGCTCCTGCCCTTTTTTGGTTTGATTTTTTATCTCACCCTGCCATTTACCGCTATCATCTAAACTAAACCAGATAGTTTGAAAAAAGTCATCTTCCAAGTTTTCCGCCTTTAAACTCAAAGGCATGGTATCCAACACTTCATCGGCTGTATATCCGGTAATTTCAGTAAACGCCGAATTGACGCCGACAATTTTATTGGCGGCGTTCAACATCATCATACCTTCACTGCTATTTTGATAGATTAATGAAGAAATTTTCAACAATTCTGCATTTTTGCGTTGTTCCACCTCGATTGCCGCTCGAACCGCCAAACTATCTAATAATTCAGTGACGCTGAAATCATTATTCATAGGTCGAGTATCCAGCAATGCTAAAATACCGATAACGCTTCCCCCTCTGTCGGTTAAATGTACGCCCACATAACTTTTCACCTGCATTTCAGTTAACAAAATATCGTCGGGAAACAGTCTTTGAATATCATCCGCATAAATGCAATAACCTTCATTCATCACATTTGCGCAAGGCGTGCCTTTTAGTTCATAAGCAAAATTATCAACAATTTGACCGTTTCCCCATACCGCCAAGGTGTTGATAACGCCTGAATTAGAGTCACTCAGCTCGCCGATGAGCGCATAACTGACGCCTTGTGAAACCGCCAATTTTTCGACAATGATTTGAAAAATATTTTCATTGTCGGAAACCGCCCTTTCCGCCAGCGTTTGAATAACGTCATAGCTTAATTTTCGGCGCGTAACATCCCGAATAGTGCCTAATACTTTTGCCCGACCGGCCTCATCCAACCTTGAATTACCGGCAACAAGCAACCAATGAACGCTTTCATCAGGCCAAACAACCCGATATTCAAATTCAAAAGATTGTTGTTGCAGAGTACAATCATTTAAGGTTTTACTGACTAATCCCTGATCATCAATATGTATATTTTTGATAAAAGCCTGATAACTACCGGTCGAATCAGCTTGTCGATATCCGATCAATGCAGCGACAGTATCAGACCAATAAAACGATTGTTCCGCCGTATTCCATTCCCAAATACCAAAGCCGGCGGAATATTGGCTGTCAATAAATCGTTGATCGGCTATACGCAAATCATTTTCGACTAAACGTCTTTTTTGAATCTCTTTTCTCAATCGAAAGATCCAAAAAGTACAGATCAACATTAATAATAAAGCCAGCGATAAATATTTGAGCAATGTTTGTTGACTAATGCCCGGCTCTACATAAAAACGCATCCAACGATTACTGATCCGGCTTTTTTCTTCAGCTGTAATCGTCGCCAAGGTTTTGTTGATGATAGATACCAATAAGGCGTTTTGTTTTGTAACGCCAATTTGATAGCGTCTTAAATAAGGCGTTTGCCCGGAATACTTCAAATTAAACATCCCGATTTTATTTATCTCAAAATTAACCCGCGCCGCATCGCCTAAATAAGCAAAAACCTCCCCCTTCGCCAACTGTTTCAATCCGGCTTTGGAACTATCCGCGCTGACTAATTGAATGCTCGGAAAATCGCGGTTTAATAAGGCTTCAACAAAAAAACCTTTTTCAACCGCCACCCTTTTATGACGAAGGTTTTCCAATCCGCCGATAAAAGCGTTTGCAACATCATTAATAATGATCACCGGCGTTTCAATGAAAGGGGCTGAAAAATTCAAAAACTGTTCGCTGTATTGTGTTGACTCAATCCCTGCAATCATTTCAAGTTCGCCGGAACGCGCCATTTCAAGCAACTTGGCATGTTCAGTTTCCCGGACAATTTCGAACTTAATCCCTAATCGCCTTTCAATAATACGAATATAATCAGCAATATGTCCGGTGTATTCGTCTTGCTCGTTAATCCACTGATAGGGTGGCGAATCAGCATCCACCCCCAACCTTATATTCGAACGCTTATCCAACCACTGCCTTTCTTCAGGAGTTAAAATGATTGAACGATTATCGCTGTATATAAAATCCTGTAACTCAGGGTCGGTAATTTCATCCGTCATCTGCAATGACTGGTATATATCGGCAATATGCCGAAACCGCGATTTTTTAATATGACCAATCGGCAAGTTATCAGCTAAAACCAGCTTACTGCTTTGCTTAGCTTCATAACGCAAACGATCTAATGAAGATTGACTGCGATATTGCCGATGAATCAATTGAATAATTTCTTCCTGATTTCGCAAAGCGTATTCCCAACCTTTTAAAGAGGCTTTACGAAAGCGTTTGACTCTATTTTTATGATGAATTAATTCCGATTGACTGGTAAATAAAATATCGCCATAAAAATCAAAACCATAACTGCGGGGATTAAGTATGTTGATTTCCACGCCCTGCTGTTGATAATAATACGGCTGATCCGTAATATAAGCCGAAAATACATCGACCTTATCATTGATTAAATCATCATCATTAAAACTTTGCGGCAATTGTGTGTATTGATCCGGGCTAATCCGGGCATCATGTAATAAAGCCCTGAACGGCGCCTCATCAGCGCCGGTTTTGCTTTTATGCATCATAATCCGCTTGCCGATTAAATCTTGAGGACGCTCTATTCCTGAATCTTGTTTGCTGATTAACACTAAAGGATCGTGCTGGAAAATGGCCGCCAAGGCTACTATCGGGTCACCCAGTGCATAATTTAACAACAATCCCGAATTTTCTATGCCGTACTGCGCTTCACCGTTAAGCACCTTATCCACTACCGAACTTTTGCCGTCAGGCTCTTTAAAAATAACCTCCAGTCCTGCTTCAGCATAATAACCTTGAGCTTCAGCAGCATAATATCCGGCAAATTGAAAAGCATGCAGCCATTTTAACTGCAATACAATTTTTTCCGGCCCAAGCTCAGCTTTAACTTTATTTTCGGCGCTAACAAAGCTGAAACTTAGCAATAATAAAATGATCAGCAGGCTTTTCATTAATCGACTAACACTCATCTCCAAAAACACTCATCATAGATCAAAATTCAGGACCGTAGGGCCGCGCGAAGTATATCCACGTCGGCAAAGGTTTTGACGAACGCCCCGACTTCTATGGTCGGATAGGATCCTAATTAGCACAACTTAATTAAGTATAAGCCTAACTTACAGCAATGAGAAAAAATATCGCAATTTAATCCAATTTTTCCCAAAATTAACTAAAATCAGTGTATTATCGAATGAAATTAACCCAGTTTACTAACACTTAGCATATGGATTTTCAATGATTGATGATTTATTAAATATTGAAGAGGCTAATATATTAATCATTGATGATGAAAGCATCAACATTGAAATCATCGAAGAAATATTGAAATTACATGGTTTTCAATACCTTACCTCGACGACTGAACCGGAACAAGCGATCTCGCTTTATCAACAAAATCCGCCGGATCTTGTATTATTAGACCTAAAAATGCCACACTTATCCGGTTTTGAAGTCATGCAAAAGTTTCAACAAACGGAGCTGAATATTTTGCCGCCTATTCTAGTGCTTACCGGCATGCACGATAGGGAAACCCGTTTAAAAGCATTGGCAAACGGCGCGCGGGATTTTATTACCAAACCTTTTGACGGCGAAGAAGTTTATCGACGGGTGCGGAATTTGCTGGAAATGTTTTTGGCGCATAAAGAAATCTATAGTCATACCGAGTCGTTGGAGCAAACCTTGGCCGAACGCACCCGAACGCTATTGGATACTCAACGCGAAATTATTGAAAAGCTGGGCGCCGCCGCAGAATACCGCGACACCGAAACAGCGGCGCACACTATTCGGGTAGGCCACTACGCTTATACTTTGGCCAAAGCCCTGGGCCTCAGTGAAAAAGAAGCCGAACAATTAAAATTAGCCGCCCCCTTACATGATATCGGCAAAATCGGCATTCCCGATAAAATTTTGTTGAAACCTGGTAAACTGGATGCTGATGAGTGGGTCATGATGCAACAACATGCGCGTATCGGTTTTGATATGTTACACAGCGCTAATTGCAATCTGCTAAAAACAGCAGGCGTTATCGCATTATCACATCATGAAAAATGGGATGGCACAGGTTATCCGGAAGGATTGAAAGAGACAGATATTCATTTGTTTGGGCGGATAACCGCCGTCGCCGATGTTTTTGACGCGCTGTTGATGGAAAGGC
This sequence comes from Methylococcaceae bacterium, assembly GCA_006844585.1. Lineage (GTDB taxonomy): Bacteria > Pseudomonadota > Gammaproteobacteria > Methylococcales > Methylomonadaceae > Methylomarinum. The sequence goes on along the minus strand of SPJM01000193.1, from coordinate 20,913 downwards.
CCTATAAAAAAGCCTGGCCGCTGGATAAAGTATTGGCCTTATTCGATGAAGAATCCGGTAAACAATTCGACCCTGAGCTGGTCAGCATTTTTACAACCAAACTGAGCAATTTTTTGGAAATCAGAAACAAATACACTGATTAGACGCCAAAATATCATCTAAGACAGACAGCTCCTTTTCAACTCAGTGTATTTATTTAGAACAAAAAATGAATCATGTCCAATACTAATACAAACATTTACCGCTCCAAGCAAAATACAGTAACTCTCTTTACGCTGTTTGTGTTGTACATTTTTTGCTGGCCTGCTTCAGTGCGCGCCCAACCCATGCCGGTAACAATCCAGCCGTTGAACAAAATCGTCATTTACCCGGAAATCACCATCCCGGCGGAAGTCATCACCATCAATAACAGCCGCCTCAGCTCGGAAATCACTGCGATGATCACCGCTTTTCCAATTGAAGTGGGACAGTTGGTCGAAAAAGGCGCGCCGTTGGTGGAATTGGAGAAAAGAGATTTACAGCTTTCCTTGATGATGGAAAAAGAAAAACTCAAGGCTTTGCAAGCTTCAAATCGGTTGGCGGATTTACAACTCAAAAGAGCAAAAAAACTATCGGCGCAAAACCTTATTTCCGAAGAATTATTGGCGACCCGCAATACAGAATCAGATGTGGCGCGAGCCAATTTAAGCGAACAAAAAATCGCTATCCGTGAATTAAAAAGACAGCTTTCCAAAACCGTCATCCGCGCGCCCTTCAAAGCGATTATCATCGATAAACTCAGTCATGTCGGCGAACTGGCGATGCCGGGCACTAATCTAATTCATATTTTAGATGCGGACGGCATTAAAGTTTCAGCTAAAGCACAGTCCACTGATATCAACAATCTGCAAAAAGCCGAAAAAATCTATTTTAGTTACGATAACAAACACTTACCTGTCGCCATCAACACCATCACTCCGGCTCTGGATTTACGCGAACGCAGCCAGGAAGTGAGGCTGCTGTTTAAAGATGAAACCGCCCTCATTGGGACCACCGGTTATTTAAAATGGCGAAAAAAGTCCCCCCATATCCCGGCGGAATTATTGATTCGTCGCGGCAAACAGCTGGGTTTTTTCATTATCAAGAATAATAAAGCGCAATTCATCGCCTTGCCTAATGCTGAAGAAGGTCAATCAGCGCCAACTGACTTAGCGTTAAAAACGTCCATCGTGATTGACGGTCGGTTCGCTTTACAGCAAGGCGATGAAGTGACCATCAAAAACGCTCAATAACCCATAAAACAGAAATAGTCAGTATTTATGTTAGCCAGATTCTACAGCAACCATGTTTTTGCAAACCTGACCTTCATTTTAATCGTCATTGCCGGCACATGGGCGTATACAACCATGCCTCGCGAGCAAAACCCGGATGTCACCTTCAATTGGGTGCAAATCACCACACTCTACCCCGGCGCTACCGCAGAGGATATTGAACAACTGGTCACTGAACCGCTAGAAGACGGGGTGCGTAAAGTCAAAGATATTCGCATGTCTTCCAGCACCAGCAGCGAAGGCGTTTCTATGATATTAGTGCGTTTTCATGAATTGGAATCCAGCGTTTATGACAAACGAATCACTGATTTGAGACGAGAAATTCAAAGCAAATATAATGACGAATTACCCGATGAAGTTGAAGAACCGGAGTTTTTTGAACTGACCAGCGCCAATATGTTTCCTACCGCGATGATATTGGTCAGCGGCGCGGCTGATGATGATTTACTGAGAAGTACGGCGCAAACCGTCCATGATGATCTGGAAGGTTTCCCCGGCATCGACAGCATTATTAAAATCGGTTTGCGGGAACCGGAACTGCAAATCGAATTTTCCCCTGAACGACTGCGCAGCATAGGCTCCACCCCGATAGACCTGGCCGATACGGTCGCCGCTCATTTCACCGATGTCGCCGCCGGTACTGTTGAACAAAAAAAACAACAATGGCTGGTGCGCATGTCCAGCTTAGGCAGCGATCCGCGCGAACTGAATTACATCCCGCTAAAAACCGCCGTCGGTTTAATCCCCATTTCATCCGTCGCATCAATCAGTCGGGATCGTGAAAAAGCATCCCAATTAGTCTCCAGCAACGGACTGGCCGGGGTAGAGTTCGAAATTAATAAAAAAAACAACGTCAGCTCCCTGCAATTACTTGAAGACCTCAAGAACTATATTGCCGAACGCAATCGAGTAACGGCCAAACACGGCATTACCCTAACCCTAGTAGACGACCAAACTCCGCAAACCGCTCAAGCGCTGGAAGTCATGCAGAACAATGCATTGCTGGGCTTAATCTTAGTCATGCTATCTACTTGGTTATTTTTAGGCGCTCGCCTGTCATTTTTCATCGGCATCGGCATCCTGTTTACCTTATGCGGAACCTTTCTGACTTTGCACAGCATGGGAGAAACATTAAACATTTCCGTGTTTTTGGGCATCGTCATCGCTTTGGGTATGTTGGTGGATGACGCTGTGGTGGTGGTCGAATCAATTTCCTATCGCCTGCAACGCGGCATTCAAAGCGGCATAGCCGTGATACAAGGCCTACAAGAAGTCGCTTCGCCGGTGTTCACATCGGTGCTGACCACGATTTCCGCCTTTGTTCCGCTCTTATTAACGCCGGGCGTACTCGGTCAATTTATGTTCGTTATTCCGCTGGTAGTGACTATTGCTTTATTAGTCAGCCTGGTGGAGGCTTTTTGGATGCTGCCCGCGCATATTTCTATCGAACACTCAACTCCGCAACCATCCAAACTGCAGCGCTTACGCCTCCAACTTAACCATAAACTACGCATTAAATACAGTTTCGCCTTGATTTGGGTGCTCAGGCACAGCAAATTATTTTTGTTCGGCGTATTATGCCTTTTTGCCCTAACCGGCCTACTTTTGGCTAAAGGCGCTATCAAAACCGACTTTTTCGCCGCAGATCCCATCAGACTGTTTTATGTCAATGTCGAAATGCCCGGCAATACGCCGTTGAAAGAAACCTTGTCGATGACCGAACAGGTTGAACGCACCGTCAAAAGAAATGTCAGCGACGATGAATTGCGACATGCGGTGAGTTATTCGGGGCGCATGTTTACCGGCTCGGAGGTGCTGACCGGAGACCAGTACGGGCAGGTCGTGGTCAGCTTAAAACCGCAAACCGAAAACCGTCGCCATGTTGATGAAGTCATCGAATCAATGCGGAAAGAAATCGAAAATATACCCGGCCCGCTGCAACTGTCATTTACCCGCATCACCGGCGGTCCGCCGGTCACCAAACCGATTAATATTAAAGTGCGCAGCGACAATTTGAACGAATTGCGCGGCGCGGTTACCGCCCTTACTCAGACGATGGAACAACTGCCCGGCGTACGCGACATCACCAATGACGACACCCAGGGCGAATTACAACTTAATTTGAAATTAGACGGCGACGCCATCAGCCGGGCCGGTCTGGACCCCGCCAATGTCAACCGCATTGTCAGATTACTGGTAGATGGCGAAATAGTCGCCTCCATGCATGATCAAGGTCATAAACTGAATATAAGGGTGAAAGCAAAAGACGCTTCATTCACAGATATTAAAGACTTGTTAAGGCATCCCATCGCCCTGCCCGACGGCGGCGAAATCGCTTTGGAAAAACTGGTTACGGTCAATAAAACCATCGGCCAAAGCGCCATCAAGCACTATAAACTGCGCCGATCAATCACCGTAGAAGCCGATATTGACAAATTGCTAACGGATACAGTCACCGTCAATCAGCAAATTAAAGAAAAATGGGAAACCCTGCAAATTAACTATCCTACTGTGAATCTGGATTTCTCAGGGGTTTTTGAAGACATTCAAGAAAGCATGCAAGCCTTAGCTCTGCTTTTCATCTTAGGCATCGGAATTATTTACTTGATATTAGGCACCCAATTTTGCAGCTATTGGCAACCTTTTTTAATCCTGTTTTCGATTCCTTTAGCTTTCATCAGTGTGTTGGTCGGCTTATTTGTCAGTCAAAATCCGTTAAGTCTATACACCATGTACGGCTCAATTGCTTTGGGCGGCATCGCGGTTAACTCCGCCATCGCCTTAATCGTGGCCTGCAATGATCGCATAAAAGCCGGCATGAGTTTAACCCATGCAACAGTGTACGCAGCAAGACGCCGCTTAATTCCGATATTGATTACCGCCCTGACCACCATAGCCGGGCTGTTTTCCTTAGCAACCGGATTAGGGGGTCACTCTTTGTTATGGGGTCCAGTGGCCTCCGCCATCGTCTGGGGATTAGGCGGCGCCACCTTCTTCACTTTATTTCTGACTCCGTTATTATTCAAAATTTTTAACCGGCCTAAAAACACGTAACGGTTAGGAAAGGGAATAAAATAACATCCGCAACTGGCGCAGGATTTCTGTTCATATTCAAGGCGCGGAAACAGGCGCATAGCAAGCTATGTAACTGTTTCCGCAACGCCGAAGATGAACAGAAAGATTAGAAAAGCGTTAGCGATTCTATGCTTTAGTACCAGTCAGTTGCGGATGTTATAAAATTCACGTTCCTTATAATAAATGCTTAACCGCGTCGCGCTCATCTTTCAGCTCGGCCTCGGTTTGTTGTAACTTATCGCGGCTGAATTCATTGATGTCCAAACCCGGCACAATTGTTAATATGTAATTTTCGACCACAACCGGAAATGAAAAAACCAAGTCCTCGTCAATGCCGTAAGGATTACCGGCAGACGGTACAGCCATACTCACCCAATCATCGGTCGCAGTGCCGTTAATCCAAATGCGCATATGCTTAAGCGCCGCATTAGCGGCGGAAGCGGCGCTGGAAAGACCTCGCGCCTTAATAATAGCGGCCCCTCTTTGTTGAACAGTTGGAATGAATTCATCGACGAACCATGATTCGTCAATCAATGATAAAGCGCTCTCTTCTTTCACTTTTGCATGATGTAAATCAGGATATTGGGTATTAGAATGATTGCCCCAAATAATGACCCGACTAATATCCCGACTGGAAACCGCGCATTGATTAGCTAATTGACTGATCGCTCGATTGTGATCCAACATTGTCATTGCCGAAAAACAATTTGCACTCAAATCCGGCGCATTTTTCATCGTAATCAATGCGTTGGTATTGGCAGGATTGCCGGTTACCAACACCTTGACATCACGACTGGCGACATCATTAAGCGCTTGACCCTGAACAGAAAAGATTTCCGCATTACATTCCAGCAAATCGCTTCGTTGCATGCCCTGACCGCGAGGTCTGGCGCCCACTAAAAACGCATAATCGGCATTTTCGAATGCAACCCTGGGATCATCCGTCGTCACCACTTTTTGCAACAACGGAAAGGCGCAGTCATTCAACTCCATCACTACGCCTTGCAAAGCATTCATAGCCGGAGTAATTTCCAATAGCCGAAGCACTATCGGTTGATCCGAACCCAATAAGGAACCACTGGCCAATCGAAAAAGCAAAGAATAACTAATTTGACCGGCTGCGCCTGTTACCGCAATTTGAACGGGAGTTTTCATCCATCTATCCTTTAATGTGATCAATAAACTGAACTTTAAATATGACACATTAACCCCATTCATACAATCTACAAAAATGAAAAACAGTTTGTTTCCATTGAAAAATATAAGAACAATACAAATTACTGTATAATTAGCGGGTTTTACATTTGATCCATCGAATATTTTATTTTTCACAAATTCATGAAAAAACTGCTATTTCAATTTGACACTGACGCCCATCCTTCCAGCTTCGACAGCGTTGTCGCTTATGACGGAGGCGCGGATCATGTCATCGGTTACGGCGGGGTTACCCCGGAAAATGTCAGAGGCTTGGTGGAAGGAACCATTTTTACCCGAGCGCCCAAAGATAAAAAAAACACCGCTATTTTTATCGGCGGCAGTAATATGTTGGCGGGTCAAGCGTTATTCAACACCGTTCAAAAATATTTTTTCGCTGGCTTCAGAGTCTCTGTTATGTTGGACAGCAACGGCAGCAATACCACAGCCGCAGCGGCAGTGGCTAAACTGGCGGGCAGCGGCAATTTAGCCGACAAAAAAGCGGTGGTGTTAGCCGGCACCGGACCGGTTGGTCAGAGAGCCGCAGTCATGTTGGCTCAGGAAGGCGCTCAAGTCACTATCACTTCGCGTAGCCTGAAAAATGCCGAAAAAGCTTGCGCTGCTATGAAACAACGTTTTGATGTCGATTTGAATGCAGCGGCAGCGGCCGATATCGAAGCGCGCGCGGCGGCCATAGCAGACGCAAACATCGTCTTAGCAACCGGCGCGGGCGGCGTAGAGCTTCTAAAACCGGAACATTGGATAGATAACCCTAATATCGAATTGATGGCGGACGCCAACGCCACCCCACCCATGGGCATAGGCGGAACCGATATGATGGACAAAGGCGCGGATAGACATGGCAAAATTATTTGGGGCGCAATCGGTTTCGGCGCCTTGAAACTATCTTTACACAGAGCCTGTATCGCCAAGCTGTTTGATGACAATAATCAAGTCTTTGACGCCGAATCCGTATTTGCCTTAGCAAAACAGATGGCCTGATCTAAAACTATTTGAGTAAAATCCGACTGCTATGCCTGAATTCTTCAACCAATTACGGGAAGACGCCCAACAAATGTTTCTGGCCGGTATTGCCGCCGCCGACCCCGGCGCGGCGGTCAAAAAACATTTGCGTTTTGAGAAGGGTCATATTGAAATTATTGAACAGTCGGAAAACCAATATATAACTCACCGCACGCAAAGTCGGCGAATACATGTCATCGCCGTGGGTAAAGCCGCTTGTCAGATGGCCGCCGCCGCTCGGCAAATTATTCCGGACGACAATTTTGTTCAGCCGGGCATGGTCATTAGCAATTATGAAAATGCGCAACAACTGGATGATTTCGAGGTCTACGGCGCTAATCATCCACTGCCGGATGAAGCGGGTTTACAAGCCGCCCGCAAAGTCGCTGATCGCATAAAACAGGCGGAACCGAACGATTTAATTTTGTTGCTGCTCTCAGGCGGCGGCTCGGCATTATTACCGCTGCCCTTACCCGGCATCAGTCTGGAACAGAAAATAGCGGTCACCGACTTATTATTGGCCTGTGGCGCAGACATTAATGAAATCAACTGCGTCCGTAAACATTTATCACAACTGAAAGGCGGCGGCCTGACTAAAATGGCGGCGCCGACGCCGGTATACAGCCTCATTCTTTCCGATGTGATCGGCGATGATTTAAGCGCCATCGCCAGCGGACCCACCGTTGCCGACAACACCCAATTTGACGATGCCATTGATATTCTCAACAAATATCAAATTTGGCAAAAATTGCCGGATTCCGTCAAAGCCATTTTGCAGTCAGGACAAGCGGGACGCATCGAAGAAACCCCAAATCAAAATGACCCTGTCTTTAAAACAGCAAAATCCGCTTTAATCGGCAGTAACCCAATCAGTCGCCAAGCGGTCGAAAATAAAGCCGAACAACTGGGGTACCAAGTCATTACCTATAGCAATCAATTATCGGGGGAAGCCCGCCTCACTGCCGAGCAATTGGCTGAATGGTTAAAACAGCAAGCCCCGCATTTAGACGCTAAAACAGCCATTATCGCTGGCGGTGAAACAACTGTCACCCTGCAAGGCAAAGGCAAAGGCGGCCGCAATCAAGAAACCGCATTGGCTTTCCTACTGGCTGCTGAACAATTAGGCCTGGAGAAAAACTGGCTATTGTTAAGCGGCGGCACTGACGGCCGTGACGGCCCCACAGATGCAGCAGGCGGCATTGTTGACCCTTACTCGATAGAAAAAATTGAAAACCCGGCGGCGCTATTGAATAACAATGACGCTTACCATGCTTTACTGCAAGCCGACAGTTTACTTAAAACAGGCGCAACCGGCACTAATGTGGCCGATTTATTGATCCTGTTATTACATCCGACTACCGAAAATCCGTTATCTCAACCAGGAAAAATCAATGTTTAAAAAATCAATGTCTATTGCTGACTTCGATGACGAAATCTTCCAAGCAATCGAACAAGAAAAACAACGTCAGGAAGATCATATTGAACTGATTGCCTCAGAAAACTACACCAGCCCGCGGGTAATGGAAGCACAAGGTTCGCTGCTGACTAATAAATATGCTGAAGGCTATCCTGGTAAACGTTATTACGGCGGTTGTGAATATGTCGATGTTGCCGAACAAATTGCCATCGACCGCGCCAAAGAGTTATTTGGCGCTGATTATGCCAACGTACAGCCGCACTCGGGTTCTCAAGCCAATATGGCCGCTTTCATGGCGCTGATTCAACCCGGCGACACCATATTAGGTTTGAGTCTTGCAGACGGCGGCCATTTAACCCACGGCGCTAAACCGAACTTTTCAGGCAAAATCTATAACGCCGTCCAATACGGCCTACATCCGGAAACCGGCGAAATCGATTATGAGCAAGTTGAAGCGCTGGCCCTGGAGCACAAACCCAAAGTGATCGTCGCCGGTTTTTCCGCTTACTCTCGAATTTGGGATTGGCAGCGCTTCCGTGATATTGCCGATAAAGTCGACGCTTACTTAATTGTCGATATGGCGCATGTCGCCGGCTTAGTCGCAGCCGGACTATATCCAAACCCGGTGCCCGTGGCCGACATCGTCACCAGCACCACCCATAAATCATTACGCGGCCCTCGCGGCGGTTTGATCCTGTGTAAAAGCAATCCGGATTTGGAAAAGAAATTAAACTCCAATATATTCCCTGGCATTCAAGGCGGCCCTTTAATGCATGTTATCGCCGCCAAAGCGGTAGCCTTCAAAGAAGCCATGACCCCGGAATTCAAAATTTATCAACAACAGGTGATCAGCAACGCCAAAGCAATGGCTGAAGTGTTTATCAAGCGCGGTTATGATGTAGTTTCCGGCGGCACCGACAATCACTTAATGCTGGTTTCCCTGATCGCCAAAGGCATTACCGGTAAAGCCGCTGACGCCGCTTTAGGCAGCGCCCATATTACCGTCAATAAAAACGCAGTCCCCAATGATCCGCAATCGCCGTTTGTCACCAGCGGCATCCGCGTAGGCACCCCGGCGCCAACCTCGCGCGGCTTCAAAGAAGACCAAATGCGCGAAGTCGCAACGCTAATGTGCGATGTGATGGACAATATAGAAGATGAACAAAACATCGCCGCCGTCCGCGAAAAAGTCAATATCTTATGTTCACGCTTTCCGGTTTACGGCGAATAATCGAGGAAAATTGATGTCAGATATTGAAATTGCGCAACAAGCGGAAATGCAGCCGGTCATTAATCTAGCTGCGGAAAAATTAGGCATTCCGGCTGAACACCTGGATCCTTACGGTCATTATAAAGCCAAGGTTTCTCTGGACTATCTGGATACTTTAAAAGACCAAGAAGACGGTAAACTCATTTTAGTCACCGCTATCAGCCCGACTCCGGCTGGCGAAGGCAAAACCACCACTACCGTCGGCTTAGGCGACGCCATGAACAGATTGGGCAAAAATACCATCATCTGTTTACGCGAACCCTCTTTAGGCCCATGCTTCGGCATGAAAGGCGGCGCAGCAGGCGGCGGCTATTCGCAAGTAGTGCCGATGGAAGATATTAACCTGCACTTTACCGGCGACTTTCACGCCATCGGCGTTGCCCATAATTTATTATCGGCAATGATCGACAACCACATTAACCACGGCAATGAATTGGGTATAGATCCCAGACGCATTACCTGGAAAAGAGTGGTTGATATGAATGACCGCGCCCTACGCAAAATCACTGTCGGTCAAGGCGGTCCCGCCAACGGATATTTGCGGGAAGACGGTTACGATATTGTCGTCGCATCCGAAATCATGGCGATATTATGCTTAGCCACCAGCCTCTCGGATTTAAAAGAGCGCTTAGGCCGCATCGTCATCGGCTATAAAACTGATAGAGTCACCCCGATCTATGCGCGTGAATTAAACGCACACGGCGCAATGGCGGCGCTTTTGAAAGAGGCGATCAAACCTAATCTGGTGCAAACGCTGGAAAATAATATCGCCTTTATCCACGGCGGCCCTTTCGCCAATATCGCCCATGGCTGTAATACTGTTACCGCTACACAATCAGCTTTAAAGCTGTCCGATTACACCATCACAGAAGCAGGCTTCGGCGCAGACCTGGGCGCGGAAAAATTCATCGACATTAAATGTCGTATGTCCGGCTTAAAGCCTTCCGCAGTGGTTTTGGTCGCTACGGTCAGAGCCTTAAAATTTCACGGCGGAATCGGCAAAGATGAATTAAACCAAGAAAACCTGGCCGCGCTGGAAAAAGGCTTCGCCAATTTACAACGCCATCTGCATAACATCACTGAAAACTACGGCCTGCCCTGCGTAGTCTGCATCAATCACTTCACATTCGACAGCGATGCGGAAATCAGCTTGTTAAAAGAGAAATGTGAAGCTTTAGGCGCAAAATGCGTGGTTTCAAAGCATTGGGCGCAAGGCGGCGAAGGCGCAGAAGCCTTGGCTGAAGAAATATTGAACATCGTAGACAATCGGGAGCCGGGCTTCAGCTATGTTTATGATGAAAACCTGCCGCTGTGGGATAAAATCGAAGCCATCGCCACCAAACTGTACGGCGCATCAGAAATAACCGCCAGCGCCAAAATCCGCGCAGAAATCGCCGCCTTACAAGAAAAATACGGTCATTTCCCGATCTGCATGGCGAAAACCCAAATGTCATTCTCCACGGATCCATCACTAAAAGGCGCGCCCAGCGGACACAGCGTTGAAATCAGCGAAGTAAGGCTGGCCAACGGCGCAGGCTTCATCGTCGCTATCGCGGGTAATATGATGACCATGCCGGGCTTACCCAAAAAACCGGCGGCGGAACGTATCGACATTAACGATGACGGGGTGATTACCGGGCTTTTTTAAACTGAACAATTAGCTCTTAAACACAACTACCGGCGACTCCTCAGCGTGTTGCTGAAATATAAACCATTGATTTTATGTAGGATGGGCAAAGCGTAGCGCGCCCATCAAAGGATAGCCGGATGATATTGGAGTTTTAAGAGATGTTTAAAAAAAAATATATAATGGAAAATATAGGATATTGCCCAATATGCGAAGCCGAAGTTAAGTTTATTGCGACCAATGAGTGGCTCAGGGATCATTATATCTGTACTCAATGCGAAAGTATTCCAAGAGAACGCGCATTGATGGACGTGTTGAACAATATTCGTCCTGACTGGAAAAGGTTAACTGTTCATGAAACTTCGCCTGGCTATAGGGGCGCAAGTGTTCGTTTAAAGAATGAATGTGAACAATATATACCTTCTCAATATTTCAGTGATACGCCTTCCGGGGCCATTACAAATGGGATCCGGTGTGAAAACTTAGAGTCTTTAACGTTTGGCGACAACACTATAGACCTTCATATAAGCCAAGATGTAATGGAACATGTGTTTAATCCTTCCAAGGCATTCTCTGAAATTGCCAGGACGTTAACTCCGGGCGGTATGCATATTTTTACCGTTCCATTAGTCAATAAGTGGAATCCTTCAAACAGACGCGCTAAATTGGACAATGAAGGAAATATTGTTTATTTGGCAGAACCATCCTATCACGGCAATCCTATTGGCGATGGAAAATCACTGGTAACGATGGACTGGGGCTTTGATATTTGTGAATTTATTTTTCTAAGTTCCGGACTATTTTCACAATTAATTTACATTGATGATATTCAAAAAGGCATTCGCGCTGAATTGATTGAAGTTATAGTCACTCGAAAGCCTTTAGAAAACTTATCAATTGAAAAATTATAACCGGATGATTATATGATGGGCACGCTTACGCTTTGCCCATCCTACGCAACTCTACCAAGTTCTACAGCGTGGAAGACCGAGTCATTTATTAAAAACTACGCTACTCCCATTGTCTAGACCTATGTCACCAACAATTAAGATCAGCCAATTGATCTTAGTTGCATGTATGCTATTATTAAGATCAGCACTCTGATCTTAGTTGCAGTCATGATTCCTATCTCCGAACAAGAAATACTGGATAGATTAACATTTGATAATCCCTGGTGGGAAAATCATAAAATTGACCATAGATATGAAGAGCTGCCAAGAAGAGCCTATTTTTCTATATTTCAAGACTTATTAATTGATCATTCAATTAACAGGGCTATTGTTTTAATGGGTCCTCGGCGAGTCGGTAAAACAGTGATGGTTTACCACGGCGCTTCCGATTTATTATCAAAAGGAATAAAACCGGAACAAATACTCTATTTATCCTTAGAGACCCCGATTTATACCGGATTGACATTGGAAAAAATCGTCTCTATTTTTACCCGATTACACCAGCATAAGAGAGACTCCAGGTTATATATTTTCTTTGATGAAATTCAATATCATAAAAACTGGGAGATCCACCTTAAATCCTTAGTGGATTCTTATCCGGATTACCGTTTTATTGCAACAGGCTCGGCAGCAGCGGCATTAAGGTTAAAGAGCCAGGAATCCGGGGCGGGCAGGTTTACAGACTTTCTGCTTCCACCCCTGACTTTTCATGAATATATAGCCTTCATTGGTGAACATGAAAACTTGATACAAGTAGACTGGGACACACAACAAGAGACAAAAAGCTATGTGACTCATGATATAGAATTGCTTAATCAGCATTTTGTCGATTATTTAAATTTTGGCGGATATCCCGAAGCGGTCTTTTCCGACACGATTAAACAAGACGCTTCCCGGTTTATAAAAAGCGATATTATTGATAAGGTTCTTTTAAGGGATCTGCCTAATTTATATGGTATTAATGACATTCAGGAATTGAATAAACTATTCACCGTCATTGCCTATAATTCGGGGCAAGAAATCAGTCTTGAAGAGCTATCGCAAGGCGCCGGCATTTCAAAAAACACACTTAAAAGATATATAGAATACCTGGAAGCCGCGTTTCTCATTAAAATAGTTCATCGTATAGACCAGAATTCTAAAAAATTTAAACGAGCCAATCATTTCAAAGTCTATTTGACTAACCCCTCAATGAGAGCGGCATTATTCGGGCCAGTCATTCAAAATAGTAAAACAATGGGAGCATTAACTGAAACGGCAATCTTTTCTCAGTGGTTTCATAGTAAGGCAATAAACAATTTATACTATGCGCGCTGGAAAAACGGCGAAGTAGATATTATTCATCTCGACGAAAGCAATCAAAAGCCGAATTGGTGTGTAGAAGTAAAATGGACTGATTTGCCATTTGACGACAATAGAAAATTAAGCAGCCTCATTACTTATTTAGAAAAAAATAATTTAAATGAGGCGGCTCTTGTTACCACAAAAACGCTTCATGGCGCAAAAAAAATCAATGGTAATGAAATAAAGTTTCAACCCTCTTCATTATATGCGTATTTATTAGGCGCAAATATACAAGCTCGAATAGGACGCCGAACATTTATCAGCTAAATCAGTTCTCGTTCAATTAAAAGTTTCAGCGACCAAGCCCGGTTAACCGCATTTACTCTCGCCGCAATTCAGACAGGTCATGCAGCCGTCCATCAACACCATCGCCTTGGTGCTGCATTTGTTGCATAGGACGGCTTTTTCAGGAAACGCATCATTTTCGCCGGTTTGTTTTCCATGCAATTGTTCAAACTCACGCCTTTTTTCGGTGAGAATTTGCTTTTGATGGTCGCTCATTTCTTCCGGACGTATCATCCCGATATGTTTCATATGCGATTCTATCGCGTAACCGATTTCCGCCACCAAAGAAGGCATAAACACCCCGCCTTTTTTAAAATAACCGCCTTTCGGGTCAAACACCGCTTTTAATTCTTCAACCAAAAAGCAGACATCGCCGCCTTTGCGGAATACCGCCGAGATTACCCGAGTCAACGCCAATACCCACTGAAAATGCTCCATGTTTTTGGAGTTAATGAACACCTCATAAGGTCTGCGTTCTTCATGTTCAGTACCGGCGTTGAGAATCATATCGTTAATAGTGATATATAAAGCATGCTCGGATTGCGGCGTTTTAATTTTGTAGGTGGAGCCTAACAAAACTTCCGGCCGTTCAACTTTTTCATGCATGCTTTCCAATAAAGCCCGGGGATCTTCGACAGCGCCCGTCTCGTTATTTTTCTCATCGGTAATCACTTTATAACCGACAATTTTTCTGCTGATTTTATGTGTCATGATCGTGGTATCGTTAGCTTAGAATTTACCGTAATAACCTTCTTTCAAGGCGTCAAACAAATTCGCCGCGGAATGAATTTCGCCATCATATTCTACGTCCTCATTTCCTTTCAACTCGACGACATGGCCGTCTTCCAAGGTAAATTGATAAGTGGTGTTTTCCAGGTCTTGTTCTTTTACCAAAACGCCTTGAAATACTTCCGGGTTGAAACGGAAAGTCGTACAGCCTTTCAAACCTTGTTGATAAGCATATTCATAAATCGATTTAAAATCTTCATAAGGATAGTCGGTCGGCACATTGGCGGTTTTAGAAATTGATGAATCTATCCATTTTTGTGCGGCCGCTTGTATATCCACATGCTGTTTAGGCGAAATATCGTCGGCGGCGATAAAATAATCCGGCAATTGTTGATCAGGTTCTTCGCTGAAGGGCATTGCTTCCTGGTTGATTAAAGCGCGATAAGCCAATAATTCAAACGAAAACACATCCACTTTTTCCTTGCTTTTCTTGCCTTCTCGAATGACGTTGCGCGAATAATGATGAGCAAAACTCGGTTCGATGCCGTTACTGGCGTTATTGGCTAAAGATAAGGAAATTGTCCCGGTCGGAGCAATGGAGCTGTGATGGGTAAAACGACAGCCGGTTTCGGCTAATGCTTCCACCAATTCCGGCTGCTCTTGCGCGACTTTTTGCATATAGCGGCTGTATTTAGCGTGTAATAATTTACCCGCTACTTTATCGCCGACTTTGAAACCGTCTTTCTTCATTTCCGGCCTTTTGTGCAGCATTTCGCCGGTGACGGTAAACATTTGCTCCATAATCGGCGCCGGGCCTTTTTCCTTGGCTAGAGCCAGGCCTTCTTTCCAGCCTTCTATCGCCAACTCTTTGGTCACCTGCTCAGTAAACCCCAATGAATCAACATCGCCATATTTCATTCCCAACATGGTTACAGTCGAACCCAGCCCTAAGTACCCCATGCCGTGGCGTCTTTTCCCCAAGATTTCAGCCTGCTGTTTTTCCAACGGCAAACCGTTAATTTCAACGACATTATCCAACATGCGGGTAAAAATACGAATGGTTTTGCGATAGGTTTTCCAATCAAATGAGGCGTCTGCGGTAAAGGGTTTATCGACAAAACGAGTTAAATTCACCGATCCTAATAGACAACTGCCATACGGAGGCAGCGGCTGTTCCCCGCAGGGGTTGGTGGCGCGAATATTTTCACAAAACCAATTATTGTTCATTTCATTGACCTTATCGATCAAGATAAAGCCCGGTTCGGCATAATCATATGTGGATGACATAATAATATCCCACAATCTTTTTGCCGGCATGGTTTTGCTGATGCGGCAAGCCACCAGACCCGCATCATTGACGACATAGCCTTCTTTTACCGGCAAATCTCTCCAAACTATCTGTGTTGTATCGTTTAATTCCAATTTGTCCAGCATGACTTCCTTTTCCGTGAGCGGAAAAGAAAGCGGCCAGGGTTGGTCGGCTTGCACCGCTTCGACAAATTCAGTGGTAATCAATAAAGAAAGGTTAAACTGGCGCAAACGTCCGTCTTCCCTTTTTGCGCGTATAAACTCGACCACATCCGGGTGGGCAATATCAAAAGTCGCCATTTGCGCGCCACGTCTGCCGCCCGCCGAAGAAACGGTAAAACACATTTTGTCATATATATCCATAAACGACAACGGGCCTGAGGTATAAGCCCCGGCTCCGGACACATAAGCATTTTTCGGGCGCAAGGTAGAAAATTCATAGCCTATGCCGCAATTATGAATCACCATTAAGCCGTTACTGCCTGCTAAATAATTGTTATGCGTATCAACAGTAAAGTCATAAAAAGTTTCGCCAATGTTTAAATCACGTTTAATATTGTTAACAGGACGTAATGTTTTGACAAAATCAATCTCTGCTTTAAGCTGTGGGAATTTTTTTGCCCAACGATTTAAATAAACACGACTCACCGTTTGTTGCTTATGCTTGCCGTGATAATAACCTAAGCGTTGCTTATCAAGATGAGGTAGGTCAGATGAAAGCGTTTCTAATGCATCAGTTAAAATTTGAGTCATCACATAATGGTCGTACTGCCCTGCTTGAGATTGATGCTCTTTAATGCGATTTTTTTTGCCGCTATCCGCCATAAATTCTGATAATTTAAGTAAAAATTCAGAATCTGAAATTTTAAGCACATAGCCGCCTGAATCTTTAATCAGCTTACCATGGTAAACATGCGAACGCGGTTTTCTGTGCGTAATTCCTGCATGGATGCCGAATAAAGCTAATAGGCTTTGAATTTCATAAACAAAGTCCTCATTTTGGCAACTTAAGCTTGCACTGCCTCGTTCTTTATCAATTGTGCCATCGGTGTCTATCAAGCCCGCTAAAAAAGCTAAGAAGTATTTTTCCGGCTCTTGTTTAATCCATTGCGGCACTTTTAATGTGTGTGTTTTTTTGCCTATTTGCCCGTCAATTAATTCACTTGCTTGACTGGCTTTGAAACTAGCAACCGTGAAATCCCAAACAGGGGTATTATTCGCGGTTACCGTGCTAACGACTTTGGCATGACAATGATAAAACTTTTCAAAAAATAAGGCATAACGTTCAACGACTTCACGCTCTGCCGCTCGAATTTTAAAAATGAAGCGTTTTCCATAAGCTTTGGCTTTTTGTTGCCAATTTTCCCTTGATTTAGCATAAGTAAATTTTTTCTCGTAAGCGGAGCCATCACCTAAATGCGCCCCTGCAAACCAAGCTTTTAAGGCTTCTGTCTCATCAGCCTCCCATGCGAGTTGATAATGAACTAAAGCATCGCTTTGTGTAATTTCATCAGCACGCACATATTGCAATTTTTCATGGCGATAAACGAGAACAGGATGCTTGATTGAGGTCGTTAATGAACCTAAATGCGATTCTATTTCAATATTTTCATCTTGAGGAACATGAGTTGTCAGATGTTTTAAAATCGGGCGCATTTCAAAGCATTTCGATTTTTTATCATAACTCAGAATAGATTGATGTTGCTGTTCAACGGCCTGCTGCGCGGTAACCTGTCCTTTTTCCGTGACTACTCGCGTATTTGGAGCAACACAACCTGCTTTAAGGGTTAAACCTGCTTCATGCACTTTGCCCAGAATATCATCCATAGAATCCTGTATTGTGCCGGAAACCGTACAATTGATGGTCGAAGTCGCCGGTTTATGCGCCTGCGCGCCGGCGTTGGAAACGATGCGACCGGCAGGAATTACGCCTTGTCTGAGCGCCCAGAGGAATTCTTTATAGTATTGATCTTTTTTTTCTTTGTCGGTTTCGACATCGGCCAAAGCTTTGGCGACGCGTTTGTAGGTGTCATCAATCGTTTGATCTACCGGCTTCCCGTCTTTGCTTTTTAAACGATATTTAGTATCCCAAATATCCATGGATGCATCCTGAAAAGAGATTTCAGTCACCCTATCATTTACAACCTTTAGTTGAGCCGTCATATAGATTTCCTTGCTGGTATGATTTGATAATTCAGTATGAAACAAGCAGTTACAGCATTTTTGGCGAAACCGCAAAAAGTACATATATTGTGTATTTTTTAAAATAATAGCACAAGATATAGTGGGTTTGATAAAAAACGGCTCTTTTTCATAACGCCCGAAAGAGAATTTTTTGCGCTTTTTTTGTGGTTTTGCTTATCAAATAACAGCTTAGAAAAAATAATTAATCATCGATTAATTATTCCTTTCCGGTCGCAATTGCCTAAGCCAAAATTTACCCGGTCTTGTCAATGCAGCGTCATCATTTGTGTCAGCCGTTAATTTAATTCAAAATGTTTAATAGAAAATTTTCAACAAGCATGACGGCGCTGAAACAATAGAGTAAAATACTGGGTAATTGACTGATTTTAAGATTATGGCTAACACAGAAAACGTACACGCACACGAAATTGAAAAATTCGGTTCACAGGCCGAACGCTGGTGGGACCCGCAAGGCGAATTTAAAACTCTGCATGACGTCAACCCGCTGAGATTGCGCTTTATTCAGGATCATATTGAGCTGGCCGGAAAAAAAGTTATTGATGTCGGCTGCGGCGGGGGCATTTTAACGGAGGGCTTAGCTAAGGCGGGAGCGGACGCTTTAGGCATTGATTTAAGCGAAGACTTAGTCGATATCGCCGATTTACACAGCCTGGAAGCAGGCGTTGAAGTTGCCTATCAAAAAATCAGCGCCGAGAAAATGGCGGAACAGCAAGCCGAACAATTTGATTTGGTCACTTGCATGGAAATGTTGGAGCATGTGCCCGACCCTGTTTCCATTATCAATGCTTGCGCCAAGATGGTAAAACCGGGCGGCTGGGTGTTTTTCTCAACCTTGAATAGAGTGCCTAAAGCTTATTTATTGGCTATTGTCGCCGCAGAACATCTTTTGAAGATGGTGCCTAAAGGCACCCATGAATACAATACCTTTATCAAACCATCCGAACTCAGCGAATGGGCGCGCCATACCGGCTTGCAATTGCAGTCTTTAACCGGCATTGAATATAACCCGTTCAACAAACGGTTTAGCTTGGGAAAAGATATTGATGTGAATTATATCGCCGCTTTCCAACGTCCTGAATAACAACCGAAGCCCGTAGGATAGACTGTGCGCACCTTAAGCATACCCTACTTTATTATTGATGACCTTAAAGGCCTCCGACATTAGCGATTTTCAACTCAGTTGCGTACTGTTTGATTTAGACGGTACTTTAGTGGATACCGCGCCGGATTTAGTGGCCTGCCTTAATCAAGCGCTGAAACAGCATGATTTATCCGCCATTGATTACCAGCACATCAGACCGTATATCTCATACGGCGCGATGGCGATGATTCGACAAGCCGCGCCCGAAATTAATGAAGCACGGCAGCAAATCATTTTGGAAACCATGCTGAACCTTTATGAAAACAATATTGCTCAGCATAGCCGCTACTTCGAGGGTATCGAAAAAACGTTAACCGCCATTGAAAGTAAAGGTTTGAAATGGGGCGTAGTGACCAATAAACGCGAACGGTTCACCTTGCCGTTAATGAATGCATTGGGGCTGGACATGCGCGCCGCCTGCATCATCAGCGGCGACACCACCGCAAAAAGCAAACCGGACCCTGAGCCGATGCTGGCCGCATGCGATCAAGCGCAAGTGGCTCCGCAACATTGCGTTTATATAGGCGACGCCTGTCATGATATTTCTGCAGGTAAAAGCGCCCAAATGAAAACCCTGGCTGCTGTTTACGGCTATCTCAAAAGCGACGATAAACCCGATGAATGGGGCGCTGACGGTTTAATTGAATCGCCTGAACAAATCATGACCTGGATTAACGAAACCCAATGTTGCTAGTACGGCGCCATTTTTATTCATAAAGAAAACTCATAATTGACTAT
This sequence comes from Methylococcaceae bacterium, assembly GCA_006844585.1. Lineage (GTDB taxonomy): Bacteria > Pseudomonadota > Gammaproteobacteria > Methylococcales > Methylomonadaceae > Methylomarinum. Next base: position 1,297 of record SPJM01000193.1, on the reverse strand, counting down.
TGCTAACAAGAAAAATGGATGCAGCACTCGCAAATCAAACTATTTTAATCACCGGCGGCGGCGGCGGCTTGGGCGGCACAGCTGCTGTGGCGCTGGCCAAACAAGGCGCGCACATTATTTTATTGGATAAAAAAATTCCCAAAATGGAGCAAGTCTACGACCGCATTTTGCAAGCCGGCGGCGTGGAACCGACCATGTATCCATTTGATTTAGCGGGCGCCGATGAAACGCAATATCAAGAACTAGCGGAAATTATCGACCAGCAATACGGCAAACTGGCCGGTATTTTACACTCCGCGGTCGATTTAAGCGCTTACAGTCCGGTCAGCCAAATTAGTTGTCAGGAATGGGGGCAAACTATTACCGTTAACTTGAATGCCTGTTTTCTACTCAGCCGGGTTTTATTGCCGGTTTTACAAAAAAGCGAACATGCCTCTATCGTTTTTACAAGCGACTCTTCGGCAAGAAATGCGCCAGCCTATTCCGGCGCTTACGGCGTGTCCAAAGTCGCTATCGAAGGATTTGCGCAAATTTTGGCTAAAGAGTTGGAAACCGCCGGTATCGTCCGGGTCAATGTATTAGCGCCCGGCGCAGTAAACTCACCGTTGAGAAAAAAAATATATCCGGCAGAAGATAAATCTCAACTTGCAGCTATGGAAAGTTTGGAAGCAGTATATTGTTATTTGTTCAGCGATCAAAGCTTGAACATCACCGGCCAAATTATCCAAGCATCAACATTCAAACCTTGATCTTGTCTTATGTCTGAAAGAGAAACCATCACCCTGACCCGAGATGTCAATGTCATCACTATCCCGGATGGCAACCACGGCTCCCTGAGTAAAGGCCATGAAGTGACTATCCATCAATCTTTAGGCACGAATTATACCGTGGTCACTCAACACGGTCATATGGTGCGTATTGCCGGCTCTGATGCTGACGCCTTAGGAAAAGAAGCCCACCAATTGAAAACATTGGTATCGGAAACCGATTCAGAAGCCATTGAAAAAAATTGCTGGGAAGTCATGAAAACCGTTTATGACCCGGAAATTCCGGTAAATATCGTCGACTTGGGCCTGGTCTATCAATGCCAAGTCTCCTCTGCCGAAAACGGCGAACATGATGTTTACATTAAAATGACCCTGACCGCGCCCGGCTGCGGCATGGGACCGGTAATACAAAGCGATGTGGAAAAATCGGTGCGCGCCCTGTCCGGCGTTAATTCGGTTATTGTGGAAGTCGTTTTAGACCCGCCTTGGTCGCGGGAAATGATGTCGGAAGTCGCTCAGGTTCAATTGGG
>SPJM01000192.1 GCA_006844585.1 Methylococcaceae bacterium | reverse complement strand
TGTAATTCCGCTTGTGAAAGTTGTTTAATGCGTTTTGTTTTTTTCATGGCTGTGGTTAATAATGCGCATTCATTTGGAACGGCATGTAACAATATTTAAAATCAACTATCGCCAAAAACATACAATAAATCAATCTCTGTGTCTTCAAAAGGCGCAATCCTGACTTTTTTAAAATCATTTTTATGCTGGCAGGCGATGGAATAAATCACCCGATAATGCCCATCAACCAACTGATAAGCGATCAATGTTTTGTCTTCCGGCGAAATCACCCAATAGTAGGGGACATTGTTTGTCTGTAATAAAATAAAATGATGGAATAAATCTTTCCGTTCATGTCCGGGCGAAGTAATTTCACAAACCCAATCCGGGATGATCTTCATAATCCCGGTCGGGCGCTGTGGGACATGTTCCTTTCTCCAACCCGCTAAATCATGACAGGGACATTGATGGCTGGAATAATTGACGCTAATTTCGGACATAATCCACCAGCCGCCCGGCGGCGGCATTCTTTTCAAAGTGGAGACTTCATCCGATAAACATGATTGAATCAGCGCATGTTCCGAACGCGCCATCGGTCGCTTAACAATCTCGCCATTAATCAACTCCACGCGTTCATCAGCTGATTGCAACAAATCATCAACTGTATTTAATTTATTAGCTTCCATCTCAACTCTTTGATAAAGGCGGGCTCAACTTAGTAGGATGTTAACAGAAAAATAATCCCGCAAGTCAACAAGCCGATGAATAAAGTCATCAAACCCGCCAAAAGCCAAAACACGCCGCCTATCCGGCCCAGAAAAATTCCCAGAAAAAAGATAATGCAAAAGGCAATTCCTATCGACGCTAGCAACGGATCAATTGCGTAGGCAGAAAGATGGGACTGAAAACCTAACGGCGCAATAATAATTAATGAAAACAGCAAAGGCGCCAGGCCGTTGATCAAGGCAATAACCAAGGGAATAAATCGTGACGCCTGACCATGAGCGGAGTTGTATAAATCGGATAACATGGCGTTTTCCAGCTCTTTCAATTCTTTTAAGCGCTCGGCGGCTTCGCTGATATAGGCGCTGCTAAAGCCGCTGACGCCCAGTGCGACAGCCGCGCCAAGGCAGGCGCTGACGATGACAAAAGTGTTTTTTTCGCCGCTGACATAAAAACCGGTAATGATGCCCAACATGGTCAGTGCGCCGTCAAAACCGTTGACGACGAAATAACGACGGGCAATCACTTGAGAGCGGGTAATTTTCAGCAAAAAACCCAGCCAGCTAAATATTCTCATCAAAACACGCTAGCCATTTAATCAGGCGACCGATGATTAATGACTTCCACCTCATCAATACTGTGTAATGAACCGCCTAATGCGCTGATTGTTTGTTCAATCGCGTTCAAATCTATATCTTCCCCTTTAATCACCATCACGACGGTTTCGGTTTTTTCATCGACTTCCTCGACGGTAATCGCAACATGATAATCCCGGCCTTGTTCGGCGATAGCCTTGGCAAACTCCAGGCTGTTAGGCGCATGCGGTTTTAAAACATCCAATACCAATTTTTTTACGGAAACCATAGACCCAGTTCGCCTTTTAATGATGAATAAACACAGATAAGCTTTGTTTTAGTTTATGTCATCGCCGGTAAAAAATCCAAGTAATGAACCATTAATGAATTTTGCAGCGACTACGACTACTCGTTAACAAATAAACAACATACTTGCAATTCAATAATTTATGTTTACCATGATATTAAAATAATGACTCAGTGAGCGTAAAACAATGAACACAAATAATTCTGCTGAATTACGACAATTCACATCAAGACCCTTGTGGTACACCATTCGCGGCGCATCAATGATTATAATAGGCGGGGTGATAACGACTTTATGCATTGTGGCGCCTGAAGTTTATATGTTGGGAGAAAGTTTTTCCTGGATTCCGGCAATTGGCGTCGTAGTGATATTAGTCGGTATTTTGCGTGCGATTGATGCGTTTTCCACCCAAACAGCCCAAGGTTTTTTAGTCAATATGCAAGGGGGCGTGCTGGACATCGTAGTGGGATTTCTGGTGCTATTCAGCATCAGCGGCATACCGGAAAATTTGAACCTGTTAATCGTCGGTTATTTGGTTTCGCAGGGCATATACCGTAATATTTTGTTGACAGTGGCGAAAGTTCCTAACCCAATGTCTAATAGAATCACTGGTTTTATTTCGATTTTGCTGGGAATTCTAATCTGGGTGGACTGGCCTACATCCGCCCCCTGGTTTCTCGCCCTATCCTTAAGCGTCGATGTCGGATTTAGAGGTTGGGCTTTAATTGCTCTGGCTTCTGCGTTAAAAAAACAAACTGTTGAAGGTCAATGAATATTTGCTGAAATGCTAATATCTATTTTGAACGGTCAATCTGGCGTATGTTTATTGGATTTTGTACATTTACGAGTTTTAAATCTTTTTACCGCTGCTGGTGAAAAAATAGCTGCTTGACTTTGTCGTTTGATATTCCTATGCTTCAAATTCAGGGTTTTTCAACCACCCGGCGGAGTATTGCGATGGGCGATTTTTTCGGCTTTTTAGTATTTTTAGTGGTGTTAACGCCTATTGTCATCATTGTGATGTTGGCTTCGTTGATGGGAAAGCAAAATCGCCAACAAGAAGCCTTGCTTAAACTGTTCGATAAGTTGGATCAGTTAGCTAATGATCAGGGCAAAATTCTACGCAAACTATCTGCGTCACCGGAAACATTAACCGAAACACAGACGGATTCGGAAGCTAAAACCATACCGTCTGAATCCGAGAAAATTCAAAAATCATCCGAACCGTTTATAAAAGCGGCTGCCGAGTCATTCGCTAAACCTAAAGCGGCCCTTGAAACGAAACCTGCGGACCAGGGCTGGGAAAAACAGCCTGTTGACATTGAGCCGCCGCCTCCCGCCACTCCTCGTATACCCAGCCGATTTGAGCTGGCCGCTAAACAAATTTCAAAAGAAATCTGGAACTGGATTATTGTCGGCGACAGTCATCGCCCGCAAGTCGTCAGTATGGAATATGCGGTCGCCAGTAATTGGCTGCTGCGCATCGGGGTGTTGATCCTGGTTACCGGCATCGGTTTCTTTTTGAAATATTCCATTGATAACGGTCTTTTAGGCGAACAGGCGCGAGTGGGCTTAACGGTATTGGCGGGGCTAGCCATGATTATCGGCGCTATACGATTATTAGGCGGTCGCTATCATTTATTGGCGCAAGGCATGTTAGGCGGCGGCGTTACGGTATTGTATTTCAGCGTATTCGCCGCCTTCAGTTTTTATCATTTGATCAGCGCTTATTCGGCATTCGCATTAATGGTCGTGGTGACGGCCAGCGCCATCGTTCTAGCGGTAAAATTAAATTCCATACTGGTCGCCATCTTCGCCATTATCGGAGGTTACTGCACGCCTATTTTACTGTCTACAGGACAAGTTAATTTTATCGGTCTGTATAGCTATATGCTGGTTTTGGGCGTCGGCATTTTGGCCGTCAACGGCTATAAGCATTGGCATTTATTGAATTTTCTGAGTTTTGCTTTTCACTATCTGCTGTTTTTCGGTTCTTTAGGAAAATTCGAACCACGCTATTTATGGGAGATATTGCCGTTTTTAATCGCCTTTTTCATTTTGTATTCCACCATGACTTTTTTGTTTTGTCTGCTCAATAAAGTCAAATCCAGCTTATTGGATTTTTTAGCCTTGATCATCAATGCGGCAATTTTCTTCATCACCGCCCGGCATTTAATATTGACGGAATATGGATCAATTTGGGTGGGCGCTATCACCATTGCATTGGCGGTTTTTTATCTTGCCCATGTTTATTATTGCCTGGTTAAACGCATTTCTGATCGCGAATTATTGTTAAGTTTTATCAGTCTGGCGGCTTTTTTTACTGCGATTACTTTGCCTATCATATTATCAAACCAATGGATTACCGCCAGTTGGGCGATACAGGCGGCGATCATGTTGTGGTTGTCCGGCAAGCTGCGCAGCGCTTTTTTGCAACAAGTCGCTTATTTACTCTACGGCATTGTTTTATTTCGTTTTTGTTTCATTGACTTGGCGAACCAATATGGTTCAGCGGCAGGTTTAACTCAAACCTGGAGTGTGTTTTTATGGGATTTATTTCAGCGCTTTCTCAGTTTCGGCATACCTATCGCCTCATTGGCGGCAGCTTATTTTTTGATTCAAAAACCGGTCAAGTCCTCTGCCTTAGTTTTTGCGCCGAATAATGATGTGCCTTTATGGATAAAAAATAACCGCTTAGTGCAAATTTTAGGCTTGTTGATTGCGGCAATCATCTTTATCGTGCTGCAATTGGAACTGTATCGCAGCTTTGCTTTTCTTTATCCGCCGTTGCAATTGCCTTTACTGACTTTGGTATGGCTGTCCGCCTGTGTGTTATTACTCGGTTATTATCATAAGACGCAGGAACAAAAAGTGTTAGCCGTCATTCAGTTTTTTCTGCTAATCATCCTCATAAAACTGCTTTTTATTGATTTATCTTCTTGGGATTTTACCTTTCACCTCAGCGCGATTGAACACAATATTCCCTCTTTTCATTACCGAGGCGCTTATCGATTTCAATCGGCTTTGATGCGACTAGTGGATTTTGCCGCCATCATCGCCTTTTTAATCTTCGCTTACCGGCGTTTAAGCGATAGCGCTGAACAGCAGATCAGACGGTTGTTTGCCGGAACGGCATTAGTTTTATTATTCGTTTTTCTGAGTCTGGAAGTTAATTCGCTGTTGTTTCAAACTATTCCCGGTTTACGCTCCGGCGGGGTTTCTATTTTATGGGCCGCTTTTGCATTGAGCTTGATTTTTTTCGGCATTCAACGTCAATTTAAAATATTGCGTTTAGTGGGCTTATCTCTGTTTGCAGTAGTCGCTTACAAGGTGTTTTTCATCGATTTGGCAAGGCTGGAGCAGGTTTACCGGATTCTGGCGTTTATGATTTTGGGCCTGGTCATTTTGGGCGGCGCTTATTTTTACATGCGTTATCAACATGCTTTTGTAGCCGAAATTAATAAGGAAGAGAAAAAACAATGATTGCCAAAATATTACTCTGCTTGTTGTGTTTTGCATTCTTGCCGTCCGCCGAGGCTTTAAATCAGCGCTTTAGCCGGGAGGCGTTATTAGATGAACAAGCGCAAGACAGCTTAGCGGCCATCGATTTGGATGCAGAAGTATACGCTAACAGCCTGACGAATTTTCAGGATTTACGATTACTTGATCAGCAAGATACAGAGACGCCCTTTTGGTTAAAAGAAATCGCCGATTCGCAAACCGTTACCCGGCGAATCAATGTAAGCAGCGAAATTACGCAATTAAATAAATCGTCAACACAGGGCTTTGAAGTGATCGCTAAGATTAAGCGGGATAATGTCACCGCGTCGGGCGTGACCATCATAACGCCGCAACGAAATTTTGAATATGCTTTAACGATATTGGGTTCCGCTCAGGGTGAAAAATGGCAAATACTACTCGAAAAAGCAGTTATTTACGATTATTCTCAATTTATGGATTTTGATAAACGCGATATTGAATTACCGCCAAATCAGTTTCGTTTTTTCAAATTTGTTTTATCCGATACGGTGACCACCGGCCGCATTGGCTTGAGTAAGCTGAAAACAATTTTAAAAGGCGGTCGTCAGCAGGAGCGTCAGGAAACGGTCTTGTTAAGCCATAAGGCCTTACATATTGATGCAATCAAATTTTGGCGTAATCAAACCGAGACCCGCAACAATATAAAAAGGCGCTTTGAATACCCGATAGATACTTACAAAGTATTCCAAAATAAAGATGAAAAACAAACAATTATTGATATAGAAGCCCGATTATTACCCTTAAACGGCTTTCAATTGGCGATAGCCGGAGCAAATTTCAGTCGATCTGTCGAGCTGCAAACCCCTGTTCAACAGGGCGTTGAAACCCGCATGCAAACCTTGAGTCGGGGCAAGCTGGAAGCCTTGCATTTTAAAGATTTTCATCGAGAACAATTGACGCTGAAATTTCCCGGTCAACGGCGGGAAAAATATCGCTTGATTGTATTCAATGATGATAATCCGCCATTGAAAATTGAAGGCGTCATCGGTTTAGGTTTCGGTTATCAACTATTGTTTTTTGCCCGTCCGGAATACCGTTATCAGTTACTGTACGGCGCTGTTAAAGCGGCTAAGCCCGTTTATGATATTGTTCCGATCCAGGAGCTGTTAAGTAAAGGCTATCAAGGCGCGCAGGGAAAGTTAGCGGATGTCAGCAAATTGCCGGAAAGCAAGGTGACGGATTATGGACTCAAGGAACTTTTAGACAGCGAAGTGTTTTTAGGGCTGGTGATGACGTTGATGATTTTAGTATTGATTTGGAGTATTTTTCAGGTTTCCAAACACATCAGCAAATTGGATGATCCGCCGGGTCTATGATTAGCAGGGTTATGTTTTGTAAGGCGGAGCGTTACTGCTTGGCCCCTACACAGAACGCAGGAGCCATGAGTAAGACTACTCAACCGTAATTGAACCAGTTGCAGCTGTGTTTTTATAACCTTTAGCCACTGTTGTATTGCGTTTGTTAACGGATTGGTTGACGACGACTGATTTTTTAATTTTTGAATCGCGCACTGCTACTGAACCTGTTGTCGCAATGTTTTTCTTACCGAACGCCATCGTATTGTTGCCTTTGTTCACCGATTGGTTAACGATGACGGATTTTTTCACTTTGGCGTCTTTCAAGTTGATCGAACCAGTGCTGGCCAGATTGTGTTTGCCTTTAGCGATTGTCGCGTTGGCTTTATTCACCGATTGATTAACCAAAACCGATTTTTTAACGGTTGATTGAGCATGAACAGAAGTTGCGAAAGCAGCGGCTAAAATGATGGTTGCAGTTGTTAAAGTTTTCATGATGTTTTCCTGTTGGCTGTTTGAAAAAGTAAGTTTCTTAACCCAGCTTTCGAAACGTACTCAATAGCACAATGTTGATTATGCAATGGCATCTATTCAATGCTGCGTTGTGCATAAATTCAAAATCGAAGGCTGGGTTAAAACTTGGGTCTAGTTTACAAAGCCAAACGGAAAGAGGATGTAACTGAAGTACGGGATTTTTGTGATTGATTCACCGGCTGCGATTAACGGGTATTGCCGGACTGAAGTCTGGCCTACACAAAAGGAACGTATAACACCCCATTGGCGCGCAGTGCGTACCCTACGGAGCATTAAAGCTGAACGTTTATAAAATGCATGTTCCTTAGTTATCAGCCTAAACCGCGCATGAGAAGATGGCCGTGCTCTTTTAACCAGTTGCGGTGAACTTTATAATCCGGCATATGTTGCTCTACCAAGCCCCAAAAGTCTCGGGAGTGATTGCGATGGCGAATATGGCAAATTTCATGGATGATAACGTATTCCATCACAATAGGCGGGGCGAGAATTAAATTCCAGTTGATGTTTAAGTCGTTTTTAACGCCGCAACTTCCCCAGCGGGTTTTCATGTTTTTTATTCGGATTGTTCGGGGAAACAGTTGATGGCGTTCGGCGTGTTTATCAACATAATGTTGACTGCTTTGTCTGCACTCTTCTATCAACCATTTGATGATAGCTGAACGAATATGCTCATGACTGTCTTTTTGCAAATGCGCCGGTAAATGAGCAATCAATCCCACAGAAGCGTGGCGTTCAATTTTTAAGCGTTTGCCCGGATTCGGCTTCACATGCAGCCGGAGCTTTTCGCCTTGATAAGGAATCATCGCGCCGTCGATAAATTTTGCAGGACCCAGTTGTTGATTTTGTACGCTTTGGATTTGGTTCTGCAATTTATTAAGGGTCTTAACAACCCAGTCTTGTTGCTTATGCACAAAGTCGATAATGGTTTGCTGATTGACCTCATGCGGCGCCACGACTTCGATTTTTTTATCGCTCACCACCAATCTGGTTTTCTTGGCGCGGTCGCTACGGCGTATCTGAAAATTAAACGGTAGCTCGGAAAGTATTTTATTGTGTTTCAAGGTGCTTGCCTATTTAACATTAACCATCCTTTGCTTAAGTTGAAACCATAGGTTCAAGTCATCCGATTGACCGACCCTTCTGCCTTGGCCTCGTCGTTTAGCCATCCATAAACCGTTGCCGTTAAAGCTGTAGACGGGCAATAAGTCCTTTCGTAAATCGGCGCTGATAATATCATTAATCAGGTTATCCAATACCAGTGGCATGGAATTTATATCCGGAAAATAAGAGAGAACCATATGCGCTTGATTGAGTTTAAGCGCTTTTACATAGGTCAAACGCATTTTAGCATCATCAACGCCCATTGCTTGCAAAGTAAAGTATTTGGCAATGGAAAAGTCCTCGCAATCGCCTGCGCCTTGTAAAATAAATTCGTCAGGCGTAGCCCAGTAATCTTTTTGTTTCCATAAAATTTCATCTTCGACAAATGCGAATTGGTTAAAAAAATGATTAACGCGTTGCAGTTTTTCTATCTCGGGAAGCGTTTGGGCGGTCGCTATCAACTGACGCCACTGGAGAATGCGATTATCGCCTGATGATTCTTTATGCGTTTGAGGAACTAATTTATCTTCGCCGGGCAAGACAGCGGCATACGGTAGCAGTCCAATGAAAGTCGTGATTTTGAGTATGGTGTTTAGGCGTCCGATAATCTGCTATGTTGAAGTTTTTTTCAGTCTAAATAAAGTAAACATTAATCAGTTGTAAACACTGTAGAGACCCATAATCATCAGCAATTACCGATGATAACCGTTAATGCCTATCATTTTCAGCGTTTCCAGATCTTCATCTGACCCGACTGATTCAGCGAAAACACTCATATTCAATATACTCCCGGTTTCCACTAATGTGCCCACACAGATCTGTTTATGTTCGTCATTGGCGATATCGCGCGCCAATTCTATCGATAAGCGAATGTAATCCGGCTGTAAGTTTCTGCACATTTTTATTGACATGGATTGCGTTTCAAATCGTTTAATCATGACTTTTGCGCCTAATTTATGCGCAAATTGGATGAAGTTTTGATAGCTTTCCATATCCTTGGCGACGGCATAAGCGGTAACGCAAAATACGATTTGTTTGGAATACGCCGGACTATGTTTTAATTTTCTTTCCAGCCAATCATGAAAGGCTTTGTTTTTCACTGTTCGGGTGGATAAATTGACCGCGATCATATGATCGACATGATGTTGTTGAACCAACTCAATAATAATTTCCAATAAATGTTTTTCCAGCTCAACAATTTTGGCGAATTTTTCGGCAATCGAAAAAAAAGTCGCCATTGGTAAGCTGTGGTTATTGTCATCTTTAACGACAATCAACGCCTCTTCCATTAATAAGGTGTTGTTTTTGATATGGTTGATGCTTTTATCGTATTGGATTTGGTAACGGCGATGATCAATGCAATCAAAAATCATTTTTTTCCAGGACTCCACATCCCGTGATTGCCGCACGTCCATTTTTACCGCGTAACTGTTGACGCCGATGCGTTGCGCCTGTTCATAAGCTTCATCCGCTGCTTCCAGTAGTTTATCAGTATTAATTAAAGCGTTAAAAGGCGCAATACCCATATGCGCGACATCAATGATTTGGTATTGTTTGCCTAGTTGGATCAATTCGCTGCGGAGTTTTTCGGCTAAATCATGCAAGGCGTTTAACTGTATTTTTTTTACCAATAATGCAAATTCGCCGCCGTAAAAACGATAAACGCGTACTTTTTTGGGGCCATGCTGAAGACTTTCAGCTAACAACATTTCAGCCAGTTTTTGTAAGAAGTTATCAACTTGCTTGCTGTTATGTTCCTTCGCCAGGACAGTTAAACAATCAACTTTCAACTTAATTAAAAAGGCGTTATGTTTTTCCGCATAAAGTTTTTTGATATCCGTTTCAAAAACACTGTATTTGTATAAACCGGTTAGATCATCTTTGTGCAGCTTTTCTCCAATTTCATTCATTCTTTTATTCAAATTTTGAATGGTTTGGGAAATTTTTGCCGACATACTGTTCATGATCAGAGTTAAAGTCCTGACTTCAGTCGTCAACGGTAATTTTTTGACCGTAGTAAACTGACTGTTGGCCATGTTTTCCGCCAATTTTTCCAGATTCTTTAATGATTTAAAGGTTAAGCGCACGGTCAACAACATTAGCATCACTGCGATAAGGAAGGTTAAAGCTGAATAATAAAGCGTATTTTTGGCTAATTGATAAAGCCGCTGATAGGCATAACCGGGATGCAATGTGACCGTGAGCGTTCCGGCGATTTTCCATTGATGACTGATTTCATGAACTGCGCTGTCAAGCTTTATCGGAACTAAATCAACAAACCATTGTGGCGTGATATACGGATTTAGCGCATTGTTTACTTCAACCAAGGTTTTTTGTTGATTATTTTTTAAGCTGATCTTGTGAAAATAACTGCGATCAAATACCGCTTGAATCATTGTTTCCAAAACAGGATCCTGCTCATTTTGCATATGAGGCGCTAGCGACAACCCCAAAGACACGGCGGTGTTCTGTGCTTGAATATTAGCTTCGCCTTGTAAATAGTCTCGACTGTTTTTTACGCTCAGCAGAATATTGATCGAAAAAATCAATAAAAACATGATGCTTAAAATCAGAACCATTTGTTTTGATAGAGACATAAGCAGTTTGATTATTGGTTAATCATATGGCTGGCCAGTTGATCCAAGGCTTGCCGAATAGCCGCTTTCATTTCTTCGTCAATGTCCAATTCGGACAACGCCTTATCCATGCAAAACATCCATTGGTCGCGTTCCGCGCGCGCAATAGTGAAAGGTAAGTGCCTCCGCCTAAGCATAGGATGACCGTATTCCTGCACATAAAGATTTGGTCCGCCCAGCCAACCGGATAAAAATTTGAATAATTTTTGTTTGGCTGATTTCAAACTTTTAGCATGCATCAGCCGTACTTCTTGCGCTTCAGGCAAAGTATCCATGTAGAAATAAAATCTTTCCACCAGGCTGCGCACGGCTTCTTCGCCGCCGATAACATGATAGGGCGTTGGCTGGGTTTCGGTCATATAATATAAGGTAGGTTAGCGGTAATTGTTCTTGGCTTTAATCATAGTCGAATAATCGTTTAATATTTTAACGAAAGATCCCTTGTTTGTTATAAATATTGAGTAAGAAATATAATGCGGGCCATTGTTGTGATTTGGTTTGAAAAATCATCCTCGTTGGTCAAACTTTTACTGACAAAAACCTGGAAACTCTTGTAAGATTACACGGTCTTAAACACACATTAACTTTTTGGGCAATAATATGAGATTAAATACTGCAACTGTAACGCGTTCAGAAGCCAGTATATTGGCGACGAACAAAGTCTTAAAAAACACCTATATGCTGCTATCCATGACGCTGCTTTTTAGCGCTGCGATGGCGGGCGTATCTATGTATTTGAATTTAGGACACCCCGGAATGATTGTTACCATGGTTGGTTATTTCGGTTTGTTGTTTTTAACCAGTAAATTCAGCAACAGCTCTTTAGGATTGTTTTTTGTTTTTGCCTTAACCGGCTTCATGGGCATCACATTAGGGCCGATTCTGAACATGTATTTAACCATGTTGCCGAATGGCTCGGAATTAATCATGACCGCTTTAGGCGGCACCGGCGTCATCTTTTTGGGGTTATCCGCTTATGCTTTAACTACTCGTAAAGATTTCAGCTTTTTAGGCGGCTTTTTAATGGTCGGTATCTTAGTTGCATTTTTGGCGGGCTTGGGCGCGGTGTTCTTTTCGATTCCGGCGCTATCATTAGCAGTTTCGGCGATGTTTATTTTGCTGATGTCGGCGTTAATCTTATATGAAACCAGCGCAATCATTCATGGCGGCGAAACCAATTATATTCTGGCGACTGTATCCTTGTACGTCTCTATCTACAATTTATTCTTGAGCTTATTGCAATTATTGGCGGCTTTCAGCGGCGATGATTGAAAATAAAACTTGATTCTCTCTTCCTTTTCCCCGTAGGGTATCCGCCCACTGCCATTAAGTTGAAATAAATAACCTCAGTTCGGCATAACTTAATGGCAGTAATGGCATTCTCCTATCGCCTTCCTCTTCCCTACTTCTTCTGTTTTTCATTTTTGATCATATTTTCTCTTTAATTGATAAACCCGTACAGCATCATTTTGTGTACACTACTCTGACCAAATAGAAAAATGAATAATAAGGAGGCTGGGCCATGAACAAAGAACTTCTTTTATCTTGCGCCGAAAAAATTCCGCCATTGGTTCAATTGATGTTGCGCTGGCTAGACAAAACCAAGTGCATCGACTTTTTAGCGCCGTTAGCAATAAGGCTCTATTTAGTACCGATTTTTTGGATGGCGGGTTCCAAAAAGTTTATGAACTTCACTTCTACAGCCGATTGGTTCGGTAATGAAGATTGGGGGTTGGGGTTGCCGGTTCCTTATCTGATGGTGTTTTTAGTCGCCGCCACTGAAATTTTGGGCGCGTTATTTTTGTTTTTCGGATTCGGCGTCAGATTTATCTCTATTCCGCTGATTATAGTCATGATAGGAGCTGCGGTTACCGTGCATTTGGAAAACGGCTGGTTGGCGATTGCTGAAGGCAGCGGCATTTTCGCCAGCGACCGAACCGCCGCAGCCATAGAAAGATTAAACGCCGCCAAGGAAATCCTGCAGAATTACGGTAATTATGACTGGCTGACTGAAAAAGGCGGTTTTGTGATCCTCAATAATGGAATTGAGTTCGCCGTAACTTATATCATCATGTTACTGGCGCTGTTTTTTTACGGCGGTGGAAAATTTGTCAGTGTCGATTATTGGCTGAATAAGAAATATCATCAAGAATAGCGGTGAAATTTTAAGTATGGCGAGTTAGATGCTTTGGGAAATGTTGAATGCGGCTAGAGATCTTGGTCGTGTTCAAGAAATTGCATCCATTTTAATTCGCTATGGTTTTGCAGGATTTGTCCATGAATTGGGCATTAGCCGCGCATTGGAAAAGGCCGGTCGCTTATTGCATTGGCATCCGGCTGAGCAACACATCACCCTGAATACGCCGCAACGGGTTAGGCGAGTCCTGGAAGAGTTAGGGCCGGCGTTCATTAAATTAGGGCAAATTTTAGCCATCCGCGTAGATTTATTTCCAGCCCAATATATTGCTGAATTTGAGAAATTACAAGATCAAGCGCCTGCTTCGCCGATAGACGAAATTTTACAGCAACTGGAAAGCGATCTCGGCGACAGCATCGAAAATTTATTTTTGGAATTTAATAAAACGCCTCTGGCCGCTGCTTCCATTGCTCAGGTTCACCGGGCGCGTTTGCTCGATGGCGAAGAGGTGATTGTTAAGATTCGTCGCCCGGGCCTGCGTAAAATTATTGAAGCGGATTTGCGCTTGTTGATCCGCATGGTGGATATTGTGGAATCAGAAGCGCCGGAGCTTATGCGCTATCATCCGCGTGAAGTCGTTCGTCAATTTACTCGCTCGCTGCGTCAGGAATTAGATTTAGCGGCTGAATGCCGACATGCGGAGCGCATTGCCGATAATTTGGCGGATAATGGCAATATTGTGATTCCTAAAGTCTATTGGGAATGGACCGGCGAACGGGTAAACGTTCAAGAATATATCGAAGGCATCAAAGGGCGCAATATTACCGCTTTGGCTAAAGCCGGTTTAGATAGCCAAATTTTAGCCGAACGCGGTGCTAATGCGGTGATTAAAATGATTATGGAAGATGGTTTTTTTCATGCCGACCCGCATGCCGGTAACGTTTTGTATTTGCCGGACAACCGATTAGCTTTTCTGGATTTCGGAATGGTGGGAAGATTGACCGAAGAACGTCGGGAACAGGTGGTGAGCCTACTGTTTGGTATGGTCAACCATGAGCCACATAAAGTCTGTGAAATTCTGGAAGATTGGTCGGATAACATTCATACCAATGAGCAAGCGCTGACGCTGGATATAGAATTCTTTGTTGACCAATACAGTTCATTATCTATAAAAGATTTAAATCTGACTCAAATGATGGTCGACCTGATGACCTTGTTGAGGGACCATCAATTGATTTTGCCGGCCGATTTAGCTTTATTGATTAAAACTTATATCACCTTAGACGGCTTAGGAAGACAATTAACGCCTGACTTTAATACCTTGTTGCTGATTGCGCCGCATGTTGAAAAGATCATGACCGAACGTTATACGCCCGGTGCAATGAGTCGGCGGGGATGGCGAAATGTTATCAGCGCGGTGGATTTATTGGCGGATTTGCCTAAGGAGTTGCGTTTTTTATTAAGAGCCTCCAGAAAAGGCGGTATGCAAGTTCAAATAAATGTTCAGCGTTTAGGGCAATATGTGGAGCGTACTGATCGAGCGATTAGTCGTTTAACCATGGGCATCGTCACAGCGGCCCTGATTATCGGCACTTCAATCGTGATGACGATAAAAGGCGGCCCGGAAATATTGGGATTGCCGGCTTTCGGCTTTATTGGATATTGTTTTGCCGCGATTAGCGGTATTGGCTTGTTGATATCGATTTGGCGCAGCGGCAAACATCGTTAATAGCCGCTGCCCCTCCAATCACAAATTGAATTATTCTAGCGTTTTAATTTGGCCTTAAGCATTTTATTCACTTCCCCCGGATTGGCTTTACCTTGAGTTTCTTTCATCACTTGGCCGACGAAGAAACCGAACACCTTATCCTTACCGCCCAGGTATTGTTCAACCTGATTCGGATTGTTGGCGATAATCGTATCAATAATCGCTTCAATAGCGCCGCTGTCGGTGATTTGTTTTAATCCTTTGCTTTCAATGATTTCATCAGCGCTCTGTTCTCCCTTCCACATTTCTTCAAACACCTGCTTGGCGATTTTTCCGGAAATGGTGTTATCGGCGATGCGCGTTAATAAACCGGCCAAGCGCTCATTCTCAATCGGGCTTTGAGTGATTTCCAGAGCCGCTTTGTTTAAAGCGCCCAGTAAATCGCCTGTCACCCAGTTGGCGCACATTTTTGTTTCACAGCCGGATTGTTTCACCACCGACTCAAAATAATCCGCCAATTCTCTGGATGAAGTCAGGGTATTGGCGGCTTCATTGTCCAATTGATAGTCGTTGATGAAGCGTTGTTTTTTAGCCGCCGGCAATTCCGGCAAGGTGGCCTGAATTTCCTGCTTTAAGGCATCTTCGATATGCACCGGCAATAAATCCGGATCCGGGAAGTAGCGATAATCATTGGCTTCTTCCTTGCTGCGCATAGAGCGGGTTTCATCCTTATTGGCGTCATATAAGCGGGTTTCCTGCACCACTTGGCCGCCGCCTTCAATCACGTCGATTTGCCGTTCAATTTCATGGTTGATGGCTTTTTCAACGAATTTAAACGAATTAATGTTTTTGATTTCCGCGCGAGTGCCGAATTCAGCCTGACCTTTCGGACGCACCGAAACATTCGCGTCACAACGGAACGAACCTTCCTGCATATTGCCGTCGCAGATTTCCAGATAGCGCACTAATTCGTGCAATTTACGCATGTAGGCGACCGCTTCTTTAGCTGAGCGCATATCCGGTTCGGAAACGATTTCCAATAACGGGGTGCCCGCGCGATTCAAATCTATGCCGGTTAAACCATGAAAATCTTCATGCAGGGATTTACCTGCATCTTCTTCTAAATGCGCACGGGTCACGCCGATACGTTTTTCCTCGCCGTCCACTTCAATATCCAAATGCCCCAGACCGACGATAGGCAATTCAAATTGGCTGATTTGATAACCTTTCGGCAAATCCGGATAGAAGTAATTCTTGCGGGCGAACACCGAATAAGGGGCAATTTCCGCATCGATAGCCAAACCGAATTTAACCGCCATGCGTACTGCCTTCTGGTTAAGCACCGGCAATACGCCGGGCAGACCTAAATCAACCGCACAGGCTTGGGTGTTAGGCTCTGCGCCGTAGGCCGTGGATGCGGCGGAAAAGATTTTCGATTTTGTGGCCAGCTGAGCATGTATTTCCAGGCCGATAACTGTTTCCCATTCCATATTGCGTCCTCCTTATTCGAAACCTTGTGGAATTTGTTGATGCCAATCCGTCACTTGCTGGAATTGATGGGCGACGTTCAATAAGCGGGATTCGGCGAAATAATCGCCGATAATTTGCAGGCCGACCGGTTTGTTATCAACAAAACCGGCGGGAACCGACATCCCCGGCAATCCGGCCAGGTTGACCCCAATGGTGTAAATATCCGATAAATACATTTCAATCGGATCGCCGGTTTTTTCGCCGATGCCGAAAGCGGTGGACGGCGAAACCGGTCCCATTAACACATCCGCTTGCGATAAGGCTTTTTTAAAGTCTTCGCTGATCATACGGCGAATTTTTTGCGCTTTCAGATAATAAGCATCGTAGTATCCGGCCGATAGCGCATAAGTCCCCATCAGAATCCGGCGTTTCACTTCCGCGCCGAAACCTTCGCCGCGCGAACGGGTGTAGAGGTCGGCCAGGTCTTGCGGGTTTTCGCAGCGATAACCAAAACGTACGCCGTCGAAACGGGACAAATTGGCCGAGCATTCCGCTGGCGCAATCACATAATAGACCGGAATGGATTGATTCAGGCTGGGAATGGAGACTTCCACCAATTCAGCGCCCAATTTCTGGTATTCTGCAATGGCTGAATTA
Organism: Methylococcaceae bacterium; assembly: GCA_006844585.1. Taxonomy (GTDB): domain Bacteria; phylum Pseudomonadota; class Gammaproteobacteria; order Methylococcales; family Methylomonadaceae; genus Methylomarinum. Next base: position 34,059 of record SPJM01000192.1, on the reverse strand, counting down.
ACCACGGCGGCAATATCTGCGTTTAAGTCGGAACTGAAAAACTCTTTGGGAATGCCGATTTTAAGGCCTTGCAGGCTGTTATTCAGTTCGGCGCGGTAATCCGGCACATCTTGTTCCACGCTGGTGGAGTCTTTACCGTCAAATCCCGCCATCGCTTGTAATAAAATAGCCGCATCTTCGGCATTGCGGGTCATCGGGCCGGCCTGATCCAGGCTGGATGCGAACGCAATCATGCCGTAACGGGAAACGCGCCCATAGGTCGGTTTTAAACCGGTTATGCCGCATAATGAAGAAGGTTGGCGTATCGAGCCGCCGGTATCGGTGCCAGTCGCTGCAGGCACTAAGCGCGCCGCGACCGCCGCCGCCGAGCCGCCGGATGAACCACCGGGCACGCAATCCACATTCCACGGGTTTCTAACCGCGCCGTAAAAGCTGGTTTCATTGGATGATCCCATGGCGAATTCATCCATATTCAATTTACCCGGCATCACTGCGCCGTTTTGCTTAAATTTTTCAACCACAGTGGCATCATAAGGCGATTCGAAATTATCCAGCATTTTAGAGCCGCAACTGGTTTTGATGCCGCGAGTGCAAAAAATATCTTTTTGCCCGATTGGAATACCGGTTAATAAGGGCGCATCGCCTGCGGCTAAAGCTTTATCTGCCGCTTCCGCCTGCCCCAGAGCATGTTCGTCAGCCACGCTGACAAAAGCATTAAGCTCTTGGTGTTGTTGAATTCTATCTAAAAAATGTCGGGTTAATTCAACGCTGGAGTATTGCTTGTTTCGCAAATCCCGCGCTATCTCGGCAATGGTTTTATTATGCATTTTTATGATTAATCAATTACTTTGGGTACCAGGTACAGTCCATTTTCAACTTGCGGCGCACAGGCCTGAAAATGTTCGCGTTGATTGGTTTCAGCAACCTCATCGGCTCTCAGCCGCTGCGTCTGATCCATTGGATGAGCCATCGGCTGAACGGCGCCGGTATCCAGTTCATCCATGCTTGTCATCAGATCGAGAATATTGGACAAGTCTTTGGCGTAATCGCCGATGTCCTGTTGGTCTATGCCCAGCCGCGCCAGGTATGCAATTTTTTTGACGTCATCCGCCGTTAACGACATGTTACACTCCAAATTTTGATGATTACGGCATTATAATACTTTATATCTTGCTCAATTACCTAGTTGATTGATAAAGTAGTATAATTTTTAGTTTGTTAAGGATACCAGGAAAGATGTTCAAAAGAGTCCGCGGTCTTTTTTCTAATGATTTGTCGATTGATTTAGGAACAGCCAACACTTTGATTTATATTCCGGGCCAGGGAATTGTTTTGAACGAGCCTTCGGTCGTCGCCATTAAAGAAGATAGAATTCGCGGCGTTAAAGCAATTGCAGCAGTCGGCAATGATGCTAAAAGCATGTTGGGCCGCACCCCCGGAAATATTACTGCGATCAGGCCTTTGAAGGACGGAGTGATTGCCGATTTTGCGGTCACTGAACGCATGTTGCGCTTTTTCATTGAGAAAGTGCATGAAACCAAAATGCTCAGACCCAGCCCGCGAATTTTGATTTGCGTGCCTTGCGGCTCAACGCAAGTGGAAAGACGGGCGATACGCGAATCGGCGGCAATGGCGGGCGCTCGCGAAGTCTATTTAATCGAAGAACCGATGTCTGCAGCCGTAGGAGCCGGTTTGCCGGTGGATGAAGCGCATGGCTCAATGGTTCTGGATATAGGCGGCGGCACTTCCGAAGTGGCGGTCATTTCTTTAAACGGCATCGTTTATTCGGCTTCCGTACGGATAGGCGGCGACCGTTTTGATGAAGCTATTATCAACTATGTGCGTCGTAATTACGGCACTCTGATCGGCGAAGCGACGGCGGAAAAAATTAAGCATGAAGTCGGCGCAGCGTATCCGGGGAATGAAGTGAGAGAAATCCAGATTACCGGTCGAAATTTAGCGGAAGGGGTTCCGCGCAGTTTTTCATTGAACAGCAATGAAATTCTCGAAGCCTTGCAGGAACCGTTGTCCGGCATTGTCGGCTCGGTCAAAGTGGCGTTGGAGCAAACCCCGCCGGAATTGGGCGCGGATGTAGCTGATCGCGGCATCGTGTTGACCGGCGGCGGCGCATTATTAAAAGATATTGATCGATTAATCGCCGAAGAAACCGGCTTGCCGGTGTATATCGCTGAAGATCCGCTGACTTGCGTCGCCAGAGGCGGCGGCATGGTGTTGGAAATGTTGGATGAAAAAGGCGTTTCGGCCTTTTCTTTGGAATAAAAGTTGATGCCACTATAATACCAAACGCTTCGTTGCATCCGAGGTTTTATAGTGGCATTTTCAGGTTTTTTACCTTACATTGACCGAGTTATTCTAAGCCTTTCTTTTTTTTAATAAATTGAAGCCTAATAAACCAAACCCTAATAATGCTAAGGAAGTTGGTTCAGGTATAGGGCCGACATCGACATCTGCTACCCCTCCAAACCGAATATTATCGATCGCAAAGCCAGCGGGTTCATTTGAAATCAAGTCTAGAAAAACACCTGCAATAGATGCAGTATTATCATCAGTGACTAATCCTAAAAATTCAATTCCCAATATTGAATTAGAGACTGAACCAATCAATGACCCGTCACGAGCAAATGCAGTGATAGCCGTTGATCCAATACCATCAAAAAAACCAGCATCAAATCCTACGCCAAATTGATCTGAGCTAAAAAGAACGGCTATTGGTCCATTAAATGTTGGTGTACCTGATAGCACAGGGCTGGTTGGGTTGGAGCCATCTGTTGTTATAAATGTATTTGGCGAACTTGGGTCTAACGATAAAGGGTTGGTGGGTGAACCAGAAACACATGCTGTTGCAGCTGCTCCTGGACAATCGACACCTGGATTTGAGCTTAATGCCTGTCCGCTAAAATAGCCATCAAAGGTTACTGTCGGGTCGGTTGGGGCGCCACCATAGTCCGTAGGCGTATAGGTTGGGTTAACAGTATTTAAAGCAAATTCTGAAAAAGTAATAACTCCTGCGCCCGCATTAAAATTTGTTTCGTCTATTTGTATTATGCCTGCCTGTGAAGTTGAAGCAAGTAAGCTTAATATTAAAATTGATAATATTTTCATGAGAGTTCCCCCGTTCTAACAAACTTAGGTTGATTTTATAAAAATCAAAATATATCAAGCATTTTTTCTGCCAAACCCAATAAGCCATTGAAATTAAAGAAAAACCTTTATAAAAATATTTTATTTGCAAGCAATAGTGTAAAAAAAACCGACAATCAAGGATTGCTTTAATGTCAATTTCAGCGAGGGATTGATGAAAAACCGGAGTAATTTATAAAACAATACAAAGGGTTATAGATTATATTAAGAAAACATTAACAGTGTAAAAAATGTTGACATTTTTTCTTGTTTGCTAAACCTATTTTCTATGAAAAAGATATTTTGCATATATGTTTTTTTCATTACCCTTATAAAAACAACATGTTGGATTTTATTTTTTTGATTTTTCTATTGAAGTTAAAGTGTAAAAAAAATGATAATTTAAGGGGCTAGCCAATTAAGTTAGAAAATAGAAGCAAACTATGCGTAAAAGTTTCTGAATGAAAAAAGCCAATTTCAAGAAAGCCTCATCCGTGACCGCGCGAAGTATATTCTAAATTTACTCATAGAAAAATTCGAGTTATCAGAGGTTACCCTAAATTTAAAGGAGTAAAAACAATTTTTTATCATAATCTGGCGCTTGTTAAATGTTAAAACGTCCCCAAATCATAACATGCTGATTCATATCAGCCTCTCATTAAACCAAGTGTTAACCTTGATAAAGATAAAAAGTTAACTATCTTGTAAATACTTACCTTAACCCCGCGTTGTCGGTGTAACATCCAAATCAAAATGGGTGATTAATTTGTAGGTATAAAAAAAACCATTTTTTATATTTGTAGCGCCATGATTTTTTTACTTTGTTCGTCAACAGCTTATAAATGTCGTTGACATGGCAAAATTAATATTATTTTGGTTAACAGATAAGCAATAGCGCTAAAGTAATATTAATTTTTCATTTGGGGTAGAGCCATCAAACTTTTATTTGCCTCCGGGCCTTCGTTGAATACTCGCTTGCTGGCTGCTGTGTTGGTTTCAGTCATGTTCTTGGCGGCTGAGCATCGGGGCGATAGTTTGAATAATATCCGCTCGGCCTTATCAGTCTTAGTTTATCCTATTCAAGTCGCGGTCAGTTTTCCGGCGGATACGGTGGAGTATTTCCATACTACGGCTTTCACCAATTCTCAATTAAAAGCGGAAAATGAGCGTTTAAAAGTCGAGCAGTTGGAAAATAAAACCAAATTGCTAAAACTGGAATCGCTTGAAAAAGAGAATATACGTTTACGCGCCTTGTTAGAAAATTCCTTTAAACTGGGCGCACAAGTGTTGAATGCTGAATTATTAGCGGTGAACTTAGCGCCTTATGAACATATCGTTGTCGTCAACAAAGGCAATCGCTTCGGCGTCAATTCCCATCAGCCGGTTCTGGATGGGCACGGCATCGTCGGACAAGTGGTTAGAACCTTGCCTTTCAGTTCCGAAATAATGTTGATCACCGATCCCAATCACGCCATCCCGGTACAGGTCAATCGCAATGGTCTGAGAACCATCGCTATCGGCAGCGGTCGGATTAACCGTTTGAACTTGCCTTTTTTACCCAATAACGCCGACATTAAACCGGGTGATTTATTAGTCAGTTCCGGGCTGGGCGGAACTTTCCCGCAAGGTTATCCGGTCGCAGTAGTGGATGAATTTATCGTTCAGCCCAACAAACCGTTTGCGGACATTAAAGCAACGCCGAAAGCCAAACTGGATAGAAGTCGGGAACTGTTGATTGTTTGGAGTAATGAAACCCCGGTTCCATTGACCGAAGTGGATATGGGAGCGCAAACGGAGATCAATGATGCCGAACAATAATCAATCGTATCTAGTATATTATGGTTTAACCATCATTATCGCCATGGGGTTAAAGATTTTACCGTTGCCCGGAGCAGCTAACGCGTTTAATCCGGATTGGGTCTTGTTAGTGTTGATTTTTTGGAGTTTAGCGATCCCGGAACGCATCGGCGTGCTGAACGGATGGTTTATCGGTTTGTTAATTGATGTGTTAACCGGCCGGATGTTGGGGCAGAACGCTCTGGTCTATTCGGTTACCTGTTATTTCAGTATTAAATTTCATAAACGCATTCGGCAATATCCTACCCCACAGCAAAGTATTTTTATTTTTGTCAGCCTTTTGTTTGCCCAATTATTGATTTTTTGGATAGAAAACATGCAAGGCGGCAATCGCTTTCATTGGGGTTTTTGGCTGCAAACCTTTATCGGCGCCTTGTGTTGGCCCCTCATCAGTTTTTTACTGAGCTTTATTCGCATTCAAGGGCGCATTGTTTGATATATGTATGGCAAATACACGGTAAAAGACACTTTACAAGAAAACCGCATTTTTTTAAGCCGTATCGTCACTGCTTTTGTGTTTATCGTATTGTTGATGCTCGGCTTAATTGTTCGACTGGTTTATCTGCAAATTGTCGGCCATGAACACTACGCCACCATGGCCAAAGATAACCGCATCAAAGTGGTTCCTTTGCAACCCACTCGCGGTATTATCTATGACAGAAAGGGGCGGATTCTGGCCGAAAATTTGCCGTCATACAGTCTGGAGTTGATTCCCGAACAAGTTAAAGATCTGGAAGAGACTTTAGGCCGTTTGCAAAGTTTGTTGGGTATCAGCCCTGAACAAATTGAACAGTTTCATAAAGTCCGCAAGCGACAGAAGTCGTTCAGCAGCGCCCCGCTGTTACTGCGTTTAAGTGATGAAGAAGTAGCCAAATTCGCCGCCGTGCGGCCTTATTTTCCGGGCGTTGATATACACGCTCGATTAGTCAGACATTATCCTTATAAAGCATTGACCTCTCATGTCATCGGCTATGTCGGTCGCATCAATGAACAGGAATTAAAAATTTTGCCGGTTGAAGAATACCGGGGCACCCACCATGTCGGTAAAATCGGCGTGGAAAAAACTTATGAATCTCAATTGCACGGCAACACCGGTTATGCGGAAATAGAAACCAACGCTCAGGGACGTTCGGTTAATTCTGTGGATACTCATGACCCGATTCCGGGCGCTAATTTAACCTTGACGCTGGATATAGATTTACAGAAAACCGCTTATGACGCCTTGGAAGGATATAACGGTTCCGCAGTCGCTCTCTCGGTGCCCGACGGCGATGTCCTGGTAATGGCCAGTCGTCCCGGATTTGATCCGAATCCTTTTGTGTATGGCATCAGTCGTAAAGCTTATACAGCGCTGCAAACTTCCGATGATCAACCCTTGTTTCATCGCTCTTTGCGAGGTCAATATCCGCCGGGTTCGACAATGAAACCTTTTATCGGCTTGGCCGGACTGGAATACAAGGCAACCGATGCCGAACATAAATTATTCTGTCCGGGGTTTTATCAGCTACCCAATGTCAGCCACCGTTTCCGGGATTGGAAAAAATGGGGTCACGGCATGGTCAATTTAGATCAGGCGATTACTCAGTCATGTGATGTTTATTTCTATGACCTGGCGTTAACCTTGGGCATCAGCCGGATGCATGAGTTCTTATCAAAATTCGGTTTCGGGCAAAAAACCGGCATTGATTTGGTAGGCGAACTCGGCGGTTTATTGCCTTCCAAAGAATGGAAAAAACGCGTCAAGAAACAATCCTGGTATCACGGCGAGACCTTGATTACCGGCATCGGCCAAGGCTTTATGCAAGTGACGCCTCTGCAATTGGCCAGAGCCACCGCAACCTTGGCTAATCGCGGTGCTGTGATCACCCCGCTGTTGGTAAAACGCATCGTCGATCAACAGCAGGAAACAGTACAAACAGCCGACACGAGTGAAAAAATATCCCTTAAACAACATAATCTGGATGATGTATTCCGCGCCATGACGCACGTTGTTCACGGCGCGCGCGGAACCGCCCGACGGCTGGCGAAAGGCATTGATTATCAAATCGCCGGAAAAACCGGCACCGCGCAAGTATTCACCGTTAAACAAGAAGAAGAATATAATGAAGATGAAATTGCCGATAAACTAAAAGATCATGCTTTGTTTATGGCTTTTGCGCCAGCCCATAATCCCCAAATCGCGGTTGCCGTGATAGTGGAAAACGGCGGCCATGGCGGCTCGGTTGCGGCGCCGATTGCCGGTAAAATTATTCGACAATATTTACAATCGCTAAAGGTGGAAAATGAAACAGGAAACTCGTAGCGAACATTTTTCACCACCGTCTTTAATCGGCGCATTACTGCGTAAATTGCATATTGATATTCCCTTATTTGTTTCCCTGGCTTTGATATGCTTACTCAGCTTTTTGGTGTTATACAGCGCAGGCGGGCAAGAGACCGGGCTGTTGGTTCGCCAAGCGATGCGGATTGGAGTAGCCTTTGTTTTCATGACCTTATTGGCGCATGTTAATCCCAATCAATTTAAGCGGCATTCATTGCTGTTGTTTTCCATCGGCGTCATTTTATTGGTTGCGGTGTTATTGGTCGGCGACGTTGGAAAAGGCGCGCAACGCTGGTTGAATTTGGGTTTTTTCCGCTTTCAGCCTTCGGAAATGATCAAGATTACCGCGCCGATGATGATCGCCTGGTATTTATCGGAATATTCCCTGCCGCCCAAATTCAAGCAAATTTGTGTGGCGGCCATCCTAATTGTTGTTCCCACGGTGTTGATTGCTAAACAACCTGATTTAGGCACTTCCTTATTAGTCGCCAGCTCCGGGGCGGCAGTGTTGTTTTTCTCCGGTTTGTCATGGCGTTTAATTCTCGCTATTATTACCCTGTTGGCTTCGTTAACGCCGGTGTTATGGCATTTTATGCGCGATTATCAAAAAGGCCGGGTATTAACCTTTTTAAACCCCGAAGCAGATCCGATGGGGCGCGGTTATCATATTATTCAATCCAAAATCGCCATTGGTTCCGGAGGCATTAACGGTAAAGGCTGGTTGGGCAGCACCCAGGCCCAATTGGATTTTTTACCGGAAAGCTCCACGGATTTTATTTTTGCCGTCTTCGCTGAAGAATTCGGCTTATCCGGTTGTTTGGGCTTGTTGATTTTGTATTTGCTGATTATCAGCCGCTGTCTTTATATTGCGGTGCAGGCTCAAGATACTTATAGTCGTTTATTAGCGGGCAGTTTAACCTTTACCTTTTTTGTTTACGTTTTTGTCAATATCGGCATGGTTATCGGCATTTTGCCGGTAGTCGGCGTTCCGTTACCGCTGATGAGTTACGGCGGCACCTCAATGGTGACCTTGATGGCTGGTTTCGGTATTTTGATGTCGATTCATACTCACCGTAAATTTTTACCCACCTAAAACCTGATGAAAAAAATACATTTTCCGACTTTTATTTTAATCGTTTTTGTTTCCTTGTTTTCCGTCAACGCACATAGCGCCGTCAAGAAAACCGCCTTATACAACAACTTTATCGACAAAATGGTCAAACAACACCAATTCGATAAAGCTGAATTGGATAAGTTGTTTAAATCGGTGGCTGTTAAACAAAGCATTTTAAAAGCGATTTCCAGACCAGCGGAAGGCATGCCCTGGCATAAATACCGGAAAATTTTTATTCGCGACAAACGCATTGCCGGTGGCGTTAAATTTTGGAAAGACAATCAGGCGACGCTGGAAGCAGTCGAAAAACAATACGGAGTGCCGCCGGAAATCGTCACCGCCATTATCGGAGTGGAAACGCTGTATGGTAAGCATACCGGCAATTATCGAGTTATCGACGCGCTCTCCACATTGGGCTTTGCCTATCCGAAACGCAGCAAGTTTTTCCTGAAAGAGCTGGAGCAATTCTTGTTGCTATGTCGAGAGGAAAAAATGAACCCTCTGAAACCTTTAGGTTCTTATGCCGGGGCGATGGGGCGGCCGCAGTTTATGCCCAGCAGTTATCGAGCCTATGCGGCAGATTTTGAACAAGATAAGAAACGCGATATTTGGGCGAACAATGCAGATGTAATCGCCAGCGTGGCGAATTATTTTGCCGTGCATCGTTGGAAGAAAGATCAGCCCGTGGCCTTTCAGGTTTCTAGCGACAAAAAAGACTACGGCAAACTCATTAAAAAAGGCTTGAAACCCGATACCACCGTCCAGCAACTGGAAAAGGCCGGGATTAAAATTGAAGCGTCGCTGGCTAAAAATGAACCAATCAAGTTATTCAAATTCAAACAGAAAAAGCATGATGATTTATGGATAGGGTTGCATAATTTTTATGTCATCACCCGCTATAATCATAGTCAACTCTATGCGCTGGCCGTTTATCAATTGAGTCAGGCGATTCTTGAACAAAAACAAAGCAATGAGAAAAACTAAGCTGATTATTGCCCTTCTGATGTTGGCGGGCTGTTCATCCGACCCTGTTACCGACAGCGCTCCTGAAACTGTGCCGATTGATGTGCATGCGGTGCCGGATGCCGTACCCCGCCATGAAAAACGCACCCGCGCCGGTAATCCCGGCACTTATGAAGTGTTGGGCAAACAATATACAGTACTGGCCGATAGCGTCGGCTATCGTGAAACCGGCATGGCCTCCTGGTATGGAGTGAAATTTCATGGCCGAAATACTTCCAACGGCGAAGTCTATGATATGTACGCCATGACCGCCGCCCATAAAACATTGCCGATTCCCAGTTATGTGCGAGTGACCAATCTGGATAATCAACGTAGCGTTGTGGTTCGCATCAACGACAGAGGGCCGTTTCATGAAGGCCGAATTATCGATTTATCTTATACTGCGGCAGTGAAATTGGGCATACAACAAAAAGGCACAGGACGGGTGGAAGTGGTGGCGCTGGAAGCCGGAACTGAGTCGGCAAGCTCATCTACGGACGAGCAATTGTATCTGCAAATCGGCGCTTTTTTAAATCAGAACAACGCTCGGCAATTGCAACAAAGATTGCTGATCTTAGCCGATGCGCGAAGCCGATTGAAAGAGCATCGCGCTAACAACAAAACTATTTACAAGGTTCAAATCGGGCCATTGAGCACCACTGAAAAAGCTGATGAAATAAGTCATCGCTTAAACGCTTTGGGGTTAGGCGGCAGTCATATGGTCGTGGATGATTAATCTTGTTAATTCTCATCCTATTAGGTTTGGCTGGTTTTTTGCGCTTCAAAAATAAGTAATTTAGTTGTTGGCTAGCATCTTAAACTGAAAACTCAATTGTTCAGGGGTGAGCCCTTATCCGCTCACTCCCTGCTTTCGCCAACGAATCTTGTCGTCATCTCAGCTTTAACTGACGCCTGCCGCCTATTTCCATTCCAATAATTTCCATTGATGAATATTTTGCCCGGCGTCTAAATCGCTTTTTTGCACATCCATCACGCCGTCGCCGTTTTCATCAATCAAATAATAAGCAGGACCCGCATCAGGAATGATCTTCACCATATAGAGCTGTCCGTTGTTGCGGTATTCCTGAATAGTCTTTTTACCCTTGCGGATAATGGTAATATCCGGCTCCAGAACTTCACCGTCTTGTACCGGCATGGGCAGATCCGGCGGTTCCGGAACAGGCGCTAATTCGGATTGAGCAAAACTGAAAGCGGGACTGATCAACAAGCTCAATAATATTGTTAAACGCATATACTTCCCCGAAAGCGGTTCATTAGAAGACCATGATAGTACAATTTCAATAGGGATGGGAAAAAACTCCTTTGCCTGAAAAAAATTTAATGGATGAAGCAAAGCTTCAAGGCGAATTCGGGAATCTTTAAAATGAAAAGTATATAATAGCGATTCTTACAACCTGCCTATAATTATAAAAGAATCAAAATGTTTGAAATTGAATATGAATTCGAATTAGAAGATTTAGTGCATTTCAATGAAACCCGACTGAAAAGCGATTTGGATCTGCAAAAGAAAATTCGTAAAAATCGCCTGGTTGTTCCCGGCGTCATGCTTTTTATCGGACTTTTTTATTACGTTTACTATGTTGATATGCTAACCACCGCTTATATTACTATTTTGGCGCTTGTGTGGAGCATTGTTTCGCCGATGTTCTTAAAAATGGACATGCGCAGGCAAATTATCAACAGCTATACCGAGGAGGAGAAAAAAGGGATCTTCGGTTTGCATCACTTAAAAATCAGCCAGGAAAATTTAATCCACCAAACACCCGGTGGAACCGAAAAAACACCTTGGGATGAAGTTTTGCGAGTCGACTATTTAAAAGACTATGTGCATATTTACATCGCCATTGATGCTGCTGTAGTCATACCTAAAAAGGCGGTTAAAAATGGAGATTTGAAAAAATTCACTAAACATGCCGAAGGGATAATTGAGAGACACGCTTAAGGTTAGAGATTAATCCTCTCCCTACAAATCTTGGTGAAAGGTTTATTAATCATTTAACATGCCGTCGCGTTGTTGTATATAGCGGCGGCAAGCGTCCACGCAATCGGGTTTGCTTTGATAAGGGCCGCTAATCATTTCCACCGTGTAAAACCACCAACCCTGACTATTTACATAATAGCGATCCTGGGGCTTAAATAGCGGTTTGCGCCGCCTACGAGTTTTCCTGAGCATTGTCCTATTTTATCTAATAATATGATTAATTTTAAAAATATTTCATTGCGTCGAGGGGTAAGAGTTTTATTCAGCGAAGCCTCTTTTACGATTCATAACGGTCAGAAAGTGGGCTTAACCGGCGCAAACGGCGTTGGTAAATCCAGTTTGTTTGCGATGATACTCGGTGAACTACAGGTTGACGAGGGCGAATACAGCCAACCGCCAGGTTTGGAAATCGCCCACGTTGCTCAAGAAACGCCGGCATTGGAATGCCCGGCGATTGAGTATGTGATGGACGGCGACCGGGCGCTGCGTAAACTCCAACAACAGTTAATCATCGCCGAGCAAGAAAACGACGGTTTACAACTGGCTCAATTACACGCCGTTTTAGATCAAATCGAGGGTTATACCGCCCATGTGCGAGCCTCGCAATTATTAAACGGCTTGGGTTTTTCAGAAGTGCAAATGCAACAAGCGGTCAACGCTTTTTCCGGGGGCTGGCGGATGCGTTTGAATTTGGCCCAGGCCCTCATGTGCCGTTCTGATGTTTTACTGCTGGATGAGCCGACTAACCATTTAGATCTGGATGCGGTGATCTGGCTGCAAGATTGGCTGGTCAAATATCCGGGTACGCTGTTATTAATTTCCCATGACCGAGATTTTCTGGATAATATTAGCGACCATATAGTCCATATCGAGCAGGCTAAAGCGGAAATTTATACCGGTAATTATTCGGCGTTCGAACAGATGCGCGCCGAAAAACTGGCTCAGCAGCAATCCGCCTTTGAGCGCCAGCAACGGGAAATTGCTCATATACAAAGCTTTATTACTCGTTTTAAGGCCAAGGCCACCAAAGCCAAACAAGCACAAAGCCGGATCAAGTCTTTGCAGCGGATGGAATTGATCGCCCAGGCGCATGTTGATTCGCCTTTCCATTTCAGCTTTAAAACGCCGGAAAAACTGCCTAATCCCTTATTTAAAATGGAGCATGCTGAAATCGGTTATCCCGGGAAAACCATTTTAAAGGACATTTTGCTGTCTATTTCACCCGGCGACCGCATCGGTTTGTTGGGCGCCAACGGCGCAGGCAAATCAACCCTGATTAAAGCGTTGGCCGGGGAACTGCCGTTGCTGGGCGGCAAATTACAAAACGCCGAAGCCTTAAAAATCGGTTATTTCGCTCAACATCAATTAGAACAACTGCGTCTGGATGAAAGCCCTCTATGGCATTTTCAAAAGTTGGATAAACAAGCCACGGAAAAAGATTTACGCAATTATCTGGGCGGATTCGATTTTCAAGGCGACAAGGTGAATGAACAGGTTGCGCCTTTTTCCGGCGGAGAGAAAGCCCGCTTGGTGCTCGCTTTATTAGTCTATCAAAACCCCAACCTGCTTTTATTAGACGAACCGACCAACCATTTAGATTTGGAGATGCGTCACGCCCTCAGTATTGCCTTGCAAGACTATCAAGGCGCAATGATTGTTGTTTCGCATGACCGGCATTTACTACGTTCAGTGACAGATCAGCTATTATTAGTGACAGAAGGGCGTTGCGATATTTTTGACGGCGATTTGGATGATTATAAGGTTTGGTTGTCTGAACAAAGAAAGGAAATCGTTGATCAGGATCAGAAAAAAGACACATCGCCTTCACGTAAGGATCAGCGCAAAATAGAAGCGGAACGCCGAAAACGTTTAAAACCGTTAAGGGATGCATCTCAGAAAGCGGAGCGCGAAGTAGAAGATTTGCATCAACAGCAACAACAATTGGAACGTCTGTTAAGCGATAGCGCTCTATATCAAGAAGAGAACAAAGATAAATTAAAATTAACACTGGAACAAAAAGCAGAAGTCGATGCTGCGCTGGTCAAGGCGGAAGAGCGATGGATGCAAGTTGAAGAGCAACTGACTCAGGCGGAATAAAATGTACGAACTCGGTAAATTATTTTTTGATATTGCCATTTTTAAAAAAGGCCCGCAAGACGTGCCGTTTTCGCCGTGGTTATTGCGTTTGTTAGTGCTGGTTTATGCTTTGGTTAACCTATTGGTTTTAAAAATGAGCAATAATCTGCTCGACTCATTGCTGCAAGTAGGCCTGGAAGTCATCTTGGTGTTGGCTTTTGCCTGGCTGATGACCACCCTCAGCAATAGAAAAGAACGTTATCCGCAAACCGCCTGCGCTTTAGTCGGCACCGACGCCTTGATCTCTGTCTTTGCATTACCGGCTCTGGCGACTTTGGTGGGAAAAGGCAACTTGTTTTCCTTCATTATGGTGGTCGTTCTGATGCTTTGGCATTGGCTGGTGACCGCGCATATCATCAGGCATACCCTATCGCAGCCGCTGTTATCGGGATTGGGCATTGCTTTTTTATATTTCGTTGTCAGTTATCATATTTTGGCGATGTTTTTTCCCGCATTAGCCACTCAATAACACGGAGCAGATTATGAGTTTATATCAACATATTTTACTGGCTGTCGATTTTTCAGAATACCATCAAGATATTTCCGAAAAAGCCTCTGAAATTGCACGACAAAATAATGCCAAGCTGACTTTATTGCATGTGGTCGACAATTTGCCGATTACCGACGCCAGTTACGGACCGATCATCCCTTTTGATACCGATTTAACCGAGCAATTAATGGATAATTGTAAAAAGCGCATGGCTAAATTAGGCGCTCAGTTACAGGTGCCGGAAGAGCGACAAATTATACAATTGGGAAGTCCGCGGCTGGAAATTCTCGGCAGCGCGGAAGAACTGGCGGTAGATCTGATTGTTTTAGGTTCGCATGGCAAGCATGGTTTGGCTTTGCTCTTAGGTTCAACGGCCAATGCGGTTTTGCATGGCGCCCAGTGCGATGTATTGGCGGTGCGTATTAATCATAATGATTGAGTTGGTTTTGGGCGGCAAAGCATCAAGCCAGTCGCCCCCACCTCTTAAGCGCCCAACAAAGTGAAAGTCTGACGGGAGTCCTGAAAAATTTTCCCCATGCCGAAAACAGTTTATTAAATCAGTGAAACAAGGAAAAAAGCGCATTTTTTTAATTATTTAAGGAAATGTAAAGCCGATATTATTATAGTAAGCTTCGAAATAGGTTTGAGCTGCATTGTCGTGCATTCGGCAAGCCGCTTATTTATGGATGAGATTAGTTTACTGAATCAACAAGTTGCCGAAACCAGTCAACGCATAGTCATGGCTACAATCGACATTGCACAAATTTAAAAAGCGTGATCAGTGTTAAATTTGTTATTAACTGAACGTCGATTGGCTCACAATCCTTAACTCAATACTTAGTTATTCTTTTTACAATCCCCTGTTTTTTAATTTAAGTTTAACTTTAACTTACGTTTGCCGGGTTGTTTACGGGCTATTCGTTTTAGCGGTGTTTTTTTTTCATGAAATGGTTAAATCAATCAATTACCCCTCCTAATCATGATATCTATCTGCAAGCGATAGAAAGACAAAACCAGCTCGCTAAACCGTCAGGCGCATTAGGACGTTTGGAAACATTGGCCGCGCAACTGGCCGCCATGCAAAATAAAATATCGCCGCAAATCGATAATATTTGGATCAGTATTTTCGCCGCCGATCACGGCGTTGTTGAAGAAGTAGTTTCCGCCTATCCGCAATCGGCCACTGCGGCAATGGTCAAAAACATTATTCAACAAGGGGCTGCCGCCAATGTGTTAGCACAATTCAACGATGCTTATTTGGAAGTTATCGATGTCGGCATGGTACAACCCGTCTTTGAAGCCGACGTGATTCAATGCCGGGCCGGTTACGGCGCCGCCAATTTTTGCCAAACGCCGGCAATGACGGAAATTCAACTGGAAAAAGCTTTATACAGCGGGAGAGCTGCGGTATTCCGCGCACTGCAAAGGGATGCGGATTTATTCATCGGCGGTGAAATGGGCATAGGCAATACCAGCAGCGCATCGGCTATCGCTTCGACTATTTTAAGGATTGATCTGGATGAAATAACCGGCGCCGGCAGCGGTATTTCAGACAGCCGCATCATTCATAAAATCAAAAGGCTGCAGCATGCATTAGATCTTCATCAGACCCATTTACAATCCCCTTTAAAAATTCTGCAGTATTTAGGCGGCTTCGAAATCGCCGCGCTCTGCGGCGCTTATATTTTCGCCGCTCAAAAAGGCTTGCCGGTATTGGTCGATGGTTTTATCGCCAGCGCCGCGGCCTTATGCGCGACGACAATTAATCCAGGCGTTGCGCATTGGTTTATTTTCGCTCACCAGTCGCATGAAAAAGGTCATCAACATTTATTAAAAGCGATGCGCGCCAAACCTATTCTGGATTTAGATATGCGGCTGGGCGAGGGAAGCGGCGCGCTGGTCGCCATACCTATTTTGCAAATGGCTTGTCGCTTACATAATGAAATGGCGACTTTTGAACATGCGCAGATACCAACTTGCTAGTGCGCCTTACATCAATCATTGATAAATCCGGAGGTAAGCTTTAGCCTGCATAATTAGCTATTCATGCAGGCTAAAGCTTGCGCCCCAAATGATTATGTACTGCTTATTGAGTGTGAAATGCGACTGTTTCAACGCTCTGCGTTTGTTGACGCAGAGCGCTTTTTTGCAGGAAACAAGAATCATTATTCAACGGTTATTGAGCCTGTTGCGGCAGTATTTTTATAGCCTTTAGCCACTGTTGTGTTACGTTTGTTAACAGATTGATTGACGACCACTGATTTTTTAATTTTCGAGTCGCGCACTGCTACTGAACCTGTTGTTGCAATGTTTTTCTTACCAAACGCCATCGTGTTATTACCTTTGTTCACTGATTGATTAACAATCACTGATTTTTTCACTTTAGCGCCTTTCAAGTTAATCGAACCGGTGCTGGCTAGATTGTGTTTGCCTTTAGCGATTGTCGCGTTGGCTTTGTTTACCGATTGATTGACCAATACCGATTTTTTAACAGTTGACTGAGCATGAGCAGATGTTGCGAAAACAGCGGCTAAAATGATGGTTGCAGTAGTTAATGTTTTCATGGTGTTTTCCTCTGGGTTGTTGAAAAAAGTAAGTTTCTGAAAACTTAGGTTTAGAATACCGACTCAAGCAATAAACAGATGTAATTGATGTACGGGTTTTTTGTGTTTTATTCACCTATTCAGCCAGCCGATGTTTTTTCAGTTTGAATTTATACAATTGATGAATGGTCTATCTATGTTAGCGTTACCGTTGTTGATGACGATGAAGTCAGCAGCATTCTGGCTGAAATATAGGAGGATTGAAAATTATGAATACGAAAACGTATAGGATTGTCACTATCTTAAGTATGGTGATGGGATTTGCGGCTTTTTCGCCTGCATCTGCTAATGACTTGAATTTGAGGACGGGTTCAGCGGAGGTTATGGATGCAAACGCTGTCTCACTGCAAAACCTGAGCTTAGGCGAACAACGCTATAATGCAGTCATTCAACTTAATTTGGATGGCAGTTATCAAGTGTTGTCGGCGGAACTGGCGCAAGCTGACGAAAATGCCCAATATGAGGTCATATTTATCAGCGATTGGAGTGTTGAAACCCATCCTTATCAATATCCCAGCGGGCAATCGCATTTTTCCGGGTTAATCGGCGCAACCCATCAAAGCCACTATCGACTCTGGACAACAGGTGAAACGGCGACCCCAGGTATAGAACAAATGGCAGAAACGGGTGCAAAATCAATTTTAAGCGCAGAAATAGAAAGCGCTATCGGTAACGGAGATGCGGAGTTTGTTTTATCAGGCGGTGGAATCGGCGCTTCGCCTGGAAGCGTTAGCCTCACTTTTGAAATTACTGCGGATTATCCTTTTGTATCGCTGGTTTCGATGATTGCGCCGAGTCCTGATTGGTTTGTCGGCGTTTCCGGGCTGAGTTTGATTCAAGACGGCCAATGGCTGGATGAGTTAGTGCTAAGTCTGTTTGCCTATGATGCGGGCACAGATGACGGTGAGTCTTATATATCGCCGAATAGCGATACTAATCCGCAATCCACGATAACGCTATTGCGGGAATTGCCTTTTGTCGAGGAAAATGATCGTAGACCTTTGGGAAGGTTTATTTTTAGACGCATAAGGCCATAAAAAAAGGCGTTCAAGGCTTGTTGAGCCTGAACGCCTTATTAATGATGAAAATACCGTGCTAAGACGGTTTTTTCCATCATAAATACTTGCCGAATTTAGCGCTTTTAGGCTTTGGGGCGATGTTGCTGGCAACAGCCGCCGTTGCAAATAAAGTCGATGAAATAATGAAATCACCTGAAATAAACACGACTAGACCGCCAAAAAAAGCGCTGCCGATTAAAATATCTTTGGATATATTGTTCATATAATGTCTCCTATAAAAAAATATGCACGGTTTTGTTAAACCGTGATGCAATTATATTTGCGCCACTAATAATTAACAATACAGCCTATTATGTACTTATTATTTTATATTGGTTTACAATTTAGACTGAACTATTTTTACAAACGAAATATCTTAACCTGTTCCTTAAATTGCTTAAGTTCCTCAACGCTGTAATCGGGAAAATATCGTAATCGGTAATATAATCGAGTTATTGCGGCAATTTCTTTTGCTGCGTTCGGATATTGTTGTTGAGCGCGTAAACTGAATGTTTCCGCCCCCTCGCCTCGGTGACGTTTAAGCGGATATAGTTTTTTAATAAAACGATGAAAAAGCTTAACTATCGGGTCATCACGCCGATGGCGGCTTTTTAGCATAACAAGAGCAATAAGACTGGAAATGATGCCGACGCCGATGATTAGCCCGATAAAAGTATCTTTAATGGTTTTAATGCCTAAACGACTGAGGAAATCGCTTTGGCTGAGATTGTCGTAATTAATCACCCAACGTTGCCAGTTGTAATCCACACTGTTCCATAAAGATCGCGCTTGCCGCAACCAGCTCAAATTACCGCTGACCATCGGCGAGAAGGCGACAATGCCTTCGGCGATTTGCAAATCAATATTAACATCTTGCTCAACTCGCTCCGGCGCGATTACCGCAGTGGGATCAA
Organism: Methylococcaceae bacterium; assembly: GCA_006844585.1. Classification (GTDB taxonomy): domain Bacteria; phylum Pseudomonadota; class Gammaproteobacteria; order Methylococcales; family Methylomonadaceae; genus Methylomarinum. The sequence continues at coordinate 15,422 of SPJM01000192.1, read as the reverse complement.
TCCGTTTCCAGCCTTGGCCGGGCAGCCAGACTTCCGACCAAGCGTGAGCATTGGCTTGACGAACTTCCAGGAAACCTCCGATTTCATTCATTAAGCCGCCCTGATAACCGGCCACTACGCGAGCCGGAATGCCCGCTATCCGCATCAGGTAAACAAATGCGCTGGCGTAATGACTGCAAAATCCACGTCGCTCATCCAATAAAAAAGTCTCTATCGGCTTATCGCCCATCAACGGCGGTTTCAGGGTATAGTGAAATGGCCGGGTTTGGTAATAATTAAGCAGGTTGTCTATAAATTGTTGCTGATTCCCGTCGAAGCCTTTTAATTCATTCACCAACTTAAGCAAGCGGTCTGAGGGCGGATTCGGCAACTTTATATTGACCGCTCTTTCGCGATCACTTAATGCGCCGGTGTTATATTGCTTATACGAAGTGACTTGATATTCGGCGCGTTGGGTCGGGATTTTAGGGCTAATCAATTGATATGCGCCGTTTTGGCTTAAACTGTCATCAAACTGGGCAGGCATTTCTAAAGCATAAACCCAACGATTATTTTGCGGCTCCATCAGCAAGGTATAGCGATAGGATTGGCCGCTGAAACGGATATTTTCAGTTAAGCGCTTAAGCGAGTTGATTGAGTTTTCCGTCCAGCGTTTGCCATCGGTGTTGGAAAAAACCGGGCCGCGCCAATATCGCTGGTTCGGCGGCGGAACTTCGCCTTCAAATTTAACCCGAAACGCCAATTCGGAGGATAAGCCTAATTGGCTGATTGAGCCTGGCTCCATGCTGTCGCTTAAACCGGTCAAACCTTGGTTTTGTTCACCGAACAACAGCCAGGCGGGCGGTTCCATGCGAGGAAATAAAATAAAAATCAAAACGGCGATTGGCAACGCCTGCAAGATAATGATAGCGGCGGTTTTAAAGGCCGCTGTCAATGGAATTGTTAAGCTGTTAATTAATAGTAAAGTGCTCAGTAAGACTATCCCGACGAATAGCGTATAAAACGCCATGATAATGGATTGTTCGAATAAAAATTGGGTGGCGGCAATAATGAATGATAAGAAAATAATTAAATAAACATCACGGGGGGCTTTAATTTCCAATAATTTCAAACCCAATGCGGTTACGAATAGCGAGGTTCCCGCGTCTCTCCCCATAAATCCCTGATGTTGAATGTACAATAGCGCAACGGCAATCAGCATCAGCAAATAAGTGATCCATTGGTTCGGTAACAAGCGGGGGTTGCTGAGCGCAAGCAACCGCCATCCCCATAACAGGCTGAAAAACAAAAATAAAGAGAGTGGGATATGGTTGATATGCGGCAGGGTGATAAGCCCCACCGAGACTAACAAAAATTTTAAAGTTTTGGGTTCAAGAGCCATCAGTATAAAGCCAGTTTTTTTAAACATTGCGCTAAATGGCTGGAGCCGCAGCCGGTATTGACTTTTATGCCGGCTAAATTAAGAGCATAGCGCATACCGGCTTGTTCAGCATCTAACAGCCAGCGACATAACACGCTCATTTTGTCTTCCAGATTATGGCCCGGCGCTGTGTTTAAATCAAAATAGAGGTCGCCGCCGACAAATTCTGCATAATGTTTGGTGTAAAGGCCTTGGTTTTTAGCGTATGACTTCCAATGAATATGTTTAATCGGGTCGCCGCTGTGGTAAACTTTTAACTCATTAAAATCATCGCCTTTGCGTAAATGACGACCTGTTTCGGATGCCTCCCCGCCTGTTTGCGGAAAGGTTATGTTTTCAGGATAAGGCTTTGGGTAGACTAACGCTTTTGTATCAAAGCGTAACGGCGACCAGGCTCGAAACAAGCCTAATGGAAATACACTGAATAAGGTAATTGTTTCACAGTCCAGCCAGCCTCTTTTATTGGCGCGTTGATAAACGGTGAGCTTTATTTGCTGCCCAGTATCCAGATTAATGGAATGAAAAGGTTGATCTTTTACCGATAATTGATATTTCGGCTGTTTGCCCGGATTGCTCAACAGAATATCAAACCCCGCCTGTTGCCCGACATAGCCCGGATGAGTTTTGCCCGGAACAATGCGCAATCCGGCCAGGGCTTTGTAGCTATGTAAAATGGTCACGAAAAAGATCGCCGCCATCATAAAACCCAGAAAATAAGCTAGATTGTTTTTGTATACAAAAGCGATCAGCAGCACTAACAAAATGACCACGACAAAGGCCAAACCGCGTTGAGTCGGCAAAATAAAGATGCGTTGATGGGATAAGGTAACGGCTTGTCGATCCTTTTTTTTCTGTTTAAGCCATCGACTATTTTGCCAGCGTTTGTTCAGCTTTGAAAATATAGCCATTAATCAATTTCTATTTGTTCTAAAATCGGCGCCACTATCGCCGCTGAATCGGTTTGCCCTGAACGTATCCGGTGCCCTGCTACAGGCGCTAAGACCGCTTGCACATCTTCCGGAATCACCGCGTCCCGCTGTTGCATATAGGCCCAGGCTTTGGCGGCCTGCAACAAAGCTAATCCGGCTCGCGGCGAAAGTCCGTATTGGTATTCGCCGGATTGGCGGGTGAAATCAATAATCGCCTGTATGTAATCAAGTAACGCCGAAGAAGCGTAAATTTTGCTCACGGCATGCTGTATTTCCGCCAATTGTTGAGGGTTGATTTGCTGTTGCAAGTCGTCGATTAAACGATGGCGAAGTTGCCCCATTAACAGTTCGCGTTCGGCCTGTCGATCAGGGTAGCCTAACTCAATGCGCATTAAAAAACGATCCAGTTGCGATTCCGGAATAGGGAATGTGCCGATTTGGTGAGCGGGGTTTTGGGTGGCGATTACAAAAAAAGGTTGCGGTAAAATGTAGGTTTTCCCTTCCACGGTAACCTGGTTTTCTTCCATAGCTTCCAATAATGCGCTTTGCGCTTTAGGCGTAGAACGGTTAATTTCATCCGCCAACACCATTTGATTAAACAACGGACCGTGATGAAAGGTAAATTGATTGGATTCCTTATCGAATATCGAGCCGCCGATAATATCAGCGGGTAATATATCGCTGGTGAATTGAATGCGCTGATATTGCATGCCGAATAATTTGGCTAAGGTATGCGCCAATGTGGTTTTACCGACGCCGGGAATATCCTCGATCAATAAATGACCTTTAGCGAAAAGACAGCATATCGCTAATTTAATCTGATGTGATTTGCCGAGTATAATTGAATTGGCGGAAGCGAAAAGTTGATCTAAAGAAGAGTCCATAGTGCCGTTTCCCTGTCTGATGGAATTTCGCGATGGCGCGGTCTCGATTGAGGCGACATCAGCATTGATTGACAACTGTAGCAGGAGTATAGTTCAAATAAAACCCTGAGCAAGCTATGGTAAATTGCAGAATTTTTGATCGTTGACTATGGTTGTTTATTAGAGCTGCTGTGATGAGGTAAAGCGTGTGAAAGATTATGATGAAATGCGCCATGATTTGATCAAAATGCTTAAAGAGCTGGATGAAAATTTGGGTGGAATTAACCCGGAAAAAAGTCATCCCCAGCCGAAGGAATCAGTTTTTGACGCAGAAGATAAAGTCAGGCAAGAAATCGATAAAGTTAAACTGTCCATGGAAAGTATGGATAGTGACAGTTACAGTCAATGTTTGTTGTGTGGAAAGCCGATTCCACAAAAGATTTTAGCCGCAAATCCTTTTGCCGGTTTATGCGGCAAATGTTCACCCTCTGATGATGATCCAGTTGTTTAGATGCAACATTCCTGTTGCGCCCGCCTTGTAAACGGGGTGAGTGCTGACTTTAATCTTATTTTTGTCTGCTTACCGACAATCCGGATTTTATTTAAATAGCAATAAATCAATTAGTTAAAGCTACTTCCTGATTGGCATTCAAATTGCTCAAAATCATCTTAGGAACGTGAACTTTATCACATCCCCGCTCCTTAGATAAAAATGATCTTGGCGACTTTTTCACTAATGCCAAGCTATCTTTTGAGGCCTTGCCAGCGGCGGATGAATTAACGAGATTGATTATGAAATTACAGATTGAAAAAAATTATGTAGAAGCCTTGTTGAGCGAATTTCCTGATCTGGATTGCTTGCGCGATCAATTGCGCTTCGGCAATAAGGCGGAAATCGTTTTCAATCAGTTATCCAATAGCGAACTCGGCTATCTGCAAAATCTCTATCAACAAGGCGGCGAGCAAATGCAGGTTCAAGCCGCCATGATCGCAACCCTGCAAAATGCGCTGAATGACGATGACATCAAGTATACTGCTGATGATCTTGAACAACTGGCGCCTGCGCTAGCTGATTATTTGATTAACGATGCGATTCGCGGCTGGATGTTTAAAGTCAGCAGCGGCGGCAAGACGATGGCGTATCTGATTACCAGACTTGACTATACGCCGCCGGGGGAAGAGGAAGCCGGACGCATTGTAATCGAATTAAAAGCCAATGTGCGCGGCAAGATTGCGATTGAAAATTTAATTATTCGTAAAAAGGATCTAAACCATATCTCAATCAGCGAGATTTTCGCCTTAAAAGGCTATTTGAAAGAAACGCCGGAACTAATGGCCGCTTATGATCAACAAACCGAACTTTATTTCGAATGGCGCGGACGCTATGGCGAACAGTTTTCCGCTCAAGGCGTCGGTATTTATGCTGAAGACCCGACCGCCAATCATCGGAATACCGACTGGACGCGCAAAAATTCGGTGGTATTGTCTTCCGGCGGCGGCTATTGCCGATTAGTGAATGATGAAAACATTATCGCTGATCGCGCCTTGAGTTTAGGCGCATCGGGCGATATTCTCGGCGGCCTTTTACGTCGCGCAGGTAAAAGCATGCGCTACGATTGCGATGTTGAAAAACGTTTGGAGGTCGCCAAAGCCTCTATTCCAAAAGACTTGTTTACTGAATTGCCGGTACACGGTTATATTTTGATGTTCCATCTGGAACTGCATCACCATGTTTGGGTGCATGTTGATGAGCTGCAGCTTTATGAATACCAGCCGTCCTTAAAACAAAAACTGGTGTTGCCGCCGGAACAAACTGATTTAATCGACATTTTGACGGCGGAAATGGATGTGCTGATGGACGATATTATCGCTGGCAAGTCAGGCGGCACTACTGTATTGTGCGCAGGACCTGCGGGGGTGGGGAAAACCCTGACCGCCGAAGTATATTCAGAAATTATTAAACGACCTTTATACCGGGTGCATTCCGGTCAATTAGGTTTAAACGTGGCGGAAATGGAGAAAGCGCTAAAAGATACTTTGATCCGTGCACAGCGCTGGGGCGCGGTGATGTTAATCGACGAGGCTGATGTTTATATTCGCAAGCGTAGCGATAGTTTAGCCTCCAATGCGGTGGTCGGGGTGTTTTTAAGGGTGCTGGAGTATTTTAACGGATTGCTGTTTCTAACTACTAATCGGGTGGATGATATTGATGAGGCGATTATTTCGCGTTGTATTGCGATGATTCGGTATCACCCTCCGCAACGACAGGATCGGGTTAAAATCTGGCAAGTGATGACTGAACAATTTAATGTGACGGTAAGCGATCAACTCATTGAACAGTTGGCGGATTTATTCCCCCAGGCGACAGGCCGGGAAATTAAAGGCTTAACCAAGCTGGCCGCGAAATTTTCCCAACAAAAGGGCTTGCAGCCGAATATTGAGATGTTTAAGCGTTGTTCGGTTTTTCGGGGGATGGATTATTTAACTGAGTAATTCGAAGCATTTCGGGTTAATGACAAAATAATCAATTTCTTCAATTCTTCAATACGCTTCTGATTGACGCCGAAGTCATAATAACCGGTTCTGGATGCCGAGCGGAAATGCGCCATTTGTTTATCTTGATCAATGCGTACTTCCAGGTCATCAACGAATTTAAACCATTTGGAAGTATATTCGGCATGAAAATAATCTTTTTCCACTTTGATGATTTTGCCGCCCTGTTGAATTATGCTTTCTTCTATAGCGCGTCGGATGGCTCCAATTCCATATTGTTGAAATGGCAGAGCATGTTCTGACTGCTGTTCGGTGCAAATACAATTGGGCGAATCCGGACAGGGTTTAAGCTGATTGTTTTGCAATCCTGATTGACTGCTAACGGTGTTGGACATGAATAACAGTAATAATAAACTCAGTAATGAGGGAATCCGCGATTTAATCATTGTTAGGTTTTTGCAACACGAAAGGTTGTTGACCTTGTTCAGCCTGCAATTCCGCTAATCTGTTCTGGTGAAACCAAGAGCCGCCGACAATAAAAGCTAGCACAAGAATATAAATAATAGCCGCTAAGCGTCTGCCTTTTTTGGCGGTTTCATCCTGATTGGAATGCATTGAGATATTCTCCATTATTGCGTCTGTTCATTCAGCCATTGAATGAGTTCGTCTTCTTTCACGATGCCCATATGGCGGATTTCCTGGTTGTCATGGGTGAAAAAATGGGTGGCGGGCAATTCGCCTAACCATCCGGGCTTAACGCTGGCATAGATTTTTTCGACGATAGGTTCGGAAAAGACCCAAGTTTGTTTTAAATCCAGTTTGCTTTGCTTGAGCACTCGGTGTACGGTTCCTTCATCCAGAAAATTGTCGGTCGCCACCGTTATTAATTCTATCGTGGGGTATTGTTTAAGCAGTTTGCCGAACATAGCCAGTTCTTTTAAACAATATCGGCAGCTCTCAGACCAGAAAACCAAAATAAAAGGATTGTCTTTTCGGGCGGCTTTTATTTCCGAAAAGCTGTTTTTTTTAAACGGCAGAATGTTTAATTCCGCATTTACGCTGCTGAGCGCAAAGAATGACAGAAATAAAATAAAACTAAATTTTTTCATTGGGTGCGCGTTACTCATAGATTCAAAAGCATGAATTTCTACAGAAAATAGATAATAAAAACTGATCTATAGAAAACATCGCTATGTTTTTGACCGGCAAAACAGGTATTGTATCCCGTCTTGCCTTGAAGATATATGAACAAAGCGCAAATAAACCCAGCTTTGCCATTGATATGCTTTAAGACATTGATAAATAATCAATAATTAATGATACTGTAAGCATGAGTGATGGCATGATTTTTTATTCATACTAAGGACTGAGAATTTTTAAAACCCGAAACTAACTTGTCTTTTTGCTCAGTTTCTGCGTTGTGAAAATAGTTACATAGCTTGCTATGCGCCTATTTCCACGCCTTGAATCTGAACAAAAATCCTACGTTAGTTTCGGGTTTTATTTCATCCTCAGTCCTTAGCAACAAGTTGTAGCCGTATAGTGCTACAAAGGCAAGGCTGGGTGAATATCGAAAAAAACAAACCAACAATAAGTTTATAATCTATAAACTTAATATAATATTCTCGTTATCCCTACTTGCAGTATTATTTTTCTGAGGGAATCTTTTAAAATTACTATAAAAGTGGAGAACAGCATGAGTAAAATCCTTGAAGAAGTTATTGCGGCGAATGATGAGTATGTCGCCAATTTTGGCGACAAGGGGAACCTACCGATGCCGCCGGGTAGACATTTCGCTATTTTAACCTGTATGGATGCGCGCCTGGATCCGGCTAAATATGCCGGTCTCAGTGAGGGCGATGCGCATATCATTCGTAATGCCGGCGGTAGAGCCAGTGATGACGCCATTCGTTCTTTGGTTATTTCCTATAAATTATTAGGTACTCGCGAGTGGTTTGTGATCCATCATACCGACTGCGGCATGGAAACGTTTACCAGTGAAATCATGGGAGACTTATTGGAAGGCAGTTTGAAAACCGCCAGTGTTGATGAAAGCGGCTGGCATGATTGCTGTGAAGGCGGCGGCACCTCTGAAGGCAAATATATCCAATGGTTAACCATCAGCGACTTGGCTAAAAGCGTGGTTGAAGATGTCGCTAGAATTAAAAACAGCTCAATGACGCCAGCTGAAATTCCAGTGTACGGTTATATTTATGATTGTAAAACCGGGAAATTGATTGAAGTGCCGGAAGCCACAGAAGTCGGTAAAGCAGGTTAAAGTAAAATTCAAGCATTAATGATATAGAGCAAAAGGCGCGGGGTGTCGCCCTGCGCCCTTTCAATATATTCTTATTGTTTCACGAAATTTAAGGTATATTGGCCCATATGAAATTGATTTCTTTTCTGTGGGTATGAATCAAACGGGCAATATTCGCATTTTATTAGTCGATGACCATGCCGTGGTGAGGGCCGGTTTTAAATTATTGCTTGCTACAGTGCAAGGATTGGAGGTTTGCGGTGAAGCAGACCGTGGCGAGCAAGCAATACAACAGTTTCCTGAACTTAAACCGGATATTCTCATCATGGATTTATCAATGCCAGGCATCGGCGGTTTAGAAACCATACGGCGCTTGAAGCAACGCTATCCGGAGAGTAAAGTTTTAGTATTCAGCGTGCATCAGGAGCAGGTATACGTCAGCAAGGCGATTTCAGTCGGCGCTAATGGTTACATCACTAAAAACAGCGCGCCGGAAATTTTACAAGACGCCATTTTCCAAATTGTACGCGGTCGGCAATATATAGAGAGCGGATTACTTAAAGGTGAAGCCGCGGGCCATTATCAGCAAGTGTTGGAAACCTTTTCCAGTCGCGAGTTTGATATTTTCAGATTAATCGGTCAGGGCTATAGCTCTCATAAAATTGCTGAGGAATTATGCTTAAGCTATAAAACCGTGGCCAATTACTCCACCCAGATCAAAAAAAAACTGCAAGTACAATCGGTTGCTGAAATGATGCAGTTAATGCAGAATTTGGATTTTTAACTCCGCCACCCTGGCTACCGCCAAACAAAATCGTTATTCTCGCGAACGCCGTGCATGGAAATCCCGTATTGTTCTAATTCTTGTTGCCGATAGTCTTTCAGCATGCGTTTTTTATTTAATTTCTTTAACTTGCGTTTTAGCCAACTTTGTTTCAGTAAACGATAGTTATAACGGTAAGCCAGAATATCGTTTTCTGCCAATCCGCGTTCTTTTTTCATCGCTGATTGGGTAATGGAGCCGAAATGATGCAGCCATGATGATCCGGTGATGGCGACTTCTATTCCCGCTTTGTCTAATTCGTGAAAAAACAGGGTGTCTTCATAACCCAGCAATTTAGGAACAGGCTGAAAATAGCCGACTTCCGCCCATACTGAATCATGCACCGCCATGCACACCGCATGACAGGCGCCGCGACGCAAGGCATTATGCATTTGTTCCGAAGCATTTTCAGCAAAGCTGTCAAAATCATAATCCAAAGGTCCTTCAATTAACGACGGCGATATGACTTTTAGTTGATTTTTTTCAGCCGTCGTAATTAAATTTTCCAGCCAGTTTTTGGAAACCAAAACATCATTATTCATAATGATGCTCCACTCCGCCTGACGAGCCAAGACGCCCTGATTCCAGGCTACGCCGCAGCCCAGATTGCCTTTGTTAGGGATAACTTCGCCTAGAGGCAGTTGTTGTAAATAATTAACGGTATCATCGGCGGAACCGTTATCAATTACGATCAGTCGGCTTAAGTCGTCGCCATGGGCGATCATGCTGTCTATGCATTGGCGGGTGTATTCCAATTGGTTGTAACAAGCGAAAGTGATTGCGTATTGAGAGCTGTTCATACTAAAGCGGGAGTAATAAGTAGGATGCTATTATCTCAGTTATACTTCGAGCGGTCACTGCTACGAAGTATATATTAATGTTGAGCAAACAAAGTACACCGATTGCGACCGTTTTGTTTGGAATAATAAAGCGCTTTATCGGCTTGATCGAAAACCTGGTCCGGCGATAACAGGTCTTCGTTAAATTCACTGATGCCGCAGGAAATGGTTATGTTCACCGCTTCGCCGTTGTAATGAAATTGGGTGTTTTCAATCGTTTGGCGAATTTTTTCCGCCAAGGTTAAGGCATGGTTGGCGGAGGTTTTATGCAATAACATGACAAATTCTTCACCGCCGTATCTCGCGATAAAATCCGTTTCGCGGCAATTATCACTCATGAGACGGGCGACTAATTCCAGGGTTTTATCGCCTGCCTGGTGCCCGTAACTGTCGTTAATCAGTTTAAAATGATCGATATCCCAAATGATCAGCGCCAAAGCGGTATGATAGCGTTTACAATATTTAGCTTCGATGTCCACCTTTTCATTATAAGCCATACGATTGGGCAGATTGGTCAAAGGGTCTAAAAATGCTTTTGCATGGGCCATTAACAGACTTCTGCGCAAATTATAAGCTTCCGCCTCCAATTCCTGAATTTTACTCGACATCGCGGAAAGTTGTTGTTGGGTTTCTTGCTGCCGCGATTCCAAACCGAGTTTATGCGCATGCAGCTGAGTTGTCAGCTCTTGCAAATGTAAGGCAATGTTGTTTTGCAGGGTGCTGAGTTCTAATGCGTTTGAAGCGCTGGTTTTAATGTTTTCGATTTGGTGATAAATCACCTGATTTAATTGAGCATTATCGGCGATGCTTTCTTGATTAGTTTCTTTGGCTTTGACTGTATGCCTTTCCAGTTGGTTGAGCTGACCGTAAATATCTTCCAAAAACTTTTCGGTGATATGTTGCTCGGATTGCATGGAATGATTGATATTAAGAATCAAAGAGACAACCGAGTCTATAACGCTTTCAATATCATCTTCACATAAGTCTTTCTTGAGTTTATCGAGGATAATTTGCCGATGCGATTGAAATTTGATTGGAACGGAGATGTTCTTTAATAAATTATCCAGTCGCTCAATAAATTTTTCTTTTGGCAGCTCAAGTTCACAGTTCGGATCAACATTTTTTTGATCTCGCAACAATAACGACTTTAAAACGGTAGATAAGAGCTGCAGTTCGTTTTGTACTTGTTGGCGAGAAAGTTCGCCGGAAAGATGTCGATGAATGGATAGCCTGAATGCTTCCAAAGACCCATGTCGGCCTTTGATTAATTGTAAGAGTTGGCTGATGAGTTGGAAAAGTAATTCATCATTAGCCGAAATATTTTTCGGATCAGGCATTTTAATTCCATATTGTTCATATTAGCCGACAACGCACTGATTACGTCCGTTTTTCTTGGCTTGATACAAAGCTTCGTCGGCGCGAACAAATACGGTTTCACCCGTGTCGTCCGGCCCGAATTCGCTGATGCCGCAGGAAATAGTAATTTGAATTTTATTGCCTCCGGCGTTAAAACCCGCATCAGCAATTTTACGACGCAATTTATCGGCGATAATCAGTGCGGATTGCGCATTGGTTTCCGCAAGCAACATTGTAAACTCTTCACCGCCGAAGCGCGATACAAAATCAACGGCGCGGCAATTGTCGGCTAACAAATTGGCGATAATCACCAAAGTTTTGTCCCCGGCCTTGTGACCATAGGTATCATTGATTTTTTTAAAAAAATCAATATCCCATATCGCCATTGCCAAGGGCGTTCCATTGCGTTGCATACGCGCCAGCTCGGCCTGCAATCTTTCTTCATAGGCGATGCGGTTGGGTAAGCCTGTCAACGGGTCGCGGGTTGCCTGCTTCTGAACTTTCTGCAGGCTGTTTTTCAGTGATTTAGATTCCGATTCAAGCTGCCTGATTTTTTTACTGAGTTCGGTTATGGATTCACGCGTTTTTTCGCCATGCTGAAGATTTTTTTGTTGGTTTTCCTGCCATTGATTACCAATATCATCCAGATGAGAAATCACCATATTTTTTAAAGGCTCTAATTCGGTTGCTGAAATTGAATTATTTTTTAATTCCTGAATTTGTTCAGTAATAACCTGTTCTCTAACTTTGCGCTCGCTCTCAAAGCTTTTATCCATAATTAAAGCTTGTTGAGAATTTTGCGCCAAACTTAACAAATGCTCGGTTAGATTGGATAAGAAATCAGCCATCTCATCTTGTTTGCTTTGCATATCTTTTTTAATGCCGATCAGCAAATCAAAGGTATCCTGCAAAATTTTATTGAGTGACTCAGAAGGGTCATCAATGCTGTTTTTCAGCTTTTCAGCGCGCTGCTTAAAATGATTGGGAATATCGGTATTTTTCAATAACTCCAAAACTTGTACGCGTATCGCTTCTTGATCAACGTTATGATTATGGATTTCGGAGACAACGGAACTTTCTTCATCGATCAATTCATGTAAAGCCAGCAATAAATCTTTAACGCCGATTTTAGCGTTGCGTTGATATTCTTTGAAGATATGCTCAAGTTCGGCGCGCCGATGGGTATAGTGCCTGGCTAAAAATTTGAACAATAAGGACGGATCCGGCTTGGTTTTTTGACTTGATGACTCGTCCAGCTGCATCAGCGCATTGGAAAACTCTTCCAATTCTTGTTTAAGCAGATGGTTATTTAAACCTTTTTTGAGTTGTTTGCGGATGCGGTTTAAATAAGGATCAAGCTGCTGATTAAAGCCTGTTGCCGCCAAAGCAAGCCGCATGATCGTTTTGCACAGCAGTTGTTCAGTTTCCTGACTGCTCTTTTCAAGTGAGTCATGCTCATCCAGCAGCGAGAAATATTTTTTTTCCCACTTGTTATCAGCGTCTTCTTTCTTGGTAAATAAACTCATCTTTTATTAGTGCAAAGCCGGATAAATGATTTTGGTAGAAAACCGCAACCGCGCGAAGTATACAATGCCAAAGTCAGGCGCATACCTGAATACAATTGAGGTTATGCCTTTGACATATTATAGACTAAGTTTGAGTTTTATTCGTTTCAAGACTGTTTGACGATGATTAAGCGGCAGCTTTTACCTGAGATAGGCAAGGTGAAGATTGTATTAGACCGCCGACTCAAGTGTGAATCGGGGCTGTTCTTTTCACCATCAAATCAGCCTAATTCAGTAACTCCCGCGCACTTTTCCCGCCGTGAGAGAGAATCAAATTAATCATTTCATCTTTTTTGGCCATATCCAGCGGTGTCCTTGCAGGCGTCGAATTACTAAGGGTGTTGATATCGGAACCCTTGCTGATCAGTAATCGAACCACATCAATACTTGTCTTACTGAAGCCGAATGCAGCGCGGTGCAGGGGTGTTTCACCCGCCCTATTTTTCCGATTGATGTCAGCGCCATGTTGGGTCAGCAGGTCGACGACATCTGTGCGGCCATAAAACGCAGCAACATGTAACGGCGTAACCAATGGAGAGGCGCCATTGGGGTTGGCCTTGTTGTCCAGAAGCAGTGCTGCGATTTTACGGGACTTGGCATAGCTCAACGCTGTATCACCGTAGCGACTAACCGCATTGACATTTGCCCCTCTCTGCAGCAAGCGGGCGGCAATATCATGTTGGCCGCGCCGTACCGCAGAGTGAAGCGGGGTGTTACCGTCCTTATCCTTGGCATCTCTCAGAGCCTTTTTACTCAACAGCGCATCTACCATAGCCACGCTGGTCGCCCGGTGCAGTGGCGTAATGTTCGATTTGCCTCTCTCCTGTGCGCGTTCAGGTTCTATCGAAAGCATTAGCTGCAGGGCAAAAAGGTTCCTGGTTGTTAATATCTCCCAAATATCCTTGGGTAATGTCAGCGGGTGCAATTTCTTGCCCGGTGGAAGTGTTGCAGAACAGCAAAGCGCAACATCCAGATAGGCCCCGGTTTCATCCTGATTACAGGTAAAGAGTGCGGCATCGGAGATTGTCTGTCTAAAGCCGGTGCTGTCGGCGGCTATCTGACATGCTTTTTGATAATGGGAGCTCTCATAACCCTTTTCGGCAAATCCTCGGGCGGCCTGAGCGCAAGTTTTGTCCGGGAAATGCAGATTGGTCGCCATTGCCTGAAGCCGGTTATCGGGACAGGATAGGTTTGCCTTATACGCAAACGTGCGGGGAGCGGAGGCGGGGGCGGCAGCCACAACAGCAGGAGCATTACAGCAAATCTGTTTGGAATAGACGATTCCGCGCTGATTCTCCGCCGGTTTACAACTGCTGATCGAAACGCTTGCGACGGGTCCTGACGATAGAGAGACCCCGGTTTTTTTTTGGCAAATCTGAATGTGCTTTTTCAGGAACCTCTGAGAGTCGAGGTTTCTGGCTACATGCTCACACTTCGGGCCTGGGTAGTAAATATCCTTGATGTCAGCAGAGACCTGATTTGGTTTGCACGACTGTTGAGATGGCGTAAACGGCTTTGCTCTCGTTTGTATTCCGGTTGCAGTTGAAGTGGAATTATCAGTAGTTTCTCCAGACTTATCATCCCAGCAGGCGGTGAGCAGCAGAGCTAAAATCGTTAGCAGTGCGGTCTGATGCAGTCGCAAAAGAGAGTTATGCATGAGTGGTTCCCCCTGATACCGTCAATAAGCATGAAACCCCCTTAAAAATACTTGCAATCGGAGTCACATATGAAAGCCCCATTGACCGTTCTTTTGCAGATAGAGTCTCAACGGACCGCCTTTTATACTCAATAAAAGAATAGGAATTCCAAGCCACAAAGTCAAGGTATTACTAGATTATCCGCCACAATCAGTCTATAAATTGGGAACCCGACACCTTAAGCTCTTTGATTGAAAATTCCTATTCTTCGCCCTGGTGAGATTTCCTGGCTAATAAGCGTCCTGTAACAATTTGGTATCTTTATTGAGCTTTTCTGCTAAATGAGATGCCAGGTTAATCAATATTTTGGTTAAGAGCGCTCCTTCCAGCTTATCAAACGGAATTTCCAGGCATTCTGTATAAGCAGTCGAAACGATATTGGCTGAACGATTAAGACCATTGACCAGCGACATTTCGCCAAAACATTGACCGGCTGACAACGTACCCAGACGCAGGAAGTGTTTTTCTTTGGTAGCGATGGTAATTTCCACTTCACCAGCCAGGATAAAAAATATGGAACTGGCTTCGTCGCCAGTGTTAAAGATTGTTTGACCGGGAGGAAATTTTACATTTTCAGCCTGGTTTTCCAGCATTTTAAGGTCTGAATCTGTGAATCCTGCACATAACGCCTGGTCAGCAATTGTCTTTCGGCCAGGTTTGGCGATTAGAGACTGATCCATTTTAGCGATTATTTGTTCTTCACAATATTCCAACGCTCTGTCTGTATCAACAAATTGAAACAGGCGCGATGGATCGGGCTGCTGAAAATAGTGTTTAAGCTTTTTGCAGAACTGATAGTTGTGCGAGGCCTGAGTGAAAAACACAGATTTACCCAGACCAACCAGTTTATTTGCCATCTTGGCAAAGATTAATATGGCGGCATTATCAACATCAAATACGCGTTTCATTTCAAATATTACAAAATCAAACTGCTCAGTATTGGTAAAAATCTGTTTGCTGATGGATTCTGAGGCGCCAAACATCAGCTCTCCCTGCAATTCATACAGAAAAATACGTTGGCCTTGCTGGTTAAGGATGTTGCGTTGTTGGGGCGAACGGTTTTTGCGAGAGCGTATGTTTTTGCCGTTATCATGAAATCGGACGCTGGAAGCGGACACCGACTTAGCGACATTGAATAGATGCAGTTTAAAATAATTGGAAATTCGTTTGCAGGCCTCAA